>NZ_BAOL01000032.1 GCF_000350145.1 Ilumatobacter nonamiensis YM16-303 | reverse complement strand
TCGCGCACGGAGCGCCAGAACTGTTCACGAGAACAGAATGGCGGGTGGTGGGGTCAGAGGTATTCGTGGCGTTGGAGCCACTGGAACGAGAGCCAGCCGGGCAGGACCGGGACCCAGAAGGTGAACAACCGGTAGAGGAACACCGCCGGGACGGCGATCGTGTCGTCGAGGCCGGCGGCGACGAGACCACTGATCAGCGCCGCTTCCATCGCCCCCAGGCCGCCCGGAGTCGGCGCGGCCTGCGCGACCGCGGAACCGACGAGGTACACGGCCCCGACGGTCGCGAACGGGAGTCCACCGCCGAACGCGGCGATGCTGAGGTAGAGCGTGGTGAGGTAGGCGAGCGTCAGCAGCGTCGATCCACCGAGCAGCAGGATCGTCTTGCTCGGCCGACGCAACACCTCGCCCACCCCGTCGAACGCCCGAGCGAGCACCGGGAGCAGCTTCTCGCTCATCATCCGCCGCGTCCCGGGGATCGCGATGCCGATCAGGAACATCGCCGCGATGATCGCCAGCCCGACGACGAACCACTTCGGGTCCGGGAGCGAGAAGCTGCCGAAGGCGTCACGCCCCGCCCAGACCAGGAACACCCCGATGAGCGTGACGTGTCCGACGATGCCGCCGACGGTGTTCAAGCCGACTCCCGACACCGCGACCGCACGATCGACACCCTGCTTCTGGAGGAACCGCACGTTCAGCGCCATGCCTCCCAGCCCGGCAGGCGCGAGCTTGCTCGCGAACGACGATGCGACGCTCGCCATGAACAACGGGCCGCCGGGCAGCCGGTCGGGGATCGACCCGGCGATTCCCATGGCCGCTCCCACATAGGTGAAGGCCGAGGCGAGGATGATGAGCGGTGTCCAACCCCAGTTCGCATCTTCGACCTGATCGACGATGCCCGGGAGATCGGCCAGCTGCGGGAACAGGAAATAGGTGGCCAGCGCGAGCACCACAACCATCAGGATCGTCTTGCGGTTGGCGCGTTCCAGCGCCACGAACTCGACCTGTTCGACCCCACATCGGTCGATCACCTGCCGCTGCAGGTCCTCGAGGAGCCCCGGATGCTGCTTCAGCGCGGTCTGGGTCGCTCCGCTGAGCGCCTTGGCCTGCAGGCGCGGCAACGCCTCGCCGACCGCGTCCGTTCCGAGCACGTCGATCGCGGCGACGGCCGCCCGCTCCGCCCCGACGACGACCGACAGCGACGCCATCATCTGAGCGACGTCGGCGTCGAGGATCGTCTGGGGCACCGCCGCTTCGGAGAACCCGAAATCGATGATCCACGGAACATCGTCACTTCCGACGAACACATTGGCGCGACGCAGGTCGCGGTGCGCGATCCGGCGCGACCGAAGGTCTTCGATCTGCGCCCAGATCGACCGCATCAGTTCGTCGGTCACCCGGTCGTCGGACACGCCATCGAGTGACGCCCCGTCGATCATCTCGTACGCGAGCAGCATCGAGTCGGCGCCGACGTCCACGATTCCGCGTAGCCGGGGCGTGCGAATTCCCACGTCTCGGGCGAGCAATGCGATCAGCGCTTCGTGCTCGATCGCGCGGCGGAGCGAGGAGAACGGACGGTCGTCGCCGACGTTCTTGAACCGGATGAACCGATACACACGAAACAGCAGGTCGGCGGCGCGCTCCTGCGAGCCGAGCACCTTGACGAAGAGGCCCGTCCCGTCGGTCATCGTCGCGAAGTAGGGCGTCGAGCCGCGGGCATCGACGGACGCCGGATGGACCTCCGAGACCGGAAGCCCGGCGTCGCCGAGGGCTGCGGCAACTGCAGCAAGGGTCGGACGCCGGTCCGGCCGCCCGAACGCGAGGAGCACGAGCGCGCCGCAGAATGCGCCGACGGGCAACGCGAGGAAGACCTCGGCCGGCAACCGCAGCGATACGAGCAGCCGGACGAGCAGGATCAGCGAGACGATCACCGCCCCGGTACGGCGCCACCGCTTGGACACGAACGGAGCGAGCACGATGAAGGCCGCCGCCATCTGAGCGAGACCGATCGAACCCGAGGACGTCCCGTTGTTGGTGATCCCCGCCCGTTCCGCCAGCTCGTTGGCGACGCTCGGGGATGTCTCGCGATCGACCAGCCGTTGGATGCCCGACATCGAGACGAAGGCAAGCGCATTGGCGGCGAAGATGTACCCGAAGAGTCGGTACCGCCGTGTGACGAGCGGAACCACGAACACGAGCACGGCGGCGAGCGCTGCGACGATCTCGACGCTGCCGTTGAGTACCCGTTCGATCGCCGGACTCAGGAACCCGAACAGCGCAACGATGTCCTCCTCGACACCGACCACGGCTTCCTCGAGCCAGATCGTTGCCGCGATGAGGAGCAGCGACGCGACGCCGAAGACCACGAGTCGGAGCACGTCCTGCGGCGACCGCACATAACGCCGGGTGACCACTTCCCGCGCCCCGTCGCCCGTTCGCTCCGAACCCTCCTGGTGGGCCGGATCGACGTCGGTGATCGCTTCGGTCGGCTCCATGCTGCCGGGCAGTTTGGCAGGATTCGACCAGCATGATGAAGTGTCGGCCATGACCGAACGCGTCGAGCTCCCGATCGGCACCGCGACCGGGCGACTGGTCGCCACCGGTGCGTGCCTCGTCGGACTCGTCGGCTCCGCTGCCGTCGCCGTCCGCCAGCCGGTCCCCGCGTGGGAACTCCGGATGACCGAGTGGATCAACGACGTGCCGGACGCCGCGGCGACAGCGCTCTATCCGATCATGCAACTCGGCACGCTCGGCGGACCGCTGATCGTGGCGGCGGGGATCCTGGCGTTCCGTCGAGATCGACTGCTCGCTGCGGCGACCGTCGGCGCGGGCTTCGTCGCCTGGTTCGGGGCAAAAGGGGTCAAACGCCTGGTGGCGCGGGACCGCCCGGGCAGCTACCTGCCGGAGATCCTGATCCGCGAGGGCGACGGATCCGGGCTCGGTTTCGTGTCCGGGCACAGCGCCGTCGCGGCCACCGCGGCGGTTCTCGCGATCGCTGCCACCCCACCTGGGTGGCGTTGGGTTGCCGCCGCGCTCGCCGGTCTCGTCGGAGTGGCGCGCATCGTTCACGGGGTCCACCTTCCCGCCGACGTGATCGGCGGTTGGTCGTTCGGCATCCTGATCGGATTGGGCACACTCGAACTCGTCGGACTGCGAAGCTCAGCGTCATGAGCGACAGCGCAGGCACCCCGGACACACGCCCCCGGATGATCGTCGACTGCGATCCGGGCCACGACGACGCGGTCGCGCTCATCGTGGCCGCACACGTGGCGGACGTCCGCGGGATCGTCACCGTCGGCGGGAATGCCGACCTCGAACGCACCACCCACAACGCGCTGGTGATGCGCGACCTGATCGGGATCGACGCTCCGGTGCACCGCGGGTGCGGACATCCGATCGTCGCCAAACCCCATCACGCACCGTCCGTGCACGGTGAGTCCGGTCTCGACGGTGCCGATCTGCCGACACCGGTCACGCCACTGGACGGCACCGACGGCGTCGGCTTCATCATCGACACCTGCCGGGCGGAAGAGGGCCTCTGGCTCGTGCCGACCGGACCACTGACCAACATCGGTCTCGCGCTCCGTCAGGCACCGGACATCGCCGAGCGGATCGCCGGCGTGTCACTGATGGGCGGCGGGAGTTTCGGCAACCGCTCGGCCGTCGCCGAGTTCAACATCTGGGCCGATCCTCACGCCGCCGCGATCGTGTTCGAGACGTTCGAGCACGCGCCCGGATCGCTGGTGATGGCCGGTCTCGATGTCACCCACCGGTTCCAGGTCACGCCCGAACGTATCGACGCAACGCGTGCGCTGCCCGGGCAGCTCGCCGAGATCCTGACCGGCCTGTTCGAGTTCTTCTCGGGGACCTACCTGACCCGACACGACGACGGATCGATGCGCGGTGCCGCGCTCCACGATCCGCTGGCGGTCCTGGCGGTGACCCATCCCGACCTGTTCTCGCGTCGTCGTCGACACGTGGCCGTCGAGACCACCGGCGACCTCACGGCCGGCATGACGGTCATCGACGAACGGAAGTTGCTCGAACGCCAAGCACCGAACTGTGACGTGCTCACCGATGTGGATTCCGAGGCCGCGTTCGACATCGTGCTCGACGCGATTCGCGCCAGCGACCCGCGCATCCGATGAACGTACGATGAGCCGCGTGAGCGACTCGTTTCCCCGCCAGTACGCCCGGACGCAACGGTTCACGCTCGGCGTTCCACGAGACGTGAAGGTGTCCCCCGACGGGCGCCGTGTCGTGTTCCTGCGCAGCTCAGCGGGCGACGACCCGGTCAACGCGCTGTGGGAGTTCGATGTCGAGAAGGGCGAGGAGCGCCTGGTCGCGGATCCGCGCGCCCTGCTCGGACTGGACGATCCGGCGACCGGCGAGCTGACCGATTCCGAACGCGCTCGACGCGAACGAATGCGCGACGGCGCCACCGGCATCACGGCATACGCAACCGATGGCGAGTGTCGGGTGGCCGCATTCGCGCTCAACGGCGAGTTGTTCACGGCCGGACTCGTGAGCGGGACATCGCGGCGACTTCCGGTGGAGGGTCCGGTTCACGACCCACGACCCGACCCGACGGCACGGCGCGTCGCCTACGTCAGCGGCGCCACCCTGCGCGTCGCCGATCTCGACGGCACGTCGCGCGTGATCGCGGGGAACGCCACGAACGAGAACGCGGTGTCATGGGGTGGCGCCGACTTCATCGCCGCCGAGGAGATGCACCGGTTCCGCGGGTACTGGTGGAGCCCCGACGGTGAGGCGATCGCCGTGTGTCGTGTCGACGACGGTCCGGTCGCCGAATGGACGATCGCCGACCCGGCGGAACCGGGACGTGCGGCGCGCACCGTGCGCTACCCAGCGGCAGGAACCGACAACCCCTCGGTGTCGCTGCACATCGTGGGCATCGACGGCTCCCGTGTGGACGTCGACTGGGACGGCAACGCGTTCCCCTATCTGGCCACGGTCGACTGGAGCGAGCAGGGGCTGCTCATCTCCGTGCAGTCGCGCGATCAGCGGCGGACCTCGACGATGACCGTGAATGCGGTGACCGGCGTGGTGACCGAGGTCGCGAACGACGCGGATGACGCGTGGGTGGAGAACGTTCCCGGCGCGCCCCGGCTCACCGACGAGGGTGCCGTGCTGACCGCCTCGGATCGCGACGGGCTTCGACGCCTCTACGTCGACGGGAACGCCATCACCCCGACCGACCTCCAGGTGCGGTCGGTCGTCGCAGCGACCGGCGACGAGGTCGTGTACCTCGCGAACGCACTCGACGCACCGACCGAACTGCAGGTCTGGTCCACGACGCGGGGCCGGCTGTCCGAATCGGCGGGCATCCACGGCGCCTCGGTCGGCGGACCGACGACGGTCCTCCGCTCGACATCGCTCGAGGGTCCGGGCGCAACGCACACGGTGATGACAGGCGGAGCGCTCGACGGCCCGCAGCTCGTCACTCATGCCGAAGTACCCACGATCGCTCCGAGCATCACGTTGCTGCGTGCGGGCGATCGTGAGCTCTCGACCGCGGTGCTGCTGCCGAGCGGGCGGGACCCGGAGGACGACGCTCCGTTGCCCGTGCTGCTCGACCCGTACGGCGGGCCCCACGCTCAACGCGTCACCACCAGCTACAACTCCCACCTGTCGTCACAGTGGTTCGCCGACCAGGGGTACGCCGTGATCGTGTCCGACGGGCGGGGAACCGCGGGGCGCGGTGCCGCCTGGGAACGGTCGGTCCGGCACGACCTCTCCAACCCGCCACTCGACGATCAGATCGACGCGCTCCACGCGTGCGCCGAACGGTTCCCGATGCTCGACCTCGACCGGGTGGCGATCCGTGGATGGAGCTTCGGTGGCTTTCTCGCCGCGCTCGCCGTGCTCCGCCGGCCGGACGTCTTCCACGCGGCGATCGCCGGAGCGCCCGTGACCGAGTGGCGGCTGTACGACACGCACTACACCGAGCGGTACCTCGGCGACCCCACCACATCGGAGGGTGCATCGACCTACGACGCCAACTCGCTCCTCCCCCTCGCGGCCGGCCTCGAGCGCCCGCTGCTCCTGATCCACGGGCTCGCCGACGACAACGTCGTCGCGGCGCACACGTTGCAGATGTCCTCCGCCCTGCTCGCAGCCGGACGACCCCACGAGGTCCTTCCGCTGGTGGGCGTGACGCACATGACGCCGCAGGAGGTCGTCGCGGAGAACCTGCTCCTGCACCAAGTCGACTTCTTGGCGCGTGCGCTCGCTCGGGATCTGACAGGATCGACGCAATGAACGAACTCGCCGACCTGTACCGCGGCGTCGCGGTACACGCCACCGCCGACAACGAACACCGCGCGGCCTTGCAGTTGCTCACCCTCGTGATGCTCGCCGACGATCACATCGACGACGTGGAGGTCGACGTCGTGCGCGAGATCAGCGCAGAGTGGCGCGGTGACGACTTCCCGTTCGAGGACTACCTCCGGCCGGCGATCGAGGAGTCACGGCGTGCGATCGAACACGGCCGGACCGCCGAGTACCTCGACGAGATCGACTCGACGATCAGCAGCCGGGTGCTCCGCTCCGCCCTGTTCTCGGCGGCGCGAGATGTCGCCGGCGCCAACGAAGCAGTCAGCCCCGAGGAGGGCACGATCCTCGCCGAAGTCGCCGTCCGCTTCGGCTGAACATCGACGGCTGTCCGCTCCCGATCGTGGCAGCGGGGTCGCGATCCCAGGAAGCCGTCCCCGACGTACGTTCACGTACCCGAGCAGGATTCCCCCTGGGCGATCAGACGGTCGGGCGGTAGTGCAACCGCAGGGCGTCACGCATGACGCCTTCGTGCATTTCGTGCTCGTGGACGACGTGGTCCCCGACGAAGCCTGCTCCCCGGTACGCCGCGATCGCACGCGAGTTCTCGACATGGGGAACGATCACGACGTCGCGAGCTCCGCGCACGGCGAGGAGATACTCCGCGGTCGCTCGGCACACGGTTCGGCCGATCCCCTGGCCGAACAGATCGGGGCGACCGAGGTAGAGGTCGAACGACCAGATGCCGCGACCGTCGTCGAGATCGAAGCCGGCCGCATCGTCCGGGTCGTCGAGTTCGTACAGCTGGATGTAGCCGATCGGGTCGCCGTCGAGTTCGATGATCGCCGGGATCGTTCCATCCCGTTCGTGTTCTCCGTCCGGGCCGTACTCGGCGAGCACGTCGGCGAGGTCGAACGTCTTGTCCCGACCCTCGTACCACTCCAACACCTCCGGCGTCGCGAGCCACTGGAGCAGGTGCGCATAGTCCGACACCGTGTTCTCCAGACATCGCACACCAACCACCGCGTCAGGGACCGGGGCCGACCCGGTCCGTGACGCGAAGAGACGGGAGGGGCGGCGGCCGAGCGTCATGCGGTCGTGGCCGGCCAGGTCTCGACGCGTCTCGACCTCGCTCAGGCCGGCACCCTCCATCAGGCTGCGGACGGCATCACCCTGGTCGTGGCCGTGTTCGAGGACGAGCCATCCGCCGGGACGGAGTCGGCGCGGAACGTCGCGGACGAGTCGACGGATGTCGTCGAGTCCGTCGGATCCGGAGAACAACGCGGTCGAGGGCTCCCACTCCGACACGAGCGACTCGATGTCGGGCGACGCCTCGGCCACGTAGGGCGGGTTCGACACGACCACATCGAAGCTCGAACCATCGGTCAGGGCATCGGTCCAGGAACCCTGTCGAACGACGACGTTCACCGCCGAGCGCCCGAGCCCCGCCAGGTTGGCGCGAGCGACGTCGAGCGCATCGGACGAGGCGTCGGTGATCCAGACCGTCGTGCCCTCGTGCGGGAGTTCATCGGCCATGGCCAGTCCGATCGCACCCGATCCCGTTCCGAGATCGGCCACCCTGCGGATCGGACCCGAGGCCGCAGCGAGCTCGATCGCCGTCTCGGCGACCAGTTCGGTTTCCGGTCGGGGGATCAGCACCCGATCGTCGATCGCGAGGTCGAGGTGCCGGAATCCCCAGCTGCCGAGCACGTACTGGATCGGTTCTCCCGACCGCGCCCGCGCCACCATCGCATCGAGGCGCGCGACGGCTCGCTCGGTCGCCGCTTGGTCGTGCAGCGCGGCGAACTCGGTCGGCGACGACCCGGTCGCGGTCTCACAGATCCATCGGGCATGGGTGTCGTCGTCGAGCAGGCCCCGGGTCTCCGCGAGCAACTCACGCCACGTGACGGTGTGCTCGGCGCCGTCCCCGTTGTCGTCAGTGCGCGACATCGTCGTCGGGGCCTTCGGCGAGCAGGCGGGCGCGCTCCTCGGTGGCGAGGGCGTTCACGACCAGATCGAGGTCACCGCCGAGGATGTCGGAGAGCCGGTAGATCGTGAACCCGATCCGGTGATCGGTGACCCGGTTCTCCTTGTAGTTGTAGGTACGAATCTTCTCGCTGCGGCCGCCTCCGCCGATCTGCGACCGGCGTTCGCTCGACAGTTCCGCCGCCCGCTCCGCCTCGGCGCGTTCGAACAATCGGGCACGCAGCACCTGCATCGCTCGATTGCGGTTCTGGAGCTGCGACCGCTCGTCCTGCATCGTGACGACGACGCCGGTCGGGACATGAGTGATCCGTACCGCCGAGTCGGTGGTGTTGACGTGCTGTCCACCCGCTCCACTCGACCGGTAGACGTCGATCTCGAGGTCCCGCTCGTCCACCTCGACGTCCACGTCGTCGACATCGGCCAGCACCGACACGGTGGCCGACGAGGTGTGGACGCGCCCCTGGCTCTCGGTGACCGGCACGCGCTGAACCCGGTGCGGCCCACCCTCGTACTTGAGGTGACGCCAGGCCGTGTCACCATGGACGACGAACGTGATGTCGTTGTAGCCGCCCATGTCACTCGTCGCTGACGACAGCGTCTCGAGCTTCCACTTCTGCGAACCGGCGTAGGCCTCGTACATCTCGTAGAGGTCCCGAGCGAAGAGGTTCGCCTCCTCGCCACCCTCGGCGCCCCGAATCTCGACGATCACGTCGCGACCGTCGTGAGGATCCTTCGGGATCATCATCTCCCGGAGTTCGACATCGAGTTCGGCGAGTTCCGCCGTGACCTGCTCGATCTCGTCGACGAGCATCTGTCGCTCGTCGCCACTCGAACCGTCGAGCATCTGCCGAGCGGCCTCGGCGTCGCCGCTGCGCTCGTTGTAGCGACGCACCTTCTCGACAACGGGGCCGAGGTCGTTGTAGCGCTTCGACACGTCGCGCAGCTGAGCCGGGTCGGCCAGCACCTCGGGGTCGGCGAGCTGGTGTTCGAGGGTTTCGTACTCGTCGACGATCTGGGCGCGGCGGTCCACGGTCATCGGTTCACCATTCGACGAGTTCGACCGGTCGGGCGAGGAGACCGGCCAGGTCACGGGTGACCGGAACCAGGTCGCGCTGCGGGAGCGCGACGATCACCCGGGCGACTGGCTCGGTGAGGCCGAGCGACACGTCGGCGACGAACGGAACCAGGTCGAGGTCGACGCCGGAGGAGAACACGACGACCACCGGCGCGCCGTCGGTGTCGACCCCTCGCGCGACGCATGGCTCCGGATGCTTCATGCTCTGGCGCGGCACCGGCGGGTCGGCGGGTTCCAGCGATGCGAGGCCGAGGATGCCGGGGTCCTCGGCGGCCTGCCAGCGGAGGAACCGCTCGGGTGCCATCCGGTTGAGCGGATGCTGCGGAGCATCGACGCTGCGGACCTCGGAGACCGACGCCACGACGTCGGACAACGCGTCGACCTTGGGCACGTGACCGTGGATCAGTTGGAACGCCTCGCGGTCGTTGGCGCCGACCCCCACCTCGAGGATGACCCCGTCGTCGGCGCGGGCGGCGATGAGTTCCGGTGGGACGTCGTTGACCTCGGCGAAGTGTCCGATCGTCGGTTCGTCGACGACGCGACACACCTCCAGTCCACGCACGTCACCGGTGACCACGCCACGCTCGGTGTGTGGACGAGCGCCCCCGGCCTCGATCAGCGGCACGAGTTCGAGATGTTCGGTCGACGGTGTCGGCACGGCCGGGACCGCTTCCGCCACGACCGGGAGCAACGTCCGCTCCTCGGCGAACCACACGCGGATCGGGAAATCGAAACCGTCGGCGCGGCGGGCGAGTTGACCGCCCTCGCTGTCGACGATCACGTCGAGGGAGCGCGCTCCCTGGCGGATCGCCCACGCGAGGCTGGCTCCGAGGGTGCGCCCGGCCGGTCCGTCGACGATCACCCAGGCGGCATCATCGACGACGAGACCCGCACCGGTTCCGAACTCGACCGGCTCGACGTCGACGGGATCGCCGACGTGGTCGGACACGAGCGCACGCAACTTGATCGCGAGCAACCGGCGACGGCGCTCGCTGACTTCGGCTGGTCCGGTACTGGTCATCGCCCTCGACGTTACCGAGGCCGGTGACGGGATTCCGTGGCTCGGTCGCGCCGGCGCCTCCATCGCCTCGAGGAACGGCGTGACCAGCCGGCCGCAACCGTTCTCGGCGATGGCGACGACGATTCCCTGCCGCGGTCTACGGTTCGGATCGTGAAGATTCGCCACGGCTCCATCGAACTGAACGTGACCGAGGACGGGAGTCCGTCCTCGCCTCCACTCCTGCTGATGCACGGCATCACCTCGTCTGCCGGGACCTGGAACGCGCTGGTGCCGGAACTGGCCGAACGCTTTCGCGTGCTCCGGCTCGACTTCCGCGGGCACGGTGACTCCGATCGGGCGCCCGACGACTATTCGTCATCCGGATACGTGAGCGACGCCGTCGCCGTACTCGAACAGGTTGCGGGTCAACCGGCGATCGTGATGGGACACTCGCTCGGCGGAGCGACCACGGCCGCGGTCGCGCAACGACATCCCGAACTCGTCCCGGGCCGCCGTCATGGAGGACCCGCCGCTCGGACTCGGTGCCGGCGAGGACCGGGCGCTGGAGGGCAACTCACTGCTCGACGCGTTCGCGCTGATGCGGGAGTCGATCCCGGCGCTGCAGGCGTCCGGTGTGTCCGCCGATGCGCTGGTGGCGATCCTCGCCGCCTCGCCGTCGGCGTCGGGCGGAACGTTCGGCGACATCCTCCATCCCGACGGGATCGAGCAGATGGCCGAATCACTTCTGCGTTGCGATGCGTCGGTGCTCGACCCCGTGCTCACCGGAAACATCGAGGCGTTCGTCGACCCGACCGTGCCGTTCGCGGTGCCATCGCTCGTCGTGTGCGCCGACCCGGCGAAGCCCGACGCTGTCGCGTCACCCGATCTCGCACGAGCGTTCGCCGACATCTCGCCCGCCACCGAGGTGTTCGTCGTCGAGGGCGCCGGTCATCTCATCCACGACGAACTGGCATCCCGTGACACGTTCCACCGTGCGGTGATCGAGTTCCTCGACCGTCAGACTTCGACGGCGTGACGCGAGGCTGGCACCCCACCGGGTCCCGATCGCTGGAAAACGGCAGATGCCGCCCGGGTCGGGCGGCATCTGGAAGTTCGGAGTCGATGATTCCGGCCGGACGAGCCGGCCCGGGGATCACTCCTCGAGGTTGGTGGGCTTGCCCTCGCGGCGGCCGTAGCGCTTGTTGAAGCGCTCGACGCGTCCACCGGAGTCGACGAGCTTCTGCTTGCCGGTGAAGAACGGGTGGCACTCGTTGCAGAGCTCGACGGTGAGGTCGCCTTCGACGGTCGACTTCGTCGTGAACGTATTGCCACACGAGCACTTGACGGTCGTGTCGGTGTAGGTGGGGTGGATGTCGGTCTTCATCGTGATTCCTCTTTCGATCCTGTGGTGACGGCTGAACGCCCGACCCCGCGGGATTGCGGTGCCGTCGATCGTCGTCGAGATCAGCGCCGATTGACGCTATCTGGATCCAACCGCGATCGACGCTCCGTTGTTCCCCACGGACTACATGCCCGGTTGCTTCGCGATCTCGCTGAGGAACTCGCTGTTCGACTTGAAGGTCTTGAGCCGGTCCATCAGGAGCTCGAGGCCGGGAGCCGCATTGCCATCGGCGGCGAGGCCGCTGAGCACGCGGCGCAGCTTCCACACCATCTGCAGTTCCTTGCGGTCGAAGAGCAGCTCTTCGTGCCGCGTGGAGGAGGCATCCACGTCGATGGCCGGGTAGATGCGCCGCTCGGCGACCTTGCGGTCGAGGCGCAGCTCCATGTTGCCCGTGCCCTTGAACTCCTCGAAGATCGCGTCGTCCATCCGGCTGTTCGTGTCGACCAGCGCGGTGGCGAGGATCGTCAGCGAGCCGCCCTCCTCGACGTTGCGGGCCGCACCGAAGAACTTCTTCGGCGGGTACAGCGCGCCGGCGTCGATACCGCCGGACAGGATGCGGCCGCTCGCCGGAGCGGCGAGGTTGTAGGCGCGGCTGAGGCGAGTGATCCCGTCGAGCATGATGACGACGTCCTTGCCGTCCTCGACCATTCGCTTGGCCTTCGCGATCGTCATCTCGGCGATCGCAGTGTGCTCGTCGCTCGGGCGGTCGAACGTCGAGGAGATGACCTCGCCCTTGACCGTCCGCTTGATGTCGGTGACCTCTTCGGGACGTTCGTCGACGAGCAGCATGATCAGCTCGACGTCGGGGTTGTTCTTCTCGACCATCTTGGCGATCGTCTTCATGATCGTCGTCTTGCCGGCCTTCGGCGGTGAGACGAGGATCCCGCGCTGGCCCTTGCCGATCGGGCTGATCAGATCGATGATCCGCGCCGTCATGTTCGTCGGGTCGGACGGGTCCTCGAGCTGGAGCTTCTCGTCCGGGAACAGCGCCGTCAGGTTCTCGAAGCGGGGCCGCTTCTTCGCCTTCTCCGGGTCACCGCCGTTGACGGTGTGCACCTCGAGCAGCGCCGGGTTCTTCTCGTTGCGCTGGGGCGGGCGCATCTTGCCGGTCAGTTGGTCACCCTTGCGGAGGCCGTACTGGCGGGCGAGTTTGACGGGGATGTACGCGTCCTGCTTGCTCGGCAGGTACCCGTTGATCCGCAGGAAGCCGTAGCCCTCGTCGCGCATGTCGAGGTAGCCCGACACCTCGATCGGCTCGTTCGACTGCGGCTGGCCGTCGTCGTCGAGCAGCTCGACGTCGTCGCCCTGGGGGCCCTCTTGGCCGCGGTTGCCACCCTTGCGACGCCGACGACGACGCTTGTTGTTGCCGCCGCCGTCGTCGTTGCGATTGTTGTTCGAGTTGCGGTTGCCGCCGCCCTGGTTGTTGCCCTGGTTGCCGCCACCTTGGTTGTTGCCGCCCTGGTTGCCGCCTTGCTTCTGGCCGCCGTCGTTCTGGCCGCCACCGCTGTTGCGGTTCCGGTTCTGACCGTCGCGTCCACCATCGCGCTGACCGTCGCGGTCGCCACCGGAGCGCTGGTCGTTCTGCTGGGAGTTGCGGTTGCGGCGACCGTTCTCGTCGCGGCCGCCGGCGTCGTCCTTCGAGTCGCCCGACTTCGAGTCGGTGTCGGCATCGGTGGTGTCGGTCGAGACGCCCTGCTTCTGGAGTTCGATCTCCCAGTCGGCGAGCGGTTCGCCATCGGGTCCGAGCACGACACCGTCGTCGCCGCTCTTCGTGTCGGCCGCGGCCGAGTCGTTCTTCGACCCCTCGTTCTCCGCCGCATCGTCCTTCGATGCCTCGGCCGTACCGGTGTCGGTTGCGCTCGCTGCGCTGTCGGTCGCTGCGGACACGGACGTGCCGTTCTGCGCGGTGTCGGCCGGCTTCGACCCGTTCGTCGACGGCGCCGGAGCGTCGTCGCCGCCGGTCGCGTCGATGATCGCGCCGACCAGGTCGGCCTTCTTCAACTTGGAGATGCCACGGACGCCGAGCGCCTTGGCGATCTGGAGGAGTTGATCCTTGTCTTTGCCTTCCAGCGCCGACTGTTCGAGTGCCTCTGCGGCCATCGGATACCTCTCTTTCGCCACCGGTGGAGAACGACGGCGAGGTCTGGTTCAGAGGAAGGGGCCGAGACGCAACCTGCATTCGACATGCAAACGACGCGCCAACGTCGATCCCCTGAGAGATTCGCACGCTTCGAGGAACTCGAGGTGCGGTCCGGTGAGAACCGAACGACGACGATGGTACTCGGTGTCCGTTCGCGATTGCAACGCAATCGGTCAGCGGGTCAACGATTCGACCAGCGCCTGCACCTCGTCGAGGTCGTTGGCCACGGTCTGCGTGCGCTCGTGCCGATCGAACAGGTCGGACAGATGCGGTGGCAACTCGGGACGGATCCCCGTGGCCTGTTCGACCGCATCGGGGAACTTCGCCGGGTGCGCGGTGGCCAGCGTGACCATCGGCCCGGGAGGGCCGTCGGGACCGCCGAACAACCGCGCCGCCGCGGTCCCCGTCGCGGTGTGCGGGTCGACGAACATTCCGGTGTCGGCATGGACGCGCTCGATCTCGGACAACGTGGCGTCGTCGTCGAAGGCCGCTGCACGGAACGTCCCGTCGACGAATTCGGATCGTTGATCGGGCTCCACGTCGAGGCGGCCGACCTGTCGGAACTGGTCCAGTTGCTCGCTGGTCATCCCGCCGTCACGACCGTTCATCTCGAAGAGCAGCCGCTCGAAGTTCGACGACACCTGGATGTCCATCGACGGGCTGAGCGTCGGTTCGACCGGACGCGCCGTCATGTCGCCGTCGTTGACGAAGCGGGTGAGGATGTCGTTCGTGTTCGACGCGAGGACGAAGTCGCGGATCGGCGCGCCCATCTCCCGTGCGATCCAGCCGGCGAGCACGTTGCCGAAGTTGCCGGTCGGCACGACGAACGTCGCCGGCTCGGCGAACGTCTCGGACGCGACGACGTAGTACACCGTCTGCGCCATCACCCGCGCCCAGTTGATCGAGTTGACGGCCGAGAGGCGGTTGCGCTCCCGGAACGCGGCGTCGTTGAACATCGCCTTCACGAGGTCCTGACAGTCGTCGAACGTTCCCTCGACGGCGACCGCGTGGGCGTTGGGGGCGTCCACCGTCGTCATCTGTCGGCGCTGCACGTCACTCGTGCGGCCGAGCGGGTACAGGATCACGATGTCGACGTTGTCGCAGCCGGACACACCGTCGATCGCGGCCGAACCGGTGTCGCCACTCGTCGCTCCGACGATCGTCACCCGCTGCCCGCGCTGCGCGAGTACGTGGTCGAACATCTTGCCGACCAGCTGCAGGGCGACGTCCTTGAACGCGAGTGTCGGACCGTGGAACAGCTCCTGCACCCACTGGTTCGCTCCGGTCTGGACCAGCGGAACCACCGCGGGGTGACGGAACGTGGAGTACGCCTCGGTGCACAGGTGCGTGAGCGTGACCTCGTCGATGTCGGGCTCGACGAACGGCAGCATCACCTCGACGGCCCGGTCCACGTAGGAACCAGCGCTGCTGCGACGGGGGGTCAACTTCGGCCAGTGCGACGGGACGTACAAGCCGCCATCGTTCGCGAGTCCGGCGAGCAGCACGTCGGCGAAGCCGAGTTCGGGGGCCCGACCGCGGGTGGAGACATAGCGCACGACGTCGTCCCTCAGTTTCCGATGACCCGGATCAGGCCGCCGACCTTGTACACGACGTCGAGTCCGTTCAACTCGCGCACGGTCGCCTGGACGTCCTTCTCCCGCGCCTCGTGGGTGATGAACACGAGCCGGGCGTCAGGACCGTTGCCCTCCTGCTCGGCGGCACGGATGCTCACGCCGTGTTTCGAGAACACTCCGGTGACCGCGTGCAGGACGCCCGGCTGATCGGCGACGTCGAGGCCGAGCAGGTACTCCGCCGAGGTCTCGTCGATCGGCTTGATCGTCGCCTTGCCGAGCGTGCCGACCGAGCCGTGAGTTCCCGACCGCAGGTTCTTCGCGGCATCGATCAGGTCACCGAACACCGCGCTCGCCGTGGGCCCACCGCCCGCGCCGCGTCCGTAGAACAGAGCCGAATCGACGTAGTCACCTTCGACGAACACCGCGTTGAAACTGTCCCGCACGGTCGCGAGCGGATGCTGATCGGGGACCATGGCCGGGTGGACGCGCACGCTGATCTCGTCGGAGTCCGGGTCCCGCTCGACGATGCCGAGCATCTTCACGACGTACCCCAGGCGGCGAGCGATCGCGAGGTCCGATGCCGTGACGTCGCTGATGCCCTGGTGGTACACGTCGCCGGCGACGACCTTCTTGCCGAACGCCACGGTGGCGATGATCGCCGCTTTCGCCCCCGCGTCGTAGCCCTCGACATCGGCGGTGGGGTCGCGCTCGGCGAATCCGAGCGCCTGAGCGTCCTTGAGAGCCGCCCCGTAGTCGGCGTCGCCTCCCGCCACGACCGCGTCGGTCATCTTGGTGAGGATGTAGTTGGTCGTGCCGTTGATGATCCCGAGCACCCGGGTGATCGGCTCGCCGTACAGGCTCTCGCGCAGCACCCGCACGAACGGGATGCCGGCGGCGACCGCGGCTTCGAAGAGCAGGTCGCGGCCCGCTGCATCGGCGGCTGCGTAGAGCTCGGCACCGACGTTCGCGAGCAGTTCCTTGTTCGCGGTGACGACGGGCTTGCCGTGCGCCAGCGCGGCGAGGATCAACTCGCGGGCCGGTTCGATGCCACCGATCGACTCGACGACGAGATCGATGTCGGGGTCGGTCACCACGTCGAGTGCATGGTGGGTCAGCACGTCGTCGCCGACCTCGACGTCTCGTGGTGCCGACATGTTGCGGACCGCGACGCGGGCGATCTCCAATCGGATGCCGGTGCGCTGCTCGACGGCGTCGGCGCGAGTGCGCACGATGTCGACGAGTGCTGCCCCGACGTTGCCGCATCCGAGGACGCCGACCCGCAGCGTCGTCACGCCGTCACCTTCGGCGTCGCCAGGAGCTAGATCGTTGGTCACGGCGCCAGGCTACGGGATCGACACCGACGGGCGATCGCCCGTTCCCAGATCGCTCACCGCAGTGGATCTCGTCGGTCAGGTCCGGACGAGGTCGTGGTACTCGGCGGCGTTGCCGACGACGTCGTCGAAGCGGTTGCGGTCGAGGATCGCGCCTTCCCGGCGTACGTCGTCGTCATCGAGGAGGAGCAATCGATCGACCTTCGCCCAACTGTCCCGTCGCTTCGGGTCCCATGACCCGGTGCCGACCGGGACGTGGTCGTGGCGACCCTTGTTCTTCGACGTCAGCGCGACGCCGGCGAGCCGCTGACCCTGCGGCGTGCCCGCGCGTCCGATCACGACGACCGGTCGGTCCTTCCCGCGGTTCGCGTCCTCCTCGTAGGGCACCCACGCCCAGACGATCTCGCCGGGATCGGCGTCCCCATCGATCTCGGGGGTGTATTCGACGCGCACACCGCGCTCGACCGTTTCGGTCGGCGGCTCGCTGCGACGCGTGGTCTTGCCCGCGATCGGATCGCGTTCGGTCCGCGCGGCCTGCACCTGGCGGACCAGGTCGAGCAGGAAGTTGATCCACTTCGACATGGTTGCGGATCAAGTCCTGCGGTGTGTCAGTCGGGCAGCTTGTCGACGGCGTCCTTGGCCATGCTGGCGCCCTTGTCGACCTTGTCCTTGTGCTCGCCGACCTTGTCGCCGATCGCATCAGCACCCTTGTCGATGCCGTCCTTGATCTCCGGCTTCTTGCCGCCGATCATGTTCTTGATCGAATCCAACAATCCCATGGTTCGGCCCTCCTCAGGGTCTGGTGTGTCCACCCAGTATGACCGACTTCATCGACCCGAAAAGACATCGGTGGCCAGCAGGTCGTCGAACGACTCCCGCCGTACGACCAATCGGGCGTCACCGTCGGCACAGAACACGACCGGCGGGCGCGTGATCTTGTTGTAGTTCGATCCCATCGAGTGGCCGTATGCACCGGTCACCGGCATCGCGAGCAGGTCACCGACCTCGACATCGGAGGGAAGCTGCGCGTTGAACGCCAACACATCACCCGATTCGCAGTGCTTGCCGACGAGTCGAGCGGTCCGGTCTCGCGGGTCATCGACGGCGCGCGGGAGGAACGATTCGTACCCCGAGCCGTAGAGGACCGGACGTGGGTTGTCGCTCATCCCGCCATCGACGGACACGTAGGTCCGCACACCGGGAATGTCCTTGATCGTGCCGACGGTGTACACCGTCATCGCCGCTGCGGCCGCGATCGATCGTCCCGGCTCGACGCTGACGCGGGAGCGGACGCCGAGCGACTCGCACGCATCGAGCAACACGCTCGCCCACTGCGCGATCGACGGTGCCTCCTCGCCCTCCACGTACGCAACGCCGAGTCCACCGCCCAGCACCAGTTCGGGCAGGTCGAGCGGGATCGCGAAGTCGGCCATCACCTCGGCAGCCTTGGCGAACGACGAGGCCTCGAACACGTTCGACCCGATGTGGCAGTGCACCCCGACGAGGTTCACCCCGTCGGACCGGCGAGCACGATCGACCGCACGGTGTGCGTCGCCGTTCTCGAGGTTGAAGCCGAACTTCGAGTCGTTCTGGCCCGTCGAGATGAACTCATGGGTGTGGGCACTGACGCCCGGCGTGATCCGCAGGACGACGTCGGGCACCGCGCCGGCGCCGCCGGCAACCAACGCCTCGATGCGGTCGAACTCGTCGAACGAATCCACGATCACATGACGGACCCCGGCCTCGATCGCAAGGCGTAGCTCGGCGACCGACTTGTTGTTCCCGTGCAACGTGCACGCCGACGCGGGCACGCCGGCCGCCATCGCGACGTGCAGCTCCCCGCCGGAGGCGACGTCGAGCAACATCCCCTCGTCGTACGCGAGCCTGGCCATCGCCCGACACAGGAACGCCTTCGTCGCGTAGATCGCCCGATCGCGTCCGAACGATTCCACCGCCTCGCGACACCGAGCGCGCAGATGCGCCTCGTCGTAGATGAACACGGGCGTGCCGTACTCCTCGGCCACGGCCGCGACCGAGCAGCCCCCGACGGTCAGCATCCCATCGGCGCCGATCTCCGTGTTGTCGGAGAGCAACCGTCGATCGAGCGCGGTCACATCTGCTCCGGCGCGTCGATGCCGAGCAGTCCGAGCGAGCGTTCGAGCACACGCGCCGTGAGGTCGGCGAGGGCGAGTCGGCTCGAGTAGATCGGCTCCGGCGAACCCTTGATCCGACAGTGCTCGTAGAAGCTGCTGAACGCCGTCGCCAGGTCGTACACGTACGTGCACAGCTTGTGCGGGCTGTACGTCTCGAGCGCCGCGTCGACGGCGGTGGGGAACGCGAGGATCTGACGCGCCAACGCCGGTTCCTGCGGCTCCACGAGTTCGATGGATGCCGCACGTACCGAGGCCCGGTCGACACCCTCGCGCCGGAAGATCGAACAGATCCGGGCATGCGCGTACTGCAGATAGGGGCCGGTGTTGCCCTCGAAGGCGAGCATCCGGTCGAAGTCGAACACGTAGTCCTTGATCCGATCGGTCGACAGGTCGGCGTACTTCACCGCCCCGATCCCGATCGACCGTGCCACATCCGCGCGGACGTCCGGCTCGAGGTCCGGGTTCTTCTCGGCCACCGCTGCTTCGGCGCGCGCGACCGCCTCGTCGAGCAGTGCGACGAGGCGCACCGGCTCGCCTGAGCGAGTCTTGAGGCGCTTGCGGTCGGTGCCCAGCACGATGCCGAACGGGACGTGCACCGCGTCGGTCTCGTCGTCGAGCCAGCCTGCCATCTTCGCGACGGCGAACACCATCTGGAAGTGCTGCGACTGGCCGGCATCGACGACGTAGAGGATCAGGTCCGCACCGATCCGTTCGGTGCGGTCGATGATGCAGGCGAGGTCGCTGGTCGCGTAGTTGAAGCCGCCGGTCCCCTTCTGCACGATCAGCGGGAGTGGGTCGCCGTCACGGTTCTCGAACCCGGGAGGGAAGACGACGTCGGCGCCATCGGATTCCTCGACCAGACCTGCCGCACGGAGACGTTCGATGACGTCGGGCATCAGCGGCTGGTACCGGCTCTCGCCGGCCAGGTCGTCGTCGGTGAGCAGCACGCCCATCTTGCGGTACACCGTGTTGAAGTAGGCCGCGGACAGATCGACGAGGATCTCCCACAGTCGCATCGTCTCGGGATCGCCGGCCTGGAGCAGGACGACGCGCTGTCGGGAACGCTCCTGGAACTCGTCGGACGCGTCGAACGCGACGCGAGCGTCCTTGTAGAAGCTGTTGAGGTCGCCGAGCGAGAGTGCTTCGGCCGCCTCGGTTTCGCCGAGGTCGAGCAGGTGCTCGATGAGCATCCCGAACGGGGTTCCCCAGTCGCCGACGTGGTTCTCGCGCGTGACACGGTGTCCGTGCGCCTCGAGCATCCGCACGAGCGAGTCGCCGATCGCCGTCGAGCGGAGGTGTCCGACGTGCATCTCCTTCGCGACGTTGGGTGCGGAGTAGTCCACGACGACCTGCATCTCGCGTGAGTCCGGTTCGATCCCGAGGCCGTCGGCGGAGCGGACCACGTCGAGTTCGGACGCGAGGAACTCGGAGGAGAACGTCACGTTGATGAAGCCGGGCCCCGCGACCTCCACGCCCTCGGCGACATCGGCAAGGACCCCGGAGTCGATCACCCGCTGAGCGAGCTCACGCGGGTTGGTCCCCAGTCGCTTCGCGAGCGGCAACGCACCGTTGATCTGGGCGTCGGCACGATCGGACGGCCGCACGGTCGGGTCGGCGGACTCGTTGCCGACACCGGCATCGGATTCGACGAGCTCGTCGAACACGGGTTGGAGCAGGCGGGTGAGCGTGGCCACGGGATCAGACATGCGTTCCCAAGTGTGCCGGATCGAGTCGATCGCAGCACCGACCGATAGATTGCCGTCGCACTGCCTTCGTAGCTCAGGGGATAGAGCACTGGTTTCCGGAACCAGGTGTCGCAGGTTCGAATCCTGCCGAGGGCGCTCAGGCCGTCAACGCAACGGCGATCGCGTCGTCGAGCAGCGAACTCGCTCCGAAGCGGAACGTGGCCGGGGTCGCCCAATCGGCGCCCAGCCGCGAATCGACCACGGCGAGATACTCGATCGCCTCGGCAACCGTGCGGATGCCACCCGATGGCTTCAGGCCGATCGTCCGGTCGGCCTGCGCCACCGCGTCGACCATCGGTGCGAACGCATCGAGCGTCGCGCTGACCGCGGTCTTGCCGGTCGACGTCTTGATGAAGTCCGCGCCGGCGTCGATCGCCAGCTGCGCTGCCCACGTGACGAGGTCGACGCTCCCGAGTTCCCCGGTCTCGAGGATCACCTTCAGCTCCGCCCGGCGGTCACCGCGTCCGGTGTGGGCGTGGACGATCTGTGCGATGGCCTGCACCATCGCTCGGGGAGCTTCCGGGTCACCGCCGCGCAACGCCACGTACGGCAGGACGAGGTCGATCTCGTCGGCACCTGCGGCCAGCGCATCCCGGGTCGTCGACGAGACGTCGGCGATCGGGTCGTCACCGCCCGGGAAGTTGACCACGGTCGCGATCGAGCACGTGCCCCGCTCGGGCTCGGCGTCCAACGCCGCCACGACGGTTCCGACGAACTCCGGCCACACGCACACGGCGGGCACGCCGTGCTCGAGCGCGCGGTCGACCAGGTCGCGCAATCCCACGGGATCGTGCTCGTCGTTCAAGTCGGTGAGATCGATCAGCGAGATCACCCGTTGGGCGTCCGCTGCCGACGGATGGACGGGGCCCGGACCGACCGAGGACATGTCGATCACCGTACCGCGCGGACGATGCAGGGGCCGACGGGAACCACCGACGTGATGAAAGCGCTTACACTCGCTCGGGGAGGGGTGAGAGACATGGTGAGCGACGACAGCGACACGACGATCCACGCTCCCCCGCGGCGCCTCACCATCGAGCACGTGGCGGCAGAGGCGGGGGTCTCGGTCGCGACGGTGAGCCGCGCGCTCCGCGGACTCCCCAACGTCACCCCGTCGACACGCGAGCGGGTCCGAGCCGTCGCGGATCGACTGAACTATCACCCCGACCCGGCGGCGACCCGGCTGGCGGCCGGGCGAACGGGAACGGTCACCTTGGCGATCCCCTCGCTGTTCGGCTGGTACTTCTCGACGGTGATCGCCGGCGCCGAGGCCGTCTGTGCCGACGCCGGACTCGAGTTCCAGGTGATCGCCGTGTCCACCCCCACGCATCGCGACCGTCTCCTCGACGAGTCGCGGCGGCTGGAACGACGCACCGACGCACTGATCCTGGTCGACGTGACCATCGAGCCCGAACAGGTCGCGTCGCTCGAACGACGCGGGGTCGGCCTGGCCACGATCGGCTCCAACGTGGTCGGTCACCCGTCGGTGTGCATCGACGACGAGTTGGTGGGACAGATCGCCGCGGAGCACCTCCTCGCCCTCGGTCATCGACGGATCGGCGTGATCGGCGGACGACCCGAGGGACCGATGAGCTTCGACGTGCCCGAGGCCCGATGGCGCGGATTCAGCCGCGAGCTGGCCGCGGCCGACGTTGCGGTCGACCACGAATGCAACGTCAACGGCAACTTCAGTCTCGACGGTGGCTACGAGGCGATGACACAACTGCTCCGCGCTCCGAGTCGCCCGACCGCAGTCTTCGCGATGTCCGACGAGATGGCGTTCGGGGCACTGATGGCGTGCAACGAGCACTCGCTGCGGGTCGGGACCGACATCTCGCTCATCGGGGTCGACGACCACGAGTTCTCGCGGGTGGTCGACCTCACGACGGTTCGACAGCCGGTGGCCGATCACGGCTCGGTGGTGGCGCGCCTCCTGGTCGCGGCGTTGCGGAAATCGGCGCGGCACGCGGGCGATCCGGGTGAACCGGTCGTCGGAGCGTCGGACGAACACGACGAACCGGTCCGACCGGCGGTGTCGCTGGTGGAGCGGTCCTCGACCGGATCCATTTCTTGCACTTGACGTGACGGCCGCCGTATGAAAGCGTTTACATGCCGGGAATCGTCCGGCAATCACACCACCTGAGGGGGAGGACCCAATGAGAAAACGCAGCATCAAGCTTGCTGCCGTTCCCGTTGCACTGGCGCTGGTCGCCGGAGCGTGCGGGAGCGACGACGATTCGTCCAGCAGCGACGATTCGAGCGAGGAGACCGAGGGCAGCGACGCAGCCAGCGACGAAGACGAAGGCGAAGGCGACGACGGAGGCGACGACGAGGCCGCCACGTCCGGCGACTTCGACGGGGCCGAGGTGACGATCACCGGGCCCGAGCGTGACGACCCGTCGATCGCCGCGATCCAGGACACTCTCGGCGCCTTCGGTGAAGAGAACAACATCAGCATCTCCTACGCCGGCGACGCCGACTGGGAAGCGAACATCAACACCCAGGTCGAAGGCGGCAACCCGCCCGACATCTCGATCTTCCCGCAGCCCGGCAAGCTCGCCGAGTTCGCCGCCGACGGTGCCGTCGTCGCCCTCACCGATGAGGTCAACGCCACGATCGACGAGTTCTGGGACGAGAGCTATCAGGCCGACGGCGCCACCGACGACACCCAGTACGGCGTGCCGGTCAAGACCGACCTCAAGTCGCTCGTCTGGTACAAGCCGGCGGCGTTCGAAGAGGCCGGCTACGAGGTCCCCGAGACGATCGACGACTTCACCGCGCTGATGGCCACCATGGTCGAGGACGGGAACACCCCGCTCTGCGTCGGGATCGAATCCGGCCAGGCAACCGGCTGGACGTTCACCGACTGGACCGAGGAGATGGTGCTCCGTCTCCACGGTGGCGACGTGTACGACCAGTGGGTCAACCACGAGATCCCGTTCAACGACCCGCAGATCGTCGAGGCCATGCAGGCCGTCGTCGACTTCTGGGCCGACGAGAACGTGTTCGCCTCCGGCGGCTCCATCGCCGCCACCAACTTCGGTGACAACGCGATCCCGCTGTCCGACGGCCAGTGCATGATGCACCGCCAGGCGTCGTTCTTCGCCGGGTTCTTCGCCGAAGGAACGGCGTTCGCCGATCCCGACGATCCCGAAGCGATCGACGTGTTCTACTTCCCGGACATCAACGGTGACAATCCGGTTCTGACCGCCGGCACCTACGCCGCTGCGTTCAACGAGGACCCGGCCACGATGGCGGTGCTGAACTACATGGCGACCGCCGACTACGCCGAGACCCGTCAGCGGATCCAGACCGAGGAACTCGACGGCGGCCTCTCCGGCTTCCTGTCGGCCGCTCAGGGGCAGGACCCGAGCGTGTACCAGCCGCTCGAGCAGGGCTTCCTGGAGATCCTCAACGATTCCGAGCTCGCTCGGTTCGATGCCTCCGACCTGATGCCGGCCGACGTCGGCGCCGGGTCCTTCTGGTCCGAGGGAACGTCGCTCGTGAACGGCACGATCGATGCGCAGACCGCAGCGGACAACATCGAGGCTTCCTGGCCGTCCTGAGCCGGCAGCGTGATCGTTCGATCGATCACGTCCGACTCTGATCCAATCGAGGGCACCGTCACCACGGTGGCGGTGCCCTCGCCGGTTCGGTCGGTGTTTGCAGCCGAGCCCGCAACGAACTAGACAACGGACAGGTCCGTGGGGACGAACGAGGGGGAGTGTCAGTGGAGACGCTGGAAGACGAAGGCATCGACGACGTCGAGCACGTGCTCGCCGAAGCCGCCGGCCCGATCACCACCGAGGGACGCGTCGGGACACCGCTCTCGGCCCGACCATTTCTCATCACCACGGGCGTGGCCGGTCTGGCGGCGATCGTCCTCGCGAACGTGCTCAACGGCAGTGTCGCCGCCAACGCGATCGTCGTCGTCCTCACGCTGATCGCCACGGCTGCGGTCACGGTGATCGCCGTCGACCGACGGCAGAACGGCATCCGCGAGGGCCGATTCATCGCGATCGTGGCCGTCGCCGTCGCGATCGAGGCCCTGATCCTCATCTGGGCCGCCAACCAGGACAAGGTCCAGAGCACGCTGATCACGGTGCTCGTCGCGGTTGCCGGCAGCGCATCGATCTGGATCGGCGCGAACCTGCTCTTCAACCAGGTCCGCAACCGGTGGAAGCGATTCAGCGCTCTCGCCTTCGGAGCCGTCGGGTTCCTCCTCGGCGTCGTGCTCCACGGCAACCAGGCCACCCTCGGATCGGGTGGCGGATTCCTCAGCTGGCTGATCGGGCCGCTCGTCGGCACGGCCGTCTTCGTCGCACTCGGTATCGTCCTCTCGCAAACCGACGATCCGAAGATGCGCATGATCATCAGCGTCGGCGCGGGTGCCGCGATCGGCCTGGTCATCGGATTGCTCATCCGTGAGCAGTACCAGCCCGAGTTCGACTTCGGAGCGATCGCCCTGTGGACCGCGATCGGCATCGTCGTGGGCGTCGGATTGTCGGCCCTCGGGAAACGGGCACTCGTCGGCGGCGCGCTCATCGGTGGTGCGCTCGGCTGGATCCTGGGGGCCTGGGGTGGCGCCGACCTGGGTGCGGGCAACATGGCGACCTCGATCATCGCGACGGCGGTCCCCGGGATCGCTCTCGGAATCCGGCTCGGCATGACACCGAATCCCGACTACAAGCAGCGTTCCGAGATCGACCTCCGCTCGCGGTCGTACATCTTCGTCGGCCCCGCGCTGCTGTTCATCTTCATCATGCTCGTCGTTCCGGGGATCCGGACGTTGTATCTCTCCCTGCTCGACAACGACTCGGTCGACTTCGTCGGCGGTGAGAACTACGGAGCGATCTTCAACGACCCCAACAGCTTCGATGTCTCCAACTGGACGAACATGTTCACGTCGATGCCGTTCATCATCGGAGCCGGCTTCTTGGCCCTCGCGTTGGTGGTCGGGATCATCATGAAGCAGCGCACGGGGCACGCCGTGGAACTCGGCAACCCGACCGCAGCCCCGCTCATCTTCGGCCTGTTCCTCCTCTCGTTCGGCGTGTTCACCGCGCTCAGGGGAACGATCATCAACAACCTCTGGTGGGTCGTCGTGGTCACCTTCGTCTCCACGGCGATGGGCCTCGCGGTGGCGGTACTCGCCGACGGAAAGCGCGGCGAGAAGTACTCCAAGTCGTTCATCTTCATGCCGATGGCGATCTCACTGGTCGGCGCGTCGATCATCTGGCGTTTCGTCTACGCAGCACGCGACACCTCGAGCGAACAGACCGGTGTCCTGAACGCCTTGTGGGTCGGCCTCGGACGATTGTCGACCGGCTCGGGACTGCCCACCCTGATCGGCACGATCGTGTTCGGCCTGATCCTCGTGGGAGTGCTGATGGTGATGGCCCGCGGTCTCGTGCAACGCAACTGGGGCCGGGCGATCACGTTCGGTTTCGTCGCGGTGCTCGCCGGATGGATCTTCCTGCGGTACACGGCGATCATCGGTGACGGCCTCGGTGGATTCGTCATCACGCCCGACGGGACCGTCGAGGGTCAGACGGTCCTGTTCGTCCAGGAACCGCCGTACAACAACTTCTGGCTGATGGTCATCCTCATCTGGATCCAGACCGGATTCGCGATGGTGATCCTGTCGGCGGCCATCAAGGCGGTTCCGACCGAACTGATCGAGGCGGCCAAGATCGACGGCGCGACCGACAGTCAGGTCTTCTGGCGGGTGACGCTGCCGCAGATCGCCACCACGATCGGCGTGGTCGTCACCACGATCATCGTGCTGGTCATGAAGGTCTACGACATCGTCAAGGTGATCACCAACGGCCAGTTCGGCACACAGGTGCTGGCCAACGACATGTTCAACCAGGCATTCCAGTTCGGCAACACCGGGCAGGGCGCAGCGCTCGCGATCCTGATCTTCATCTCCGTCCTGCCGGTGATGGTCTACAACATCTCGCGGATGCAGAAGGAGGACTGACCATGAGCAGTACCACCACCGACACCTCGATCACCTCCTCGGGCGATCCGCACCCGATCGACGACGGGTCGGGCGGCTCGGGCATCATCGATCGCGCGTACCGGCTCCTGCGCAGCGTCCCGACCGGTCTGCTGTGGCTGATCGTCGTCGTCTGGACCATCCCGACGCTCGGTCTGTTCGTCAACTCGTTCCGTACCCGGGACGCGCAGCGCTCGACCGGCTGGTGGAAGGGCCTGAACCCGTTCGACTGGACGACGGCCAACTACGACCAGATCATCAACGCCCGCCAGAGCATCGGCAACTCGCTGCTCAACTCGATGGCGATCGCGATCCCGGCGACGATCATCCCCATCGCGATCGCCGCATTCGCCGCGTACGGATTCGCCTGGATCGACTTCCGCGGTCGCAAGCCACTGTTCATCGCCACCGTGTCGCTGTTGGCCGTGCCGCTGCAGGTCGCGCTGATCCCTCTGCTCCAGATGTTCAACAATGGTGCGAGCCTGACCCTGCCCGGGCTCGACAAGACGATCACCTTGATTCCCGACTTCGACCTGGCGGGCACAACCACGGCGGTGTGGCTGACCCACACCGGTTTCGCGATGCCGTTCGCGATCTTCCTGCTGCACAACTACATCTCGGCGCTCCCGAAGGACGTGTTCGAGGCGGCGCGCATCGACGGCGCCGCACACTTCACGATCTTCTGGCGGCTCGTCCTGCCGTTGTCGATCCCGGTGTTGGCGGCGTTCGCCATCTTCCAGTTCCTCTGGACGTGGAACGACTTCCTGATCGCCAACACGATGATCGGGGCCAACGTCGACGAGCAGCCGACGACCATCCTGATCGCCAACCTCGCCGGAGACTTCGGACGCAACGAGAACATCCTGCCCGCGGCCGCGTTCGTCCAGGCGTTCGTACCGATCATCGTGTTCTTCTCGCTGCAGCGCTACTTCGTGCGAGGACTGTTGGCCGGTTCCGTGAAGGGCTAGTTTCCATCGGGTGAGCTCGCTGGTCCAGTCCCACAAACGGAGCCTCGGCTCCCTCCCCCCGGTGGGGCCGATCGCGTACGGGCTCTGGAGGTTCACCGACGACGACATCGAGGTCGGGCAGGGTCTCCTGGAGACGGCGCTCGAGTCGGGGATGAACCTGATCGACACGGCCGACGTGTACGGGTTCGACTGGGGCGGTACCGGATTCGGTCAGGTCGAGGAGATCCTCGGGCAGGTGCTCGCCGCGACGCCCGGCCTGCGGGACCGGATCGTGCTCGCCACCAAGGGCGGCATCGCGCCGCCCACGCCGTACGACTCGTCGCCGAAGTACCTGCGGTCCGCATGTGAAGCGTCGCTCCGGCGCCTGCAGACCGACGTCATCGACCTCTATCAGATCCACCGGCCGGACATGTACACGCACCCGGCCGACGTCGCGATCACCCTCCACGCACTCCGGGTCGAAGGCAAGATCCGTGAGGTCGGCGTGTCCAACCACACCCCGGCGCAGGTCGCCGCCCTGCAGGCCCACCTCGAGTTCCCGATCATCACGAACCAGCCCGAGTTCTCCGCGGTCGAACTCACGCCGATGCGCGACGGCACGCTCGATCAGTGCATGGCGGAGCGGGTCACGCCACTGGCCTGGAGTCCGCTCGGAGGCGGACGCCTCGCGACCGGTGAGGGCATCGCCCCCGATCTCCTCGCGCTCCTCGATTCGCTCGCGGTGCGCGAAGGGGTCGACCGGTCACAGATCGCGCTCGCCTTCGTCCTCGCCCATCCGTCGGCACCCGTGGCGATCATCGGATCACAGAACCCCGACCGCATCCGTTCCTCGGCCGCAGCGCTCGGCGTCACCCTCGACCGTGCCGATGTGTATGCGATCGTCCAGGCCTCGGAAGGAGTGCCGCTCCCATGAGCTCGATCACCCAACCCCACGTTCCCGAGATCTCCTGGTTCGGCGCACTGTGCGACGACGACTACGAGTTCCTCGGTGTCCCTGACCCGGATCTCGCCGCATCCTGGGAGCACTGCCGGGACATCGTGCAGGCTGCCGACCGCGGCGGCTTCGACAACGTGCTGCTGCCGTCCGGCTATCAGCTCGGCATCGACTCCACCGCCTTCGCCGCGGCCATCGCCACCCACACCGAACAGATCAACCTGTTGCTCGCGGTTCGGATGGGCGAGATGTGGTTGCCTCAGCTCGCCCGCCAACTCGCGTCCATCGACCAGTTCGCGCACGGGCGCCTCACGATCAACATCATCAGCTCGGACATTCCCGGCGAAGCACTCGATTCCGCACCGCGCTATCAGCGCACGCGGGAATGGATGCAGGTCCTCCGCAAGCTGTTGAACCGCGAGTCGATCGACTTCCACGGCGAGTTCGTCGACCTCACCCTCGATCCACCGCGAATCTCCACCGCCGATTCGACCTGTCCCCCGTTCTACTTCGGCGGCTTCTCCCCCGCCGCCAAGGACGTTGCTGCAGCCGAAGCCGACGTGTTCCTCACCTGGCCCGACACGGTCGCGTCGGTGGGAGACACCGTTTCCGAGATGGCCGCACTCGCCCGCGAGCGGTACGACCGCGAACTGCTGTGCGGGCTGCGCGCCCACATGATCGTCCGCGAGACCGAGGCCGAAGCACGCGCCGCAGCGGCGCAACTCGTGTCGAAGCTCGACGCCGACACCGGCGACGCGATTCGCAACAAGTCGCTCGACGCGGCATCGGTCGGCGTGTCACGCCAGGCCGACCTGCGCGAGTCCGCCGCCGACGACGGGTTCGTCGAGGAAGCGTTGTGGACCGGCGTGGGGCGGGCCCGATCCGGCGCGGGCGCCGCAATCGTCGGCGATCCCGACCAGGTCGTCGCCAAGTTGAAGGCGTACCAGGACGCCGGGGTCTCCGCGTTCATCCTGTCCGGCTACACCCATCGAGCCGAATGCGACCTCGTGGCGAAATACGTTCTCCCCGAGGTCGAGCACGCGGCCGTCAAGCCGCGCTTCACGTCCGACCTCGGCATCGGCTGAGAGGCAACCGATGACCGATCGGAACGACGACTCGCGCAACAGCGCAGCGTTCACGCCCCCGGACCCGAACGACACGGTCACCGCCGAGCACGAAAGCGGACAGGCACCTGCCGGCGACGTGCCACCTCCGGCCGATGCGACGGTCGTCGTGCCCTCACCGGGCGCGGTCCCGCCACCGCTGCCGGCCCCGAACGACGGACCGCAACTTCCACCCCAGCCACCACCACCGCCGCCGCCCCCTCCGTCAGGACCGCCGGCCTACCCGCCACAGGCCACCCCGCCGCAGGCGTACACCCAACCGACGGCACCTCCGCAGTACGGGCACCAGCCACATCCGCCGCACGCGTCTGGCCAACCGGTCGGCCACACGGCGTTCGCTGCCCCGCAGTACGGTCAGCTTCCGGGGACTCCGGTACCGACCTCATCGCGGCGCAGCGGCGGAGCCATCGTGGGGGCGCTGATCATGCTCGGGGCAGCGATCCTCTCCGTCATCGGGTCCGCTCTCCCGTGGGTGACCTTCGACAACCTCGGTTTCAGCGAGCTCCCCAACGGATTCGAGACCTACGGGTTCTACGACGAATTCGACCCGGTCCAGTGGACGAACCCGGGCGCCTGGATCATCGGAGCGTTCGCAGTCGTGGCGATCCTCGCGATCGTCGTCCTCGCCGCCGGCAAGTCGACATGGAGTTCGATCTGCGGAATCATCGCGTCGCTCGTCGCCGGCACGATCGCCGCGGCTGCGGTGGTGGGTATCGCCGACCTCACCAACACCTTCCCCCTCCTTCAGGTGGGACCGGGCATCATCCTGATCATCGGTGCAGCCCTGATGGCGTTCGTCGGGTCGCTGATCGTGGCGATCGCCAGCTGACCGCCCCCGAACTCAGCTCCAGATCGACAGGTGCGTCTCGGGGTCGAAGAAGTGCATGTTGTCGGTCGCCACGGCGATCCGCACGTCCTCCCGCATCTTCACGCGTGAGCGGGGGTTGAACCGGCCGACGGCGTTGCTGCCCGAGTCGGACTCCTCGACGGCATCGGGGTCACCGGAGTCGACCGTGCGGGCGTTGATGTCGAAGTGCACCATCAGTTCCGAGCCGAGCGCTTCGATGAGCCGCACGTTCGACGTGAGTTCGCGGCCGGTCGTGTCACCCTCGAACAACGAGGCATCCTCGAAGTCCTCGGGGCGGATGCCGACGATCACCTTGCCGTGGTCACGCAGCGCCGGACGGTTCTCCAACACCTCGGGGCCGATCCGCAGGTTCTGGTCGCCCAGATGCACGGTGCCGCCGTTGTCGTCGAACTCGACGGTCGCCTCGTACAGGTTCATCGACGGAGAGCCGATGAACGCCGCCACGAACACGTTGTCGGGCTTGTCGTACAGGTTCTGCGGCGTGTCGACCTGCTGCAGGTAGCCCGCCTTGAGGACCGCAACGCGATCGCCCATGGTCATCGCTTCGATCTGGTCGTGCGTGACGTACACCGTGGTGACGGCCAGGTCGCGCTGGAGTGCCGCGATCTCGGCGCGCATCTGCACGCGCAACTTCGCGTCGAGGTTCGACAGCGGCTCGTCCATGAGGAACGCTGCCGGCTGGCGCACGATCGCGCGGCCCATGGCGACACGCTGGCGCTGACCACCCGAGAGCTGACCCGGCTTGCGGTCGAGGTTCGCATCGAGTTCGAGGATCTTCGAAGCCTGGCGCACTCGACGGTCGATCTCGTCCTTGGGAACCTTCGCCAGCTTCAGCGCGAAGCCGATGTTGTCGTACACCGTCATGTGGGGGTACAGCGCGTAGTTCTGGAAGACCATCGCGATGTCGCGATCCTTCGGCTCGACGTCGTTGACGACCTTCTCGCCGATCTTCATCTCGCCGCCCGAAATCGTCTCGAGCCCGGCGATCATCCGCAGCGCCGTGGACTTGCCACAGCCCGACGGGCCGACGAGCACCAGGAACTCCTTGTCGGCGATCTCGAGATCGAGGTCGTGGATCGCGTGGAATCCGTTCTCGTAGATCTTGTTCACTTTGTCGAGTGTGACGGTGGCCATGGGATCCTCTCGGCGAGACGTGGAAGCGTTTGCAGGATACCCGACTCGGGCGACCAAGGTCACACGGCTCACGGCGGGGCCCCGACCGGCCGAGAGGCCCCGTCCCGTTGCGTCCGGTCGCCCCGTCGTGATGGTGTGGGCAGCCCGGTAGCGTCGCTCCGCATGGCTGTCAACCAGATGAAGAACCGAATGCAGGCGCTGGGGTTGCTCGACCGCGCCTTCAAGGCCGCCACCGACGAGGAGCTGGCCGCAGCCATCGACGGGCTCGGCGACGACCACCGCGAAGGCCTCGACTCGTTCGTCGACGAGATCTCGGCCGACGGCGTCCGCAACGGCGTCAAGGCCGGCCGGATCGACGGTGGAATGGAAGCGATCGCGGCGATCATCACCGACGCTGCACTCGCCGACTGCATCGAGCAACTCGGCGACAACGCCGACAACCCGTCGTCGGATCAGCTCCGCGAGGTGCTCCCCGGAATCGTCGAACGCCACAATCTCGGAATCACCCGGGTCATGCTCGCCGGTACCGTCGCCGGCGAAGCTCCGGCATCCGCGATCATCCGCGACCTGTTGAAGAACGACGACACGCTGCAGCTGCCGAAGGTCGACGACGTCGAGATCGCACCACTCATCGACACGTCGAAGCGCTCCGCCGACGAGCAGGCCGAACTGCGCGAGAAGCGCAAGGCCGCGAAGAAGGCGAAGCAGGAGGCGGCCCGCGCCCGCAAGGCCCAAGCCGCCGCCGCCCGCCACCGCTGATTCCCTTCTCGTGATCAGTTCCAGCGCTCCGTGCGCGAACTGTTCACGAGA
>NZ_BAOL01000033.1 GCF_000350145.1 Ilumatobacter nonamiensis YM16-303 | reverse complement strand
GCGGCACGGGTTCGAATCCCGTACGGGCTGCCAACGCAATCCCAGCTCAGCGGCAATCGAAAGATTGCCGCTGTTGCTGTTTTCGGTCCCGTTGCTACTGGCGTGCTACTGGATTCCACAACGGAGGATCGAAATGAAAGGACACCTACGCCAGCGAGGGGACTCGTGGGAAGCTCGCGTGTACGTCGGCAAGGACGTGTTGAGCGGCAAGGAGCGCTATGCCACCCGAACGATCCACGGATCGAAGAAGGAGGCCGAACGAGTGCTCAACAGACTGCTCGTCGATGCCGAACGAGGGACCGCTGCAAAGACCGGCGCAAACGTCGGCGAGTTGCTGATGACCTGGTTCGAGTTCGCTCGCCACGACTTCTCGCCCAAGACGGTTCGCGAAACCCGTGGCTTCATCGACCGAGATCTCGTGCCTGCACTGGGAGACGTGCCACTCACGAGGGTGACTGCAGCAATGCTCGACAAGTACTACGCCGCGTTGCGCTCGGGAGAAGGGCGTGAGCGTCCGCTCGCGCCGGCCACCATTCGGCGGATCCACGGGATCCTGCGTCGAGCGCTACAGCAGGGAGTGCGATGGGAATGGCTCGGGGCCAACCCGGCCGCGAGCGCATCGCCTCCCCGGATCCCGCCGACCTCGGTGAAGCCGCCATCGCCCGAAACTCTTGGTCGTCTGCTCGAACTTGCATTGAAGGAGGACCCTGACTTCGGGGCGTTCCTGTACTTCTCCGCGACGACCGGAGCCCGGCGAAGTGAAGTCATTGCGCTGCGGTGGACAGACATCTTGCAGGTGCAAAGAGTCGTCCTGATCGCCCGCGGGGTCGTGATCGGCGATGACGGTCGGGTGGAAAAGACCACGAAGACGCACGCCTCACGTCGCTTGGCCCTGGACGACCTTTCGGTCCAACTGCTTGCTGGTGTTCGCGAGCGAGCAGAGGACCGGGCGCATGCGTGCGGTATTCAGTTGTCCGACGATGCCTACGTTTTCGCGGGCGACGTCGAGGGAACGACAACGTGGTACCCGGACTCGGTGAGCCGGTCCTTCAGGCAGCTCTGCAAGAAGGCCGGCGTCGGCAAGTTCAGACTTCACGACCTCCGCCACTATGTGGCTACGCAGCTGCTGACAGAGGGTGTCGACGTACGAACGGTCGCCGGGCGGCTGGGACACCGAAACGCCGCGACCACGCTGAACGTCTACTCTCACTTCATCGAAGCAAGCGATCGCGATGCAGCAGATGTACTCAGCGGTCTGGTGGGTCGGTCAAGCTCGCGTTGAGGAGAGTCCGGAGCCCCGAGACTGGCACGAGGACTCGTCGGCGAATCCGAACTGTTGGCAGCGAACCGTCACGCGCGGCTGCGTACGCCGTTGATCGACTGATGCCCAGCGCGTCGGCCGCTTCCTCGACCGTCATGGTCAAGCGATTGGCGACTCCGGTCGTGACTGACACATCAACCCAACGGGTGGCTCACTCGAGTACAGGAGAAGTTCTGCTCACGAAGGATCGATCCGCAGACGAAGATTCTCCACGTCGCCGATTTGCCCCCCGTTGGGTGGGGTGGAGCATCTTGACGTGCCCAGAATCGGGCGTACAGTGGGTCGTGCCTCGCCGATCGTGGGTTCGTGGAACACCCTGGCGGATGGCTCGTTCCTCCTGAAGCGATTCCATTGCCGCTCTGGTGGCGGTCGTGGACAGGAGGTGCGTTCGATGAGAGTCTCGTGGTTTCTCTTGAAACGGACCACGCCCGGGTCTACCGTTTCGATGACGCGGGCACGACCGTTGGGATTCGTGCATGGCACTCGGAGTGCGCCAGTGAGAGGGCACCGAGCAGTTTTTTGTGGTGTGCCTGCGATCGTCACAGCTCTACTCCTGGCTGCATGCTCGAGTGGCTCCGACAGCGAACCGGCACCGGACACGGCTTCCACGGCTGAAGCCGCAGACAGTACCGCGACAACCGGAACCCGGTCCGCGACGACGACGTCAACGGTCGACACCACGACGAGCGTGCCCGGCTCGACAACCACGGAGTCGGCACCGACAAGTTCCGTCGCGACGACGGTTGCGCCGCCTGCGGACCCCGAGACCGAGGTGCGGGCGACCCTCGATCAGTCCTTCGCCGATTTCTCCGAGTGCCTCACCGAAATGCCGACCTGCGACCCGAGCATTCTCGAGGCCACCCGGGCCGGCGAACTTCTCGATGGAAACGTTGCTCGTATCAACGAGTGGAACGCCGCTGGGTACACGGTGATGGACCGGGACCAGTACCGCTATGTCATCGAGGCCGTCGAGATCGGGAACGACCTGACCACGGCCAACGCACTGGTGTGTCTTGCAGATGGGTCGAAACTGATCGAGCCCGGTGGTGCCAGCGACGGATCGGACCTGATCATCGACGATCAGTTCGTTTCCGGTCGGGAGAGTTGGAGACTTCAATTGAGCGCGGACGGGATGTGGAGGGCGATTGCCGCCCCCGCAGTTGGGGCCACGGAGGAGTCGGACATATGTCCGGCCGCCTGACGCCCTTCGTTGTCGCCGCCTTCGCTCTCCTCTGGCTTGTGCCCGCCTCGACCGTTCGCGCCGCCCCCGGTAGTGGTGGCGGCCAGGGAACCGGAGGGCAAGCGGGTGGCGTACTCACGGCGAGCATCGCGTATGGCACCGGGGGCGATGGCGGCGGCGGTGGCGGCGATGGATGTCGTTGGAAAATGATCGATGGTGGTGCCGCCGTGCCGAACATGGGCGTCGCCGAGTGGCCGCGGGTGGAGGGCGGTGTGACGTACCACATGTGGGAACGCCGTTGTCCCGATGATGCGTTCCCCCGTCTCTTCGAGATTGCCGAAGCAGACCCGGCTGACCTGTTGCCTGGCCTGATTCAACGACTCCGCGATCGGGAGCTTCCGTCACCCGAGCCGGTGTTCGAGGCCCTCGATCCGACGCACGGTTGGGCGTACGTGACCGTGCCGGTCGATTTCCGAAGCGGCGGTGACTCGTGGCGCACGGTGTCGGTCACCGCTCAGTACGGGCCGGTCTGGGCGACGGTCACGGCAACGCCGGCAAAGCTCTCGTTCGACCCCGGTGACCCGGCGGGTGGCGGTGCATCGTGCGACGGCGATGCACCGGTCGCCGGCTACGTCGCTGCGACACCTGGTGCGTGTTCCTACACCTACACGAACTCATCGGCGACGTCGGCGTACGACGGATACCACTTCATGACATCGATGTCGATCGACTGGAACATCTCATGGACGTCGTCGACCGGCGCCGGCGGACCACTCGAAGGTTGGTCGACGACCGGTTCAGCGCCGCTCGCCGTCGCCGAGGTCCAAGGCATCGTGACCTGCACAGGGTCCCGCTCGAGTCAAGGAGGTTGCTGATGATCCGCCTGTTGGATCGACCGGATACGCCGTCGACGAATGGGCATGTCGACGTGCCCGTTGCGTCGGTCTCGAGGCCGACGCAACGAAGGCCGACATGGGTGCTGTTCGGAGCCCTGCTCGTCGGGCTGTCTGCGGTGATCGGCGCCTGGGTGTTCACCGCAACGTCGGAACGAATGTCGGTGGTGACGGCGGCTCGGGACATCGAGCCCGGGGAAGTCCTCTCGTCAACTGATCTACGCGTCATCGAGATCGGCCGATCCGGTGAGTTGCGGGCGGTTCTGTCCGATCAACAGGACCTGGTGATCGGACAAGCTGCACGTGGTCCGATCCCTGCCGGCACGGTGCTGAACTCGGACCTGTTCGCTTCGGCCGACGAGGTGATCCCGTCGGGTTCGTCCGTCGTCGGCGCATCCCTCGAGCCCGGCGCGGCCCCGATCGCCGATCTTCGGCCCGGCGATCGAGTGAATCTCCTCGCGGTAGAAAGGTCGCAGGGGGTTCCGACCGCCGATGTACAAGCTGCTGCGCCGACGGCGAGCGTCATAACGCCCGGCACCGTGTGGTCGGTGGAGCCGCCCGTTTCGGCGTCTGCATCGGCCAAGGTGTGGGTCGCGGTCGCGGTGCCGACCGAGTCACAAGGCGACGTGGCACAGGCTGCAGCGGATGGGTTGCTACGGCTCTCCTTGGTCGGAGCAGACGAATGATCATCACCCTCGCGTCCAGTCGAGGCGCTCCGGGCGTCACGTCCTGGGCGCTCCTTCTCGCGGCAGCGTGGCCCGCAGACGTGGGTGCGGATCGGGTGGTGCTGGAGGCCGATCCGGCGGGCGGCGTGCTTGGCGCTCGCTACGGCTGGGGAGTGGCTCCCGGGCTCGTCGACCTCCTCACAGGGTTGCGGCGAGCGAGCGGCAGCCGAGCGATCGCGCTGGGTGAAGCGGCTCGAACCGTCGGTGATGGGGTGTCGGTCGTGCCGGCCCCGGAGACTGCCGGGCAGTGCCGCACGATCTGGCAGTCGGAGGCATCGTCGGTTGCGCCGAGGTTGGCGGGTGATGCCCGCGTGTGGTTCGTTGACGCCGGCCGACTTCGCGAATCGGACCCAGCCACCGCGTTCGTGGAGCGATCGTCGCTGGTGATCATCGTGTCGGGCGGCCGACCCGAAGACCTTGTTCAGCTGCCGCAGTTCCTCGAAGTGGTGAAGCGAAGCTGCGATCGAGTCGGTGTGCTTGTCACGGGCTCGTGTTCGTACGACGCCGACGAGTTGAAGACGTTCACCGGTGCAGAGCTGTTCTGGTTGGCGAAGAACTACGCCGATCTGATCGAGGACGCAGCGGTTGCACTGAGTGAGACTCGCGCCCGTCGCCGATCGTGGGGGTGGCGACGTGCGTTGGAGATCTCATCGGAGGTCGCGATCGAGGTCTCGCGACCCGAGCGGTCTGGCACACCTCGACCTGTGGACGTATTGAGATGAGAGTCGATGCGGTATTGCTTTCGAAGCTCACGGCAGCAGTTCAGACGGCGCTCGTCGACGAGGCGACCAAGCGAGTTCAGTCAGGTCGGCCGTCGCTCGCACGGTCGGGCCAGGAGGCGCTCGCGGAGTCGGTCCTGCGCGACGAACTTCAACAGATTGACTCCGAGCGCTTGTCGTCGAACAGTGTTCGCCTCGACGACACCGCGGAGCAAGCGCTGATCGAGCGGGTGCTCGCACTCGCGGTCGGGCTTGGTCCGATCGAAATGCTGCTCGCCGATGAGCAGGTGGAGGAGATCGTGGCAACTCGATTCGACCTCATCTTCGTGTACCGCTCGGACGGGACGGTCGAGGCCATCCACGAACGGCTTTGGTCGAGCGAGGCCGAACTCGTTGCATGGTTGTCGCATCTCGCTCGGACAGCGGGGCGAACCGAACGACAGTTCAATCCGCAAGCGCCTCTTCTCGTGATGCGGCTCGGCGACGGCCTGCGACTGGCAGCAACACGCGACGTGTCGAAGAACGTCAGCTTCTCGCTCCGACGCAACACACTCGGCAAGGTCACGCTGGCCGACCTCGTCGGTTTGGACATGATCCCTGAGTCGATCGCCGGCCTACTGCGGGCGGCGATGACGTCCACCGAGATTCGGATCGTCTGCTCCGGACCCACCGGGTCGGGGAAGACGACGATGCTCCGAGCGTGCCTCGGTGAGCTCGATCGCCTCGACCGGGTGGTCATCATCGAGGACACCGCCGAACTCGATCTGTTCGACCCGGTGTTGCACCCGAACGTCGAATCGTGGGAGACGCGCTTGGCGAACAACGAGGGGCACGGGGCGATTTCACAGGGCGAGCAGGTGAAGCACGCTCTGAGGTACCGGCCGGACTGGCTGGTGTGTGGCGAGGTTCGGGACTCCGATGCGGCGGTACCGATGTTGAAAGCGATGACGCATGGTCAGTCATCGCTCACGACGGTGCACGCCGCGTCCGCCGTCGGGGCGCTCGACAAGCTTGCGCTGTATCTCGGAACGGGCGAGGACAAGTTGCCGCCCGAGGTCGCCCACAACCAGCTTCACCAGGCGATCGATTTCGTGGTGCACCTGGAGCGCGGCGTCGATGGCCGTCGACGCGTCACCGAGGTGATCGAGGTCGCCGGATTCGATGGTCAACGTTGCACCACCAACAAGGTGATGGAGTTGGACGAAACAGGGGTTCCACGAACTCTGCGTCGGCTGGAACAGCGCCATGCGCAGTTGCTTGGGCGAGAAGGTTTCGATGATGCCGCTCTCGGTGGAGCGTTCCGATGAGAACACTCGCTGGCGCAATGGTCGGTTTGCTCGCGGCAACAGGTGTGTGGATCTGCCTGGTCGGCTGGCGGGGCGTGGTGGTGCGTCCGGCACGCCGATCAGTCTCGCTGCCGGACGACCTTTGGTGGCGTTCCTGCGTTGTGCTGGCAGCGTTCCTCGCTGGGTGGGCGCTCACCGGGTGGCCCGCCGCAGGCGTGATTGTCGGAGCGGTTGCAGCGGTTCTGCCGATGCTCGTCGGGATCGGCCGCCGGAGAAAGGACCTCAACGACCGAACCGAGGCGCTGGCGTCGTGGGCGGAGATGCTTCGGGACTCGATCAGCTCGCACGCAGGGCTGCGGGAGGCCATCTCGGTCACTGCGCGGGTTGCACCGTTGCCGATCCGCTCGGAGGTTCAAGAACTCGCAGTGCGTGCTGAGCGGGAATCGCTTGGTGTGGCACTTCGCCGGTTCGGGCAACAGGTGGACGACCCATTGGCCGACCTCATCGTGGCAGCGATGGTGATTGCCGCCGAGCGCCAAGCCCAACGGCTCGCCGACCTGCTGACGCAGATCGCAGATGCGGCTCGCGAGATGTCGGGGATGCGGCTGCGTGTTGAGACCGGTCGCGCTCGCACCTACACCTCCTCGAAAGTGCTCGTGATGTTCACGTTCGGGCTCGCGATCACGCTCCTGTTGTTCGCACCTGACTTCATGGCGCCGTACGACACGGCAACGGGACAGCTCGTCATGGTCGGAATCGGCGGGTTGTTCTGTGCCGCGCTGTGGAGCCTTGTCGCGCTCGGCAGACCAGCGAAGACGCCACGACTCTTCGCACCAACCGATGAGGTCGCCGCATGATGCTGCTGGCAATGGTGCTCGCAGGCGCGCTCGCTGGCACCGGACTCCTCTTGGTCATTCGGGGCGCTGTCGGGACGACGACACCACTCGACACCCTCGTCGCAGAACTCCACCGGTCCCGCGGCGGTCTGGCAGACGACAGCTTCGCGAGTCGGCGATTCATCGAGCGTCTCGCCGGCAGCGAGACATCCAATCGAGCATCGGATCTCGCCATCCTCGAACGTTCACTCGACAAGTACGTCCAAGACCGTTTCACCTGGGCACTCCTTGGGGCGGCACCAGGTCTTGCGTTCTGGCTGCTCGCCACCACCGGCGCCCTCACGGTGGTTCCGAACGGGCTGCTTCTCGCTGCGGCACTTCTCGGTGCTGCCGCTGGATGGCTCTACGCCCGACTCGACATGCACAGTGATGCCGAGAAGGCGCGACGCGAGTTCCGCCACGCACTCGCCGCGTATCTCGAGCTCGTCGCGATCCTGATGGCCGGTGGTGCGGGTGTCGAGACAGCCGTCTACGACGCGGCCTCGGCAGGTCGCGGCAGCTCGTTCCGCCACATCCGTGCGGCGCTCACAGCGGCACAGACGAGACGACACGAGCCGTGGTCCTTCTTCGGCGACCTCGGGATGCAGCTCGGAGTAGGCGAACTCATCGAGTTGCACTCATCGATGACGCTCGCGGGAGACGGGGCACAAGTTCGCAGCTCCCTCGGCGCGATGGCATCGGGGATGCGGCGTCGCGACCTGGCACAGATCGAGACGCAAGCGCAGTCGAAGTCGGAGGCGATGGTCCTTCCGGTTGCCCTGATGTTCGCCGGCTTTCTTGTCCTCATCGGCTACCCCGCGCTCGCGGCGCTGTCCACGACATGACATCCCACATCGACCGCTTCCGTGTCGTACCGGCCCGACATGACCCAAACGGGTTCCATTCGACCGGCATCAATGAAAGGAGCAGCCATGCTGCAATTCCAGATCAAGCTCCTCTCCGCCTGGATGGCGGCGAGCGACGTGGTGGCGGAGAGACTCGCACAGGCTCGCGACGACGACCGTGGGGAGGTGAATGCGCACACGGCATTCATCGTCCTCCTCGTGATCGCCGCGATCGCGGCCGGCGGAATCATCGCCGGAAAGATCACGGACAACGCCAACAGCGTCCCGTCGCCGTGAACAGAGTGCGATCGGACGACCGAGGCGAGGTCTCAGCGACGGTCATCCTCGTCCCGGTCGTCCTCGTCGCGCTGCTCTTCGTCATCCAGTTCTCACTTGCCTACTACGCGCGGACCGTTCTCGCCGGCGCTGCGCAGGATGGGGCCGCGGCGGGTGCCCGCCGCGATTCGTCCCCATCCGCCGGAGCGTCTCTGAGCGACCAACTCATCTCCGAGTCGGCCGGATCGTTGCTGACGTCGCACTCCTCGGCAGGAGGTCTCAGCGGGGACACGGTCACGGTCACGGCATCCGGTGAGGTCGTCTCGATTCTTCCGTTCGTCGGAACGATCACGGTGAGCGCCTCGGGCTCGGCGCGCATCGAACGGTTCGAACCGCAGGGCGCACCATGAGCGCGAAACGGGACGATCGTGGTGCAGCGGGCGTCGAGGCAGCGCTCGCCGTCACCGCTCTGCTGATGGTCGGATTCTTCTTGGTCGGCGCGATCCGAATCCTCGGCTCGAGTGGCGACGTCGATGCAGCTGCACACGCTGGCGCTCGAGCCGCCGCCGCGGAGCGGGACTTGGGATCCGCGAGTGCTGCCGCTCAGACCGTGGTCGCCGAGATGCTCGGTGCGCGAGGTGTGGCTTGCACCGATCTCGCCGTGAATGTCGGAGGTGAGGTGAGCGCCGGGGGAATCGTGACGGTCCAGGTCAGCTGCACGGTTCGTCTCGCCGACGCGGCGCTGGCAGGTTTCCCCGGGTCGACAACCGTCAGCGGTAGCGGTGTCGAACAGGTGGATGTCGTTCGAGGTGGGGGTTGACGTGGTGCATTCACACCGACGCGACGACCGCGGTTCGATGATGCCAATGGCGACGATCCTCATCGCCTTTCTCATGCTCGGCGGCTGGGCGCTGCTGTCGGCTACTCAGCAATGGAGCGCGCGGCGTGATGCGCACGCGACCGCGGCGGCTGCAGCCCGAGCCGGAGCGCAAGGAGACGAGCAATCGCTACGCATCGGAGCAGTGGTCGACCCTTCCGCAGCGGCTGGCCGGGCTCAGGCGATTCTCTCGGCATCCGGTCTCGTCGGGTCCGTCGTCGTGGACGGTGAGACCGTCACGGTGACCGTGTTTGCGAACGTCGACTACGCGTTCCCAGCACCGGGCTTCCCGGCGTCGGTCTCGGGGTCAGCGTCAGCGACGGCGGTTGCGGGCGTGAACGGAAACGAAGGAGGCTGATCGTGCCAGTCTCGCGAGCGAGAGCAATCGGACGCTCCGCAGCTGCGCTGATCGCGCTGGCTGCGATCGCATTCGGTGTTCCGGTGATCTTGAGCGGTGTTGCAGGTTGGCCGTTTCCGACGTCGATGCCCGATCTCGGGACCGTGTGGACGCGCCTGCAACAGGGTGATCTTCCGGCGGAATCCGTGGTGAAGGCGATGGCCATCGTGGTCTGGCTGATCTGGTTGCAGTTCGTCTGGGCGATCGCCTGGGAGCTGGCTGTGAACGCACGTCGTGTCGCCGAGCGCCGGCCGCCGCGTGCGGCACCGTTCGCGCCCGCGATGGTGAGCGCGGGAATCGGCCGGTTGGTCGCCATGGTGTTCTCCGCTTCGGCCGTTGTGGTTTCGCTTCCGACGCCGTCGCTTGCGGACTCGCCGCCGTTGGTCCCAATGGAGCAGTCAGAGACGACGCAGGTGCCGGCTTCAGTTGTCCGGCAACAGAGTCATACGAGCACAGAGCCGCGCTGGGTTGTGCAGACCGGTGACACGCTCTGGAAGGTCGCCGAGACCGCTCTCGGCGACGGGGCGCGATGCGCCGAGATCATCGACCTCAATGCAGACATCCGCTCGGCTCGTGACGTTCGATCAGGGCAACGCCTGCTCCTTCCGGCTGACGCAGACATCCCGTCGGATCGTCAGGGCGGGCCAGACGCGAAAGCGATCGTGGCCAGCGAATCAGCATTCCTCGAGGAGACCAGCATCGTCATCGAGCCAGGCGACACGTTGTGGGATCTCTCCACCGAACGACTCGAGAATGCGAATTCGAATCCACCTGCGGCAGCTGACGTGGTTGCGTATGTACAGGAGGTCATCGAGCGGAACCCAGATGTCATCGAAGATCCTGATCTGATCTATCCCGGCGAAGTCTTCGTCATGCCGACAATCGGAACTGCACGTCCAAGTCCGGCACCGGCACCGGACGCTGAGCCTGGACTCGCGGAGGTGGACGCGGAGGTCGTCATTGTCGCTCCCGTGGTCGAGCAGGTGACGCCTGAGCCGACTCCGCACGTCGAGAACGACCCGACTCCGGCGCCAAACGTCGAGACGCCGTACCAGCGCGATGCGGCGCCGACGGCGAGCAACGGCGTGGGTGCGTCGGTAGCCCCGGACCAAGCAGAGGAGGCGGCGGAGCCACCGAGTTCGTTCGCAGCAGCGTGGACGCTTGCGGCAGGAGCATCGACGACATTGATGACGGGCCTGTTGTTGCTTCGCCGTCGACGGCAACGGCTTGCGTCGCTCCGCGGCGTACACGCGGCCGAGCAGAATCCAGATGACGAGGCGTTGGAATCGTTCCTGGTTCGAGCCGCTGACGTGCCACTTCTCACGTGGGCGCGTCACGAACTCTCCTCGCTGTTCGACCTTCCGGAACTCGGACCGGTCTCCGGTGTTCCCGTCGCCGTCGAGATCTCGGCGGTCAGGGGCATCGAGATGCTCTGGTCATCACAGAATCGGGGAGCGCCGAGGCCGTGGGAGTCCACCGACGGCGGGTGGACATGGCGAGCGACATATGACGAGGACATCGAGATCCACGACATGGTCGATTCGACCCCGCTTCCAGGCCTCGTCACCGTCGGTGCTCGCAACGGTCGAGATCTCATGATCAACCTCGAGGCATTCGGCGTACTCGACCTCGTCGGAGACCCGGCAGCAATCCTCGACCTCGCACGGTCGATGATCGTCGAACTCTCGACCGATGAGATTCTCGCCGACACCTACGTCCACGTTGTCGGCGAGAGCTTCGTCGACCTGCCGGCGACTGGCCGGCACCTGCCAACCGATGTGAACACTGCGCGCTCACTCCTCGCGCGGACAACCGAGGAGCACGGTGAACTGCTGAGTGAGGCCCAGGTCGACTCGACGTTCGAACTCCGCCGTGTCGCAGGTGCTTCTGGGCGCGAGGTGGCGACGGTGGTCGTCTCGGGCGGCCGAGACAGTGGCGAGCTGCGGGAGCTCGCCACAGCAAATCGCGGTGTGGGGCTCATCGTCGTGGGGTCGACGTCGACCAGCGATACACACATTGTCGTGGAGAGCGACGGCTCAGCCGAGCTTTGCCCGATGGGTATCAAGTTCACGGCTGCGGCCCTCCCGAGTGCTGCGATCGCCTCCTTGGTCGAATTGGTGGAAGTCGAGGTTGACGCCGAACCGATGACAGTCGGGAATGTCGATCCTGCCGACGACTATCAGTGGACCACCGAGGACACGGCGCGCGACGACGCCGGTGGGTTGGCGCTCGTCGGAGAGGAGGACGCGATCGCAGATGCCGGGGACTGCACCGTTGACGAACCGCCGGTTGCACCCGAGATTCTCGTATCCGTGCTCGGCCGCCCGGCGGTGGCCGACTTTCCCGAGCTAGGACGCATGGATACCAACGTGGTTGTCTTCCTCGCGACGAATGGTGGCGAGGTAACGGACTCCCAATTGATTGATGCGGTGTGGAACGGTCGGATGGTCGAGCAGGGCACGGTATGGAACCGGATCTCGAAGGTCCGGTCGATCGTCGGACCATTGCTCCCAGCGCGAGCGTCGGGCGACGACACGATCAGACTCGCGCGATCCGCTCGAACCGACCTCGACTACTTCACAGCGCTGGTCGAGTACGCCGACGACGGCTCGTCCGATGAAGCCATTGGTCTGTTGTCGGATGCTCTCGACCTCGTCAACGGTCCACCGTTCGACGCACCCGGATACGAATGGTCGCATCAGCATCAGCACCACAGTCGAGCGTGCGGACTCGTCGAGAGCACGGCGCTTCGCCTCGTGGACCTCGCGCTCGATGCCGGAGCGCTCGCATCGGCTCGGCGCGGGGTCACCCAAGCACTCAAGGCGCTTCCGGCAAATGAACCCCTGTATCGAGCGAGGATGAGGATCGAATCGGCGGCAGACAATCCGAGTGGTGTCGCGGCTGCTTTCGATGAGCTCGCGTCACTACTGGCGGAGATGTCGGAGGACGGCGTCGAGTTCGAGCCGTCGCTTCGGACCGTGCGCCTCCGATCGGACCTGCTGGACACCTCGTCCGTCCGGTCGGCCTGACCGCTCATCCAGGTTCTTCTGGAGAACGCTCGAACGCTACGCACTTTGAGCGTTGCCCGAAGAATCGATCACGTTATGGGACGGTTCGCCGTGCGAATACTGCCGGCTATGTGCGCTCCGGCTCGCTCGCTCACTCGGGGTGTCGGACCCGTCGGGTGGGTTCATCGAGAACGCGAGAGTCGCTATGGGAGGAGCACGATCTTGCCGATGCTGGCGCCGGTCTCGATGTGGCGGTGTGCGTCGGCTGCGTCGCAGAGTGGGTAGGTGGTGATGGGGATGAGGTCGGGGTGTCTGGTGACGGTGGCGATGAGTTGGTCGAAGCGGCCGGGAATCTGGTCGAGGTTGGTGACGAGGTGACCCATGAGGGAGAAGTCTCGCAGTGCGAGGTTGCGCCGGGAGCCGATGAAGTCGGCGGCGAGGTTTCCGATGTCGGGCTCGCCTGCGGCGCGTCCGCAAAGTACGACGGTGCCGTGGTCGGCGAGCATCCGGAAGCTGCGCGCGAAATCGGGTCCGCCCACGGCGTCGAACACGATGTCGACGCCGGCGGGTGCGAACTCGCGGACGAGTTCCACCGGGTGACCGGTGCGGTAGGTGACGACGTGTCGGTGTCCGGCGTTACGGGCTGCATCGGCTTTGTCGTCGGTGGAGGTGATTCCGATGGTGGTCGCGCCGAGGTCGGCGGCGACGGCGCCGAGGTAGCAGCCGAGCCCTCCGGCGGCCGCCCAGGTGATGACCGTCGAACCCGAACCGACGCCGCTGCTCGAACAGAGGAACGACGCGGTCATGCCTGCGGTCGGCAGAGTTGCGGCGAGTTCGTCGCTGATCGTGGCGGGGAGTGGGTGCACCATGAGGCGCGGTGTCACGATCTCGGTTGCGTACGCCCCGGTGGCGGCGAGTCCGACGACTCGTTGCCCGATTGCGACGTCGGTGACGTCATCGGCGACCTCGGTGACAATGCCGGCGTAGTCGGAGCCGGGCACGACGGGGTAGCGATCGATGTCGCCGGTTCCGCGTCGCACGTGGATGTCACGGAAGTTGACGGCGATCGCCGTGATCTTGACGCGTACCGAACCGGAAGCGAGTTCGTCGGCTGCGCGAGTTCGGATCTGGAGTACCTCGGCATCTCCGGGTGCGTCGACGACGATCTCGGTGACGGTCTCCTCGTCGCGGCTCGTCTCGGTCATGGCTGTACCTCCGTGTTGTTGTGTCGTTCGGTTCGTGTGGCGATGGCGGACTCGTTTCCGACGCGGAAGATCGCGGTCGGGTCGGTGAAGGTCTTGAACTCGATTGCGTTGCCGAACGGATCGCAGACGAGAAGCAACGATTCTTCGGTGTCGGAGCCCGCACGACGCGTGGTGGGTCCGTAGACGATGTTCGCCCCGCTGCTGGCGATCCGCTCGGTGAGATCGTTCCAGCGACCATGGTCGAGAACGACTCCGAAGTGGCGGATCGCTGCGTTGCGTCCTGCCACCGCTCGGCGATGGGTGTCGCTGTCGTCGACGTGGTGGACGATCAGATGGTGGCCGAAGAAGTCGAAGTCGACCCCACGCTCGTCGTCGCGATCGGCTATCGAGCAGCCGAGCACGTCGGTGTAGAACCGGCGTGCGGCAGCGACGTCGTCGACCGGGATCGACTGGTGGAAGATGGTGGCGGTAGAGGTCATCGCGTGTCCGTTCGTGTAGA
>NZ_BAOL01000034.1 GCF_000350145.1 Ilumatobacter nonamiensis YM16-303 | reverse complement strand
GCGCTCCGTGCGCGAACTGTTCACGAGTTGCCGTCGCGAATGGGTTGACAAGTGTTCACTTATCGGTTTGAGTGGACGCCATGACCGACACGCTCGACCCCACGGACCGACTCGCGGACGTCGCCGACCTCCCGATTCGGCGTCCGAACGACAACCCGTACCTCGCGGGCAACCTCGCACCGGTGCCCGACGAGGTGACCGCCTTCGACCTCCCGACCGCCGGCGAGATCCCCGCGGAGCTCGAAGGCCGCTGGCTGCGCAACGGGCCGAACCCGGAGTCGGTCGCCGATCCGCTCACGCACCACTGGTTCCTGGGTACCGGGATGGTTCACGGCGTGCGGCTACGCGGCGGGAAGGCCGAGTGGTACCGCAACCGGTTCGTCCTCGACCCCGCCGATCGAGCGGCGGGACTGTTCGGAGCGAACACCAACGTCGGCGGCTTCGCCGGCACGACGTGGGCGATGGTCGAGGGCGGTCAACCGCCGATCGAACTCGGCTACGAACTCGAGCCGAAGGGCGTCAACCGGTTCCACGGAACACTCGACGGCCCGTTCACGGCCCACCCGAAGTACGACCCGTCGACCGGCGAGCTCCATTCGATGAACTACCACTGGCCCGACCTGATCGACCACGTCGAGTACACCGTCGTCGGGGGCGACGGCCGCGTGACGAAGAGCCTCGCGATCCCGGTGAACGACATGCCGATGATCCACGACATGTCGCTGACCGACAAGTACGCGATCGTCTACGACCTCTCGGTGACCGTCAACCTCGAGGTGCTCACCGCCGGCTACGCGTTCCCGTTCAAGTGGGATCCCGATCGCCCGTGCCGCGTCGGTCTTCTCCCGCGTGACGGCGGCGCCGACGACATCATCTGGTGCGACGTCGATCCCTGCTACGTGTTCCATCCCTTGAACGCGTACGACGCAGCGGACGGAACGGTCGTGGTCGACGTCTGCCGCTACGACGCGATCATGGTCGACGACCGACAGGGTCCGTTCCGCGATCATCTCGCCACACTCGACCGGTGGATCATCGACCCGGTCGCCCGGCGTGTCCGCGAGACCCGACTCGACGACCGACCTCAGGAGTTCCCTCGCCACAACCCTCGGTTCGGTCTGAAGCAGCATCGCTTCGGCTACACCTCCGAGGTGATCGCCTCCGAGCACAACATCCACGGTGCGATCATCAAGACCGACACCGACACCGGGTCGACGGAGACCCACGAGTTCGGACACGGACGTGGCGGGGCCGAGCCGGTGTTCGTCCCGAAGGCGGACGGCACCGCGGAGGATGCCGGGTGGATCTTGACCGTCGTCTACGACGCGGCGACCGACCAGAGCGAACTCCACATCCTCGACGCCGAGGACATCTCCGGCCCCGAAGTCGCCGCGATTCAACTCCCGCAGCGGGTCCCGTTCGGCTTCCACGGCAACTGGGTCCCCGATACCAGCGTCGCCCCCACCTGAGTCGTTCACGTCGTCACCCCCCACGCGCACGCCCCGAACCCTGCGCGACCACCACGGACACCCCTCGCCCCGCCGCAGAAATTTCGCGGGATCGAGACGCTCACGGACCCGAAACGACGAGATTTCGCTATGACGATGGCGCCGCCGTCGAAATTTCGTGGCATCAGGACGCTCACGGTCACGCTCCCACGAAATTTCTCGAGCACGAGCAGGAGCACGGAGCCGAGCAGGAGCAGGAGCAGGAGCACGGAGCCGAGCAGGGGCCCGAGCGCACCTCGAGCCGGCAGCTCAGCCGCGGAAGGTCATGCCGCGGTAGCCGTCGGCGAAACCGGCGGTGCGGAGGATCTCGACCAGGCCGTCGGGTGCATCCGGGCCCGTGACGGTGTCGCCGTTGATCTTGCGGACCTCGACCGACTTCGCGCGACCCTGCTCGACGAGCGACATCAGGGCGCGCGCCCAGGAAGCGTCGACCATCGTCTCGGGGAAGGTGACCAGATGATGGCTCCGGCGATCGAACCAGGCGAGCAGCTTTCCGGCGCGGAGCACGACGAGCGACGATGCGCCGCGCGCCGGCCGACCGACGGTCTCCGGCCAGGGCAGGGTTCCGCCGTACGGGTTGGCGGGGTCGGTCGAGGCGAGGACGATCGGATCGGGAACGTCCTCGGGGTGCAGAACCGGGTCCGGCGTCTCACGCGCCGACCGCAGGCGATCGACGGCCCCTGGCACTGCGAACTGAGCCGCACCGAGACCGTCGACGAAGTACCCGCGCCGGACCTGGCCACGCTCCTCGAGCACCTTCAACACTCCGTACACGTTGCTGAAGCCACCGGTGATGCCTTCGGCGAGCACGGCCTCGCGCGTGACCACGCCGTACCGCTCGACCATCTGGAGTGCCTGGGCGTGTGACGACTCGGTCGGGTGCGGCACCGGCTGCAGCAACGGCGCGACCAGGCTCCATCGACCTTGACCCGCGGGTGGCCCGATGCGGTTGAGGCGACCGGGGCGCGGACGGCCACCGACCCGCGACGACCGCGAACCGGCTCGACCCGCCTTGACCTTCGCTCCGGCAACCACCGCACGCAATGGAGCGAGTGAGTCGTTGGTGACCTCGCCGGCCCACACCAGGTCCCACAGCGCGGCCAGGATCTCGTCGTCGTTCGACCCGGGAGCGGCCCCGCGCAGCTGGTTCCAGAAGCTCGCACCCTGCTCGGACAGCGACGACCGGATCGCCTCGTGGAGCGCCCCGTCGGGACGATCGCGGTCCTCCCACCCGGGCGCCAGCAGCGGGAGTTGGTCGGCGAACGTGAGGCGGACGCGACCGTCACGCGCTCCGACCGCTCCGGCTCCGACCCACACGACTTCTCCGGCGGTGCACAGCTCGTCGAGCATCGCCGAGCGATAGGCCGCAACTCGCGCCGGGAGGATGTCGGCCTCGATCGTCGACGCCACGAGCGCCGCCCCCGACAGCACGGTGAGCGACTCGACCAACGCGTCGGCGCCCCGACGCTGGGCCGGGATCTCGTGCCAGGCCGGCAGGAACCGCGCGAGCGCTTCCTGTTCGACCGGCTCGACCTCGCGGCGAAGTGCGGCGAGCGAACGCCTCCGGAGCTGGCGCAGCACGTCGACGTCGACGAACTCGCGGGAGACGCCCTCGGGCCGGAACTCGCCGAGGACGAGACGTTCGTCGGCTTCGAGCGCGGCGATCGCACCGCCGACCCGCTCGAGCGGAGCGTCGAGCCGACCGGCGACGTCGGCGGCGACGAACGGGCCGTGCGTGCGGGCGTAGCGACCGACCAGATCCTCCAACGGTCGCGCGACCGGTTCGGTGAACGCGAACGGCAGGCCGACGGGAATCGCGCAACCGAGCGCATCCCGATACCGAGCCGCGTCCTCGGCAGCGGCGAAACGCATCTCGCCGCCGACTCCGATCTCGATGGCCCGCTTCTCCTCGACGAGCTGCTGCATCCAGACCTGTCCGAAACCCCCGCTCGTCGGAAGCTCCGGCGCATCGACGGACGAGCGAACGCCATCGCGGTCGTCGGTGCATCGCAGGTCGACCTCGGCGGCGGTCAGGTCGCCGACCTTGCGGAGGACGTCGTGCAGCTCGTCGGGTGATCGTGCGCGCCGGTGCTCGGCCACGCATTGCAGCTCGAGTTCGACGTCGGCCAACACCTCGGGATCGAGAAGGTCCCGCAACTCCTCCGCTCCGAGCAGATCGCGCAGCAGATCCCGGTCGAGCGCCAGCGCTGCGGCGCGTCGCTCGGCCAGCGGGGCATCGCCCTCGTACATGTACGCAGCAATCCAGTTGAACAGCAGGCTCGACGCCATGGGGCTGGCTTTGGCCGTGTCGACGCTGACGACACGGATCGCACGCGACCGGAGCAGTTCGAGCACCTCGCGGAGCGCGGGAACGTCGAAGACGTCCTGCAGACACTCGCGAGATGCTTCGAGCAGGATCGGGAACGTCGGGTACTTCGAGGCGACCGCGAGCAGGTCGGCGGCGCGTTGACGTTGCTGCCAGAGCGGCGTCCGACGGTCGGGTCGACGTCGTGGCAGGAGCAACGATCGCCCTGCGCACTCCCGGAAGCGTGCCGAGAAGAGCGCCGTCTGCGGCAATGTCGACACGACGAGTTCGTCGATGTCCTCCGGGTCGACGAGCAGCGCCTCGACCGGGACGTGCTCGGCCGACTCGGGGAGGCGGATCACGATCCCATCGTCTCCCCACATCGTCTCGACCGGGATGTCGTAGAGGTCCATCAGTTGGCGCTCGATCGCCATGGCCCACGGCGCGTGGACCGGTGTCCCGAACGGGCTCAGGATGCACACCCGCCAGTCGCCGATCTCGTCACGGAACCGCTCGACGACGATCGTCTTGTCGTCGGGTACGACGCCCGTCGCCTCGGCCTGCTCGTCGAGGTACTGCACCAGGTTCGCCGCGGCGAACGCGTCGAGCGAGTACTTCTCGTTCAGGAGTTCGATCGCCTCCGAGAATGCGCGGTCGTGACCGGCACCGACGTACATCTTCTCGCGGATCTCGCCGACGAAGGCACCGAGGGCTCGACCGAGTTCGAGGGGGCGGCCGGGGCGGTCGCCGTGCCAGAACGGCATCTTGCCGGGCTGACCGGGTGCCGGGCTGACCGTGACCCGCTCGAACGTGATGTCCTCGATCCGCCAGGTGGACGCGCCGAGTACGAAGGTCTCGCCGGGCCGCGACTCGTAGACCATCTCCTCGTCGAGTTCTCCGACACGGGTACCGTCGGGGAGGAACACCCCGAACAGCCCACGGTCGGGAATCGTGCCGCCCGACGTGACCGCGAGGCGCTTCGAACCGTCACGGGCGCGGACGGTGTCGTTCACCCGGTCCCACACGATCCGCGGGCGGAGCTCGGAGAACTCCTCGCTCGGGTAGCGACCGGACAGCAGATCGAGCACGTTGTTCAGCAGCTCGTCGGAGATCTCGGCGAAGTTCGCACAGCGCCGCACGATCGCGGTCAGCTCCGCGATCGAACACTCCTCGACCGCGGCCACGTGCGCCACGATCTGCTGCGCGAGCACGTCGAGCGGATTGCGGAGGAACCGGCTGGATTCGATCTCACCGTCGAGCATGCGGCGGGCCACGACCGCCGTCTCCAGCAGATCGCCCCGATGCTTCGGGAAGATCGATCCCCGCGACGGCTCACCCACCTGGTGCCCGGCGCGCCCGATGCGCTGCATCCCGCGGCTCACGGCGCCCGGCGACTCGACCTGGATCACGAGGTCGACCGCACCCATGTCGATGCCCAGTTCCAGCGACGAGGTCGCCACGATCGCGCGCAACTCGCCACGCTTGAGCTGATCCTCGATCACCACTCGTTGCTCGCGCGCCAACGACCCGTGGTGCGCCTTGACCAACTCCTCGACCATCGCTCCGGTCTCGGGATCGACGATGCCGGGCACACCCTCGTCGACCGCCAATTCGTTGAGCTTCGCCGCCAGTCGCTCGGCGGCGCGGCGAGCGTTGCAGAAGATGATCGTGGTCCGGTTGGCGAGGATGCGGGTCAGGATCTCCGGGTAGATGCTCGGCCAGATCGACGTGCGGCGTTCGGTGAGCGCAGCACTCGCTGGTCCGGACCTCAACTCGGTCGAGATCTGACCGAGTGTCGACATGTCCTCGATCGGGATGACCACTTCGATCTGCATGTCCTTGCGGATCCCGGCGTCGATGATCCGGACCGGTCGCTTCGTCCGCACATCGCCGTCCGCATCGGGAGTCGAGTAGCCACCGAGGAACTCGGCGATCTCCTCCAGCGGTCGCTGTGTCGCGGACAACCCGATTCGTTGCGGTGGTCGCTCGGTGACCTCCTCGAGTCGCTCCAGTGTGAGCGCCAGGTGAGCCCCGCGCTTCGTCGTCGCCATGGCGTGGATCTCGTCGACGATTACGGTCTCGACACCGACCAGGGTCTCCGCTGCTCGCGAGGTGAGCATCAGGTAGAGCGATTCCGGGGTGGTGATCAACAGGTCCGGCGGTCGACGGATCAGCTTCTGACGGTCGTTCGACGGTGTGTCACCCGTGCGCATTCCCACCTCGGGAGCGATGAACGGTTCGCCGAGGCGTTCCGCCGCGAGCTCGATGCCCTTCAGCGGCGCCCGCAGGTTCTTCTCGATGTCGAACGCGAGCGCCCGCAGCGGCGAGATGTAGAGCACACGGGTCCGATGCGTTCGATCCTCGGGACGTGGCGTCGTGGTCAATCGATCGATCGACGACAGGAACGCGGTGAGTGTCTTGCCCGACCCGGTCGGAGCGCAGATCAGCGTGTGTTCACCCGCCCCGATGTGCGGCCAGCCCTGGATCTGCGGCGACGTCGGCGCCGGGAACGACGACGCGAACCACTCCCGTACGGCCGGCGAGAACGCGTCGAGCACATCGTGGTGAGCGATTCTCCCAACATACCAACGATGGGAACATTCGTTCTGTCCGCGAGCGTGATGTGACGGGATCAGCCCCGCAACATCACGGTCAGATGCAGAGTTCGGCGGAGAAGTCCTGGTGGCCGCGGCCGGGCTGGCACCGATACGTCGTCGTCCCCGACACGAACCGGAGCAGACCGTCGTCGCCGACTTCGGTGGTGATGGCCAACTGAGATGCCGCGACCGAATCGTCGAGGAAGCCCTCCGTCGTGACGCGGATCACCGGCGCCGGGGCGTCGTCGTACTCGATCGTCACCCGTTCGTTCGCCCCGACCGTCGACTTCAACTGCAGCGCGAACAGCCCCGGATCGCCGGCCCAGTACGGCTGACGCTCGGCGACGTCGTCGTTCAGACCGGGCGCGAGGATCGCTCCGTCCCGGTCGGTTTCGATCTTCCCCGACCAACCGGCGGTGGCGATCTCGTCGAGTGTCCGGCGCACGAACGAGTCGCCGTCGGCCACGACGATGGTGCCCGACGGTTCGAGGAGCGAGACCGTCGACGGTCCGTCGATCGCCTGGAAGTAGACGTTGCCGTTGTCCGGCCAGTCGGGCCCGAACTTCACGAACACCCTCGCCGCCCCGGAGCGGAGCTGCGCCACATCGGTGGCGAGCGCACCTCCGTCGTCGGTCGCGACGATCTGCGGAAAGTCGCGCGGGTACTGGAACACAGTCGGGAGTGCGAAGCGCGTGAAGGTCGACTCGCCGTCGATCCGAGTGAGACTGTTGCCTTCGTCGCCGAGGTTCAGGTCGAACGACGGGGCCTCGGACTCGATCACGCCACCACTGCGGTCGACCCACCGGTAGATCGGTGCATCCAACGACGGACGGGTCTCGCGGGGACCGCAGCACGGGACGACCGTGAGTCCGGCACGTCGCGGGATCAACGTGCTGTCGCCCGTCCCGTCCAATCCGGTCCAACTCATCACGACCTGCCCGGCGTCGTCGCCGACCAGCGGGATCGCCAGGAGGTCGTTGCTCGGGTCCTGCGCCCCCGGTGTCGTGATCCGGACGTACGCGACATCGTCCGGCCCGACCGTCAGGAGGTTGCCGCCGTCCGCGGGGATGACGTCAGGACCGATCGGGACCTCCGACTGGAGGTCGTTCCCCGCCGAGTCATACACGCGAAATGCCGGGACGGTCGGGTCGTAGGCGACGATCCGGCCGTCCTCGGTGTTCGCCAACTCGGTGCAGTCGAACTCCGAGACGCACGTCCGCTCGATGGCGATGGCGTCGTCATCCTGTTCGGCAACGGTCGTCGGCGGAGCGGTCGTGCTCGTCGGCGTCTCTCCCGCTTGCGTCAGCGCGTCGTCGAGGAATGCGAACTCGAGATCCGTGTCGGTGCGACGCATCAGGACCGTGCCCCACACGTCGCTCGCCACGACGTCCCAGTCCTGCGGAAGCCCGACCCATGTGCCGGACCCGTCCGGGTTCAGGATCGCGACCACCGGAAGCGAGTTCGGACCGAAATCCTGATCCGGTGTCAGGTCGGCTCCGATGCGCTCGAAGTAGACCACCCGGCCGTCGGTCGTCGGGGCCGGGTACGTCCGACCCACGAACGGCGTCGCGTTGGTCGGATCGCGGGTGATGTCCAGTTTCCACGACACGTTCGAGTCCACGAGTTCGATCACGCTCGCGTCCTCACGGAAGCCGTCGTCGTCCGGATCACCGAAGGCGGGAAGCGGGAACTCGTCGACCGGTTCGAGTGGCGCTCCGGTCTCGTCGACGTACTCGATGACGGTGTCACCCACCTGACGACCGCGGTCGATCACGCCGTCGGAACCGTGACCGAAGAAGAACGGTGGGAGTTCGAGGTACTCGTTCCATGGGACCTCCTCGACCGCGATCACCTCGCCCGCCTGTTCGCCGACGAACGGAATCGCGACGAACCGCAGACCGGTCGGGGCCGCGTCGCTTCCATCGTCGAACGCCGCATCGCCCAGGCCGTACACGACTCCTCCCGGACCGGAGACGATCGACGAGATCTGCTCCTCGATCGGGATCCGCCGGACTTCGCCCTGCGGACCGATGACCGACATCGCGTCCGTCCCCTTCTGGTGGACCACGATGTTGTCGGGGCCGATCGCGACGGACGCAGAACTGTCGAGCGCTCCATCCGGGTTCAACTCGATCGGGACGCGGGCGAACACCTCGGGGTCGATCACCGACGGCGGGTTCGCTGCATCGACACGGATCGTCTGTTGTTCGAACGGCGGTGCCGGGACCGTCGTCGGGGCGGGTGTCGACGTCGTTTCCGGCGCGACGGTCGTCTCGGGAACGGTCGGTGCCGCGGAGGTGGGAGCTGCCGACACGGCAGCCTCGGGCGGGTCGGTCGCCGGAACGATCGTGTCGCTCGCGTCGCCGCCGAGCACGGTGACCAGACCGCCCGCGATCAACGCGATCACGCCGGCGGCAGCACCGACCAGCAACCACGGCGAACGCCGGTCACGCCGCGGGGTCAACGTCGTGGACGTGATGTCATCGCCCGTGTCCCCGGCCGAGATCAGGGAGCGCACCGACCCGAGCGCGGATTCGGTTTCGGCGTTGGTGACCGAGACCTCGTGTTCGTGGACCGCTCCCATCGCGATCCCGCGGAGTTCGGTGTCGTCGCCGTCGTCGTGGGTCATGACCGGGCCTCCTCGTCGTCACTGGGCGTTCGAGCCGTGTCGGTGGCGTCGAGCGCTCGCCGCAGGTTCCGACGAGCTTTGGACAGCGCCGACTTCACGGTCCCGGTCGCGATCTCCATCGTCTCGGCGATCGTCGCGATCGACTGGTCCTCCGCGTAGTAGAGCGTCGCGGCGAGTCGCTGCTGCTGTGACAACGGCGCGATCAGTTCGCTCCATCGGCGCGATGCGGCGATGTGCGCCGGATCGGTCGAGCCGGTTCCGGGCGTCGGATCGGTGTCGCGACGCGACTGCATCCGCTCGACGGCCGACCGCTCGACCGAACGCGTGCGGTGCTGATCGATCAGCAGGTTGCCCATCACGCGCCGACACCAAGCCATCGGTGAGTCGTACGTCGCGAGGTCGTCTCGTCGGCGGTACGCGCGCAGCATCGTTTCCTGGGCGAGTTCCTGGGCGACCGCCCGCGGTGTGGACATCGCGAGTCCCATCGCGACCAAGCGCGGGTACGCCGACCGGAAGAGGTCGTCGTACTCGTCATCGGTCACGCTGGATTCCTCGCCTTCATACTCTCCTACACGAAGCAGCCCGCACATCGGTTGCTGCCCCTGTTGTCGCCCTACCCAGGACGTGCGTCACCTCAAACGTCCGGAGACGGCCGTCGGCGACCGGCACCGATGGACGTTCTCGGATCGAGTTCTTCGACGTTGCCGTCGCTGATGCTCAGCACCCGGTCGAAGGAGACGGCCTCCAGGAGGGCACGGTCGTGGGTGACCATCAGGACGGTTCCTGCGAAGCGGTCCACCGCAGCCTCGAGTTGTTCGATCGCTTCCAGATCGAGATGGTTGGTGGGCTCGTCGAGTACGAGCAGGTTCGCTCCGTTCGCCATCATCACTGCGAGCGCGGCACGGGTCCGCTCGCCCGGCGAGAGCGTCGACCCCTCGCGCCCGAGCTGGCCGGGCCCGAGGCCGAACTTCGCCAACAGCGTGCGCGCCTCGGATGGCTCGAGGCCGGTCGCCGAGCCGAACGCTTCGAGCAGGCCGGCAACGCCCACGATCGACGTCCGCGCCTGCTCGATCTCGCCGATCACAACATTGGCACCCAGCCCGGCGCGACCCGATGTGGGCTCGATCCGTCCGAGCAGGAGTTCGAGCAGTGTCGTCTTCCCGGTTCCGTTCGCACCGACGATCGCGACCCGGTCCCCGAACGCGATGTCGAGGCTGACGGGACCGAGCCGGAAGTCCCCACGTCGGACGGTCGCAGCATCCGCTGTCGCGACGATGTCACCGCTGCGCTCGACCGTCGGGATGTCATACCTCAACTCCCAGGGAGTACGGGGTTCCTCGACCTGCTCCAGGCGCTCGATCGCCCGATCCGTCTGCGCGGAGCGTCCCGCCAGCTGTTCCGTCTGGTTCAACTGGTGATGCCGGATGAACTTGTCGCGTTCGTCGGACCGTCGAACACGACCGGCACCCTTGGCCGCCCACTCCCGTTCCCGTTGCCGACGGTCGAGCAGGGTACGGCGTTGAGTGTCGTACTCGTCGTAGCGCGCTTGCGCTCTCGCACGGGCGCGGATCCGCTCGTCGAGGAAAGCCACCCAGCCACCGTTGAACACCGTGACGCGATGCGAATGGTGATCGATCTCGGCGACACCGGTGATCGTCCGTTCGAGGAACGCCCGGTCGTGACTGACCAGCGCCACCGGCGCCGCGAGCTCGCAGACCCATCGCTCCAGACGGTCGAGCCCGTCGATGTCGAGATCGTTGGTCGGCTCGTCGAGCAACACCACGTCGAAGCGCGACAACAGCAGCGATGCCAGCGAGATCCGCGCCGCTTCACCTCCGGAGAGCGTGGCGGTCGGTTGGGCGAGGACGCGTTCGATGATCCCGAGATCGGCGAGCACCTGACCGACCCGCGCCTCGAAGTCGGCCGCTCCGAGCGCGAGCCACCGCTCGAGCGCTTCGCCGTAGTCGTCATCGGCCCCCTGCCGGCCGTCGGCCAACGCACGCGTCGTGGCATCGAGCCCCGCCTGGGCCTCAGCGACACCGGTGCGGCGAGCGAGGAACTCGTGGACCGTCTCGGTCGAGGAACGATCGGGTTCCTGGGGCAGGTAGCCGACGGTCGCGGTCTTCGGCGTGATCTCGACCGAACCCTCGACGGTGCTCGTCGAATCCGAGATGCGGCCAGCCAGAGCTTGCAGCAGCGTGGATTTCCCGATTCCGTTCGGCCCGACGATGCCCACCCGTTGGCCGGGCGTCAGCTGGAGGTCGACGGCGTCGAGCACGGTGTCGGCGCCGCGTGTGACGGTGAGTGAGCGGGTGGTGAGGGCAGCAGGCATCGGGTTCTCCAACGGTGGGAGCGACGCCGGAAGGCGTCGGGCGAACGGACGGTGGACGTCACTGCTGCTTCATCACCTTCGACAGTAGTCTCGACGGTCCCCTGTCTCGGCGTGACTTTGCGGTCGCACCTCGACGCTCCACCGAAAATCCCTCCACCCCCGTACGTGTCGACGATCACCCTCCGCCCCTGGCAGCGCGCTGCCTTCGACCTGTTCTCGGCCGGAGCCGTACCGGACCCCGTCGACGGCTCGATCCAGCCGGATTTCCTGGCGGTCGCGACTCCGGGAGCCGGAAAGACGACGTTCGCCCTGACGTGCGCCCGCGCCGCGCTCGCCGAACAGCCCCGTCCGTTGATCGTGGTCGCCCCGACCAGCCATCTCAAGACGCAGTGGTCACTGGCGGCGCACCGACTCGGCCTCGAACTCGACCCCCGATGGTCGCCGGGCGACGGGCTGGCGCGTGACGTCCACGGCCTCGTCACCACGTATCAGCAGATCGCGACCGGGTCGGCGGCCACGAAGCTCGCGGGTCTGACCGCCGACGGTTTCGTCATCCTCGACGAAGTACACCACGCCGGCCACGAGAAGGCGTGGGGCGACGGGGTCCGCAAGGCCTTCGGTCACGCGTACCGGAGGCTCTCCCTGTCGGGCACCCCGTTCCGCAGCGACGCGGTTCAGATCCCGTTCGTCCGCTACGACGCGACCGGCGAGGGCGAACTCGCGCACGCCGACTACACCTACGGCTACGGCGATGCGCTGCGCGACGGCGGCGTCGTTCGACCGGTCTACTTCCCGCGCGTCGACGGTGACCTGGAGTGGACGACCGCTGCCGGCGATGTCGTCTCCGCCTCGTTCCAGGACGAACTGACGCGGGACCAGGCATCGATGCGACTGCGGACGGCGCTCAGTCTCGAGGGTGAATGGATGCCGTCGGTGTTGGCGCAAGCGGTCGACAGGCTCCGTGTCATCCGTTCGACTCCCGTGGACGAGGGCGGTCAGCCCGACGCCGGCGGTCTCGTCATCGCGAGCGACCAGGAACACGCCCATGCGATCGCTCGGCTGCTCCGAGATCGGTTCAGCGTGCCGTCCGATGTGGTGGTGAGCGACGATCCCGGCGCGTCGAAGCGGATCGAGGAGTTCTCCACGAACGATCGCCCGTGGCTCGTGTCGGTGCGGATGGTGTCCGAGGGTGTCGACATCCCTCGGCTGCGCGTCGGGGTGTTCGCCACGACGACGTCCACCGAACTGTTCTTCCGCCAGGCAGTGGGGCGTTTCGTTCGCTGGCAGGCCGGCCGAGCTCGTCAGAAGGCCTACGTCTACATCCCCGACGATCCGCGTCTCCGTGCCCACGCCTTCTCGATCGCCGAGGCTCGGCGCCACGTGCTGCGGCCGGTCGAAGATCGGGAGGACGACGAGTTCCAGGTCGACGGTGGGCTCGATGACCAGACCGTCGCGGATGACGCGGAACAGCTCGCACTCTTCTCGGAGTTCTCGGTCGTCCACGCCCATGCGACGGCGGTGTCGGTCCACACCGTCGGTGCGGACGGTGGCGTCATCGCCGGCGACGACCAGTCCGACGAACACACCGGCGTTCACTACGAGCCGACGTACGACGTGACCGTGCCCGCCTTCGACGACGAGCCCGACCCTCCCGCGCCGTTCTTCGCATCCCGTCCGGAGTTGAACGTCGACCTTCCGGACATCCCCACGGCGGCCGGACTCGTGCCGGCCGGGGCGCTCAGCGTCGCCGAGATGAAGGATGATCTGCGGACCCGGAACGCACATGTGGCCAAGCGCCTGGTCGACGTCACCGGCTGGAGCCACTCGAAGGTGCAGGCGGAGATGAACCGCAAGGCCGGTGTCAGTCGCGTGGCGGCGGCAACCAACGAGCAGCTGGCCCGACGTCTGCGCCACAGCGAGTCGTGGCTGCGGCAGCTCCTCCGCTGAGCTCGTCCGCTGAAATCATCCGGTGAATCGTCCGCTCACGCTCGGCGAGACCCCCTGATTCCCGCGAGGTACACTTCGAACATGCCGGCTGCTGGGGAACACCATCCTGCGTTCGAGGAATACTGCGAATGCATCTTCGAGCTGCGTGAGGACGACCTCGACGTCATCCAGGCGCGCATCGCCGAACGACTGCAGGTCAGTCGCCCGGCGGTCAGCGAGATGATGAAGCGCCTCGAGACCGAGGGCCTGATCACGTCCGACGACGGCATCCGCCTCACCGCCGAGGGACGCACGTTGGGTGAGCAGGTCGTGCGACGTCACCGCCTCGCCGAGCGCTTCCTCACCGACGTCCTCCACCTGTCGTGGGCGGAGGCCCACCACGAGGCCGGCAAGTGGGAGCACGTGATCAGCGAATCGGTCGAGACGGCGATGATCGAACTGCTCGGCGACCCCACCACCTGCCCACACGGCAACCCGATCCCGGGCAGTGAGTACGTGGCCCCCGACGCATCACCGCTCTCGTTGATCGAAGTCGGCGGCGGTTTCACCGTGAGCCGGATCACCGAGGAACTCGAATTCGAGCCCGGTCTCCTGGAATTCCTCGAGGAGTCGTCGATCCAGCCGGGCAAGGCGGGCGTCGTCACCGCATCGTCGCCGGATGGCACCCTCACCGTCGAGATCGGTGGGCGTCATGTCGGCGTCGGCTCCTTCGCCAGTGAGCGGATTCTCGTCTCCTCCTGACGAGGTGTCCTCCCGCCGACGGGCCATGATGAGGCGATGAGCGGACGCATCCTGCAGCGCGCGGCCATCGTCGCGGCGGTCACCCTGGTGGGCGGCTGCGCGACCACGGTGGACGACGACACCGCCGACGTCCCGGACGACCCGGCAGCGAGCCTCAGCGAGGCGGAACTCACCGGTGGCGAAGGACGCGAGCTGGCCGAGGACGACACGAGCCCGCTCGACACCGGCGTGATCGTCGATTCCGCTGCTCCGGCGGCCACCGTCCCGATCGAGGGTTCGGCCGCAGATCTCCTTCCGGAGATCGGGATCGAGATGAGCCGCCTGAGCGCCGAGATCGCCGACGACGGTGACGAAGACGCCACGATCGCGCGGATCGAGGGTCTCTGGGCAGCGATCGCCGACGAGGTCGCCGAGACCCACCCTGACCTGGTGCCGGCGATTCAGACGACGGTCGACATGGCACGGAATGCGGTCGACACGAACCGTCCGGCCGACGGTGACAAGGCGTTCAGCATCCTCACCGACCTCATCGACGACTACACCGGCGACGCCTGAGTCGCGGCCGAGCCGGTCAGGCGCTCCAGGTCAGGACGTCGCCCGTTCCCTGCAGCAGCATCGTCCCGGGGAACACCCGCAGCCGAGTCGGTTCGAGTCGGAGGACGCCGAACTCCGGCGACTCCGCGGAGGTCCATCCCGGGATCATCGCCGGGTCGTAGCCCACCGGCTCCGGCCCACGAGCGAACCGGTCCCACGCGGCGGAGCGTTCGTCGGGTGATGTCTCCCACACCGAGTCGCAGTCGGCGGTGCACGTGTCCTGTTCGGGCGACCAGTAGGTGACCGACACCCGCGAGTCGTGCGCGAGGTCGGCAGCCTTCGGTGAGTGCGGGAAGGTACCGATCCATCCGTGGAGACGATCGCCGTCCCACTCCCAGATCGGGTGCAGCACGCGAGTACGCGGCTGGCCCGACGGGCTGATGGTCGCCACCGTGGCCCACACGATGCGGTGGGCCATGTCGACGAAGGCCGGGGCAGTGACGGACAGTGGACTCATGAGTGTTCTCCTCGGTTCGAATGAAGGGTCGGACGGAACAACTCACAGGTTCATGCCGGCCACGGTAGGACGCGGCAGCTCCGGCCGTCCAGCGAGTTCCGGCGAGCGGTGGCATCGAATCGAGTTCGGACGGCCACCCGAAGCGGCGACGGGATGCGACGACGACTCAGCGCATCGGCGCGGGGAGATCGTCCGCGTGGACGACCGTCAGCCGTTGCGTCGACCGGGTCAACGCGACGTACAGCGCACGCATCCCGTGTTCGATCTCGCTCACGATCTTGCTCGGCTCGACCACGATCACGCCATCGAGCTCGAGGCCCTTCACCACGCTCACCGGGACGAGCGTGACACCGGAATCGAGACCCGTGCGGGTCGCCGATCCGTGATCGATCCCCGCAGCGGTCAGCGCGACCGAGAGTTCCGGAAGCATCCAGTCGGGTGCCACGACACCCAGTGATGCACCCGGCAGTGCGGCCCGCATCGACTCGACCTCGATGGTGACCGTGCTCGGAAGGTCCCCGGCAGACGGTGCCCGCACGATCGACGGACCGACGTCGCCGATCCGCACCGACTCCGGCGCACGCAGCCCCGGCGTCGCCACCTCGGCGACGCGGTTCGCCAGCTCCATGATCTGGCCGGGGATCCGATACCCGACCGACAGTCCGATCACGCGCGGTGGCTTGCGATCCGGCAGGTGGGCCAGTACGTCGTCCCACGAGTTCGGGGCGAGCGGTCCGGTGGCCTGAGCGATGTCGCCCACGATCGTCATCGATCCGTTGAGCGAACGCCGTGTCGCCATCTTCAACTGCATCGGGGTGAGGTCCTGGACCTCGTCGATCACGATGTGGCCGAAGGTGCGGATCTCGTCGGCCTCGTCGAGCTTGCCGCCCTTGCCCGGTTTCGGTCCGAGGACGTCGAGCGCGTCATCGAGCAGAGCCACGTCGGAGGTGGTCCACATCACGTCGTCGACCGAGTCCGAACGATTCCGGAACAACGCCAACGCCTCGGACTCGCTCATCACATCGCGAGCCGCGAGTTTCAGCAGCGCCTTCGAGCCGAAGAGATCGTGCAGCAGTTCGGCCGGGGTGAGCACCGGCCACATGGAGTCGAGGATCGAACGTCCTTCGTCGGTGCGGCGGAACGCGTCCTTGATCTGCCGCGGCCCGACCTCGGGATCGCGCACGGTCTCGACCAACGCCGCCCACACCTCGTTCTCCACGTACCGGCGGCCGGCATTGTGTCGCTTGAAACGGCGCTTGGCCTGCTTGACGATCCGTGCCGACTCCTCGGCGCGCAGCCGGACATAGCCCGCGCCGAACGGCAGCACGATGTCTTCGCGCAGCGGCCGCTCCCGGTCGGAGATCGCATTGTCGATGAGGTCGGACATCCGGTCCTCACCCTTCAACCGAGCCGCGGTCGGCGAGTCGTCGCCCTCGTCCCCCGGGCGCAGGAACTGGACGCCACGCACGAGGTCGGCGAGCACGACCTGATCGACGCCGGCCTCACCCAACGACGGCAACACCCGCTCGATGTAACGCAGGAACACGCGGTTCGGGCCGATGACGAGCACGCCCTGATCCTCGAGCGGGAACCGGTGCGTGTACAGCAGGTACGCAGCGCGGTGGAGCGCGACGACGGTCTTGCCGGTACCGGGCCCGCCCTGGACGACCAGGACACCGTGTTGAGGCGACCGGATGATCTCGTCCTGCTCACCTTGGATCGTCGCGACGATGTCGCCGAGCGTGCCGGTGCGGCCGCGCTCGATCGACGCGAGCAGCGTCGAGTAGCCGCGCAACCCGGTGTCGTTCGCGACGACGCCGGACGGTTCACCGCCGAGTCCCTCGTCGTGGCCGAGACCGAGGTGCCCCTCCCCGAACAGTTCGTCCTCGATGCCGAGCAGCTGGTGGCCCTCGACGATGAAGTGGCGACGCCGCGCGAGGCCCATCGGCTCACGCCCGGTGGCGCGGTAGAACGGTTCGGCGACCGGTGCACGCCAGTCGACCACGACGGGCTCGCGGTCCTCGTCGGCCACCGCGAGTCGTCCGATGTGGAACGGTTCGGTCTGGTCGGGCGATTCGGCGAGCCGGTCGATCCGACCGAAGACCAGCGAGGAATCGCCGAGGTCGAGGTCTTCGAGGCGTTTGACGATCGCTTCGTCGAAGGCGTTGCGTTCGAACCGCGCCTGGAACGTGCCACCGAGGTCGGCTTCGTTCATGTTGCGGATCCGCAGGGCCGCCTCACGGCTGTTCGCGAGGCAGCGGTACGCATGATCGATGTAGGCCTGTTCGTCGGCGAGGTCAGGGTGCTGCTGCGTCATAAGGGGCGCGGAAATGCTATCGGCGCTCCTCCCAACCCCGACCTCGTGATCTTCTCCGGCGCTCCGTGCGCGAA
>NZ_BAOL01000035.1 GCF_000350145.1 Ilumatobacter nonamiensis YM16-303 | reverse complement strand
CCATCGGGTGTCTGACACCGGATGGCACGGTTGGGGTACCGTCGCTCGGCGTGCAGCTCAACACCATCCGGCGCGGGTCGGGACCCGCAATCGTCCTCCTCCACGGCCTCGGCATGGACGCCCACACGTGGGATGCGTGCGCGAACGTGCTCGCCGAGCGATTCACCGTCGTCGCGGTCGATCTTCCCGGACACGGCGAGTCGCCGTGTCCCGACGACCCGGATGCGTTCACACGCGACGCGGCGCTGAACGATCTGGACGAGGTGCTCGCGACGCTCGACGAACCGCCCGTTCTCGTCGGTCACTCGCTCGGCGGCTACCTGGCGCTCGCCCATGCTGCGACGCGACCGGACGCGACCCGCGGCGTCGTCGTGCTCAACACCGGACCGGGGTACCGCGACGCGGAGAAGCGGGAAGGATGGAACGAGCGCTCCCGTCGAAACGCGCACCGCTTCGGCGTGCCCGAACGGGTGGCCGCGCTCAACCTGCAGGAGGACTCCATGGTGATGGATCGTCTGGCGGAGATGGCCACACCCACAGTCGTGTTGGCGGGCGGAGACGACCGGCCGGAGTACGCGAGCGCGGGGAGCTATCTGGAACGCAAGATGCCCGACGCCCGCCTCGTGGTGCTCGATGGTGGCGGCCATTCGATGCACGAGGACACCCACGCGGCCGAGGTCGCCGCGATCATCGCCGGTGTCGCGGATTCGCTCACCTGATCGGAGTCAGCGGCCCATGAGCTGGTCGATGCGATCGGCCTCGAGGTGCACGATCGTCCAGCCAGGTTGTTGGGAATCCGGGTCGCGGCCGCGTCGCTGCCGGTCGACGAATTCGTCCCAACCGATCGTCTCGACGACGGTCTCGTGCTCGGGACATCGGTCACCTCGAACATCGAGCGTGTCGTGTTCCTGTTCGAACTCGGGTGGTCGTTGCCCGACCGGCACAACAACGCTTCCGTCCGGTCGGATCAGATACACCCGCCCGTCCCGGGCTCGCCGACTTCGGAATCCGGCACGGTGCTTGAACCGGTTGTGCAGCCCACACAACGGTGCGGCGTTGCGCTGATCGGTCGTTCCTCCGTCGGCATACGGCACCATGTGATCGATCTGGGCGAACTCGGCCGGGATCGAGCAACCTGGGTGCACACACTCCACGACCACCATCCGTGCCGCCTCGGCTGCCGCTCCGGTGAACAAGCGCCGCTTCGGCCCGAGATCGATGGCCACCCCGCCGGTGTCGACCACTGCCCGGCGGATCCGCCCGCGGATCATCGCCCGCACCATGTCATGGTCGGACACCGGGATCCCGGTCGAGGTCTCACAACGAACGGCCGCGAGATCGTGAGGGTCCTCGGACTCCCATCCATGTGAGGGCGCATCGAAGACGTCCTCGTTGTCGACGAGTCCGTGCGCGTGAAACGCCCGCCCCGCGCGACCAGCCGAATACAGCAGCGTGACCAGTGGCTCCGGCACCTGGGCATCCGGCGGCGTCGATGCCGCGGCCATGTGGATCGCATACATCGCCGCGAACTTTCGCTGGCGTGCCGAACGTGGCAACGGGTGCTGGTCGGCGTTGTCACCGTGCTCGGCGCGTCGATCGTCCACATCGCGACGGAATTCCGCCTCCACGGCGCGGTCGAACACCGCCTTCATCTCCGCCGCCTGCAATGCCGACCCGCCGGATGCACGGAGGTGGACGCCATCGGGACCGGCGATCACCGTGGCCGAGCAGTCCACGTCATCGGGCTCGACACCGTCGGCATCAGCGTTCGCCACGACCCGATCCACCAGCACCCCGAACTCCTTCGCAGAGAAGCACTCGGCCCGCTCGATCAACATCGGCACGAATCCGCCGACCACGTCTCCCACCCGACGATCGCAGCGCGCTTTCGCGAGCAGATCGACATTGCCCATCGACACGCGTCCCTCGCCCACCGCGTCGGCGGCTTCGGGGTGTTCATCGAGCAGACGCCCGCGGCGACGGATGCGGTTCGCCTCCACACCCGAACAGTTCAGATGTGCCTTCAGGTAGCCCGCCATCGAACGATGTCCATCGGTCAGGAACTGCTGGCGCTGCTCGACACCGCCGCCACCAAGGCCAACCGGGCTTCCGCATCACGGCGCTGCGACTCGACACGACGCACCTCGTCGTCGAGCGCGGCCGCCGGCATCGCCACCAATCGGGCGACTTCGGCCGCCGTGTCGAACCCGGTCCTCTCGCCGAGATCGCTGGTGGCCCCGTATTCCATGATCAGATCATAACACGTACGTGTGTTCGATACAAGAGTGATACGAGGGTATTCGTCCGGATCTTCGACGCGACGCTGCCCTCGGCGTCGCGTTCTACGCGGCGTTCATCACGTCGGGCGTCTCGGCCCGCGCACCGGAGGTGACTCGCGCGTGCAGCGCCTTGATCCTGCGGCTCGCGGTCTTCTCGCACAGCGCCGGAACGACCGCGTGGACCAGTGCGGCACCTGCGGCGATCGCGAGCGAACCGGCACAGCTCGTCGCGACGCGGAAGTGTTCGGCGTAGGTCTCGTCGACCGACGCCGGGTGCTCGGTGAAGTACTTCCCAAATGCCATGCCCCCAGGGTACGGAATCGCGCTGAGTCGTGCTTTGCGTTCATTGCAGCGAATACCACCCAATGTGCACCAGTCATGTTCCAGATCGACGATTTGTGCAAGAATCATCGATTGTGGATGAAGTCGATCGGGATATTGTGCGTTTACTCCAGGAGGACGGATCGCTCAGTGCCCGCGAGCTCGGCGATCGCGTCGGCCTGACCCCCACCCCGTGCTGGCGGCGAGTCCGCGCGCTCGAGGAAGCCGGCGTGATCACACACCGGGTCGCGCTCATCGATCCGGCCGCCGTCAACCTCGACGTGGCCGCCCTCGTCAACATCCGCACCAACGATCACAGCTCACAATGGATCGAGACGTTCCGCTCGGCGATCGCCACGTTCTCCGAGATCGTCGAGGCGTACCGCACGAGCGGCGACATCGACTACACGCTCAAGGTGATGGTCCCGAGCATCGCCGCCTACGACGCGTTCTACAAGCGGCTGATCGACGCGGTCGATCTGTACGACGTCCGCACGATCTTCGTCATGGAGGAGATCAAACACACCACCGCGCTGTCGCTCGACTACCTGACGACCGACTGAGACTCTCTCGATCTGCATCTCGACCCGACGCGCGATCTCGATCGGGGCTCCGTGGGCATCCTGCCGGGTGTAAGCGGACTGCGGAGCGTCACTGTGATGTTGATCTCGCGCTGCTCGCATCGTGATATCATGATGTCATGACAAAACAGACGACGGTTCGGTTGCCCGACGATCTCGCCGACGACGCCGAAGCCGTCGCTCGAGTGCGCGGCGACAGCGTCAACCAACTCATCATCGACTCCCTCGCCGCCGAGATCGAGCGGGTGCGAGCCGACGAGGACTTCACCGCCCGCGCAACGAAACTGCTCGAACGCGACCGGGAGATCCTCGACCGACTCGCCAAGTGACCCGCTACCTCAGCCTCGCCGAGTTCTGGTTCCTCTCCGAGCACGTCACCGGGATCGACGCCGCGACGCTGATCAAGGCCAGCCGTGTCGATCTCGCCGACTCCGCGCTGCATGCACCGCAAGCGGGCTTCGACGACACCGACTTCTACCCGGACGTCTACGACAAGGCCGCTGTACTCGCCTGCCGGATCGCCTGGAACCACCCGCCTCCCCGACGGCAACAAACGAGCAGCTTGGGCCTGCCTCGTGCTGTTCATTGACCTCAACGACGGATCGTGGAACGACTCACAACCCGACACCAACCAAGCTGTCGAAGCAATGCTCGCCGTCGCCGCACGCGACGTCGACGAAACCTGGCTTGCCAATTGGCTCAGAGAGCGGGTCTCCTTCCGGCCCTAACAAACGGCGCAGAAAACCAATGACACCCATTCGTTCGAGTCGCTCGCGATCGGCACGTCTGCGCTCGGGTACGTGCTCGAGATGGTGCGACACGCCTCCGAGTCAAGCGTGTGGCTCTCGCAGGCTG
>NZ_BAOL01000036.1 GCF_000350145.1 Ilumatobacter nonamiensis YM16-303 | reverse complement strand
GTGCCATCCGGTGTCTGACACCGGATGGCACGCTCAGCGGTAGCGGGGCTGGGTCATCATGAGTTCGCTCTCCTCACGATGGATCACCTCGTCGTAGCCGATCTGGCGGAACATGTCGGCGAGATTGTCGTATGAGCCGTAGTCGGCTTCGAACTTGCTGACGAAAGCCTCGTCCTCCCACTGCGGGTTCTCCTCCACGAGGTGCGCGTACTCGTGCGCGGCGTGATCCTCGAAGTCGGCGTTCAGGCGGTAGCTCCACTTCGGGTTGACGACGAACATCATCCACGACAGCTGGTAGTACGCGACCGCGAGCACCTGTGGGATCACCCGATTCCGCAGCCAGTGACGGCGCTTCTGACTCGTCAGCTCCTCCAGGATCAGCAGGTGCCACTGCTCGTTGTCCTGCTCGAATCGGGCGACCATCGCTCGGTCGTACACCCGCCGCGCGAAGTCGGGCCGCTTCGACGTATGGGTCATCGCGATGTACGCGACGCTCTCCCACGCCATGTACGGCACGCGGGCGACGACCTCGATGACGCGGAACTTCTCCAGCGTCCGCGTCTTGCCGTACACCAGGTCCATCGTGGCGAAGAGCAGTTTCGCGCTGCGCGAGTAGTCCCGTCGCGGCTGGACGAGTTGCCGCTGCTGCTCGGCCACGAGCTGGTCGTGGTCGAGTTTCTTCATCGGACCGAACGGCTCTCGTTCTCCGAGAGCCTCACCGACGGGACCAACTGCATTCGTCATGAGGACGATCATGGCCGATCTGCGCTTTCTCTGCCACCGCGACACAGGGTTTTCACGCCGACGTGCTGCTCAGGAGTCGCAGGCGGCGAGCAACTCGTCGAGCAGCGCGGTGGACGTGGCCGTCACCGGGCGCCGACGCTCACCGGGGTGCAGCGTGACCAGGTCACGACCCAGCGCGTCGGATGCGACCCCACCCGCCTCTTCCAGGATCAGCACCGCGGCCAGGTAGTCCCACACCCCGATCATCCCCTCGTCGAAGTCGACCGTCCCGTCGAACCCGTGAGGTGACGCGACGGACGCGATGTCGAGCGCGGTCGATCCCGTGCTCCGGAACTGTGCGGGCCGGAACGATTCGGGGGGCCTGGCATTCACCGCGATGACGGCGTCGGCCAGCGTCCGGTCCGCACCCACGTCGATGCTGCGGCCGTCCCGCGTCGCCCCGGCGCCGCGCACGGCACTGAATCGAGTCCCGGTGCGGAGGTTGGTCACCATCGCGACTTCGGGCACGCCGTCGATCACGAGGCACAGCGCGGTTGCGCACCACGGCAGTCCGAGCGCGGCGTTGGTCGAACCATCGAGTGGGTCGACGATCACGATCGCGTCCGGTCGCACGGCACTCGAGGGGCCGGTGATTCCGCTCTCCTCCGACAGCACCGAGTACCCCGCGCCGTGCAAGGAGTCGAGACACATGTGGTCGATCCGGACGTCGACCGCGTACTGCGTCTCGCGGTCACCTGACATCGTCCAGTCGTCGTTGTCGGCGAGGAGTTGCGCGGCGCGATCGCAGATCGACCCGAACACGTCCAGCACCCGCCCGGGCTCCACGGATGCAACGTTCGGACGGTCCACGTCCCGGGACGGTAGTGTCCGCTCCGATGGCAGTCATCGACGTAGCGGGATTTGTCGCCGACGTGAAGAGTCAGGCGATCGATCACGGTTTCCACGTCCACGACGAACGGCATTTCGTCGAGACGTATTCACTTCGCCAACTCTGGGAGGTCGACCTCCACCCGGAGGAGGCATGCTCCGGGCCGATCGACCTGCATCTGTCGCTCGATGTCGACCCGCGCGCGATGCTCGGTTTCGAAGACGAGGTGATCCGTCTCGAGGAACTGGACGACGGCCCACCGACGGGATTCACGTTCACCATCCTGTTCACGTGGACCCTTCCGCCGTTGCCGGAGCCGCCCGACCTGCTCGTCCTCGCCACCGATCTCGCGGGGATCGGCGGCATCGATCTTCCGGTCGAGGTCTCGGCCATCGACTCGTTCCCGAGCGTCACCGACGCCCCGGAGCGCAGCTTGTCGATCGTGGCCAAGATGACGGTCGACCTCGCCGACGTCTATCTCACCAACGACGACGCGATCGGCGTGGCGCTCGAACGCTGCAAACACGTCAGTCTGTACCTGCTCGATCGAGCGCCGGCGTGGCTCGACGATCTGTGACCCTCCCCACCACTCAACCCACCACGACCCCGGAGATCCCATCCATGCGAGTTCACGAACTGATCGACATCCTCAACGACCAGCCCCGGGACGCCGAGGTGGAGCTCGCGATCATCGCCCCGGTCGACGGCGAGAGCGACGACATCACCGTCGACCGCTACTTCGTCGATGGCGTGCTCCCCTGGCAGGACTCCGAGGACGACGACGGAGCGGAGATCGAGGACGGCGAGTTGTCGATCTGGCTGGTCGGCGGCGAGGAGGGGGACGTGAACGCATTCCTCGACGCCATCGAACAACCCGACACCTGACCTCGTCCGAACCCGGGGTGGTAGCTCAGTTGGTGAGAGCAGGCGACTCATAATCGCTCGGTCGCGGGTTCGAGCCCCGCCCGCCCCACGCAACAGCCCCATACACCAGCGCACGTCCTCACCCGCCGAAAACGACGAAGACCCACCGCGTGGACGGTGGGTCTTCGAGCTCCGGGAGCAGGGCTCGAACCTGCGACCCATTGATTAACAGTCAATTGCTCTGCCAGCTGAGCTATCCCGGAATGGCAAGCCTGGACGCTATCTGGGACGCCATCGCCATCACACGTCGAAATCCGGAAACGTCGGTCGCTCGACGGACTCCGCCCGGCGTCGAGATCAGAGAATGGCGAGGAAGGCGTTGCTGGGGATGACGTTGGCGCCGACGGCCTTGACGTCGTCGACGATCTCGCGGTCGTTCGTGACGACGATGACTGCGGTGTCGGCCGGCAGGTGATCGACCTCGGAGCGGATCACGTCGTCGGCGGTCGTACCGGCAGGCGAGTACACGACTCGGATCGATCGCCGTTTCTTCGCGTGTGCACCGGGCACGGAATCACCGTCGAAGACCACCGTGACCGTGGCGTCGTGTCGACGGGCGAGGTTCTCGCATCGACTCACCAACATGTCACGCTGCTGCTCCAGCGACCGGTCCGGCCACGCCAGCTTCGCAACGTTGTAGCCATCGACGAGAACCGGGGCGTGTTGGGTCACGAGGTGCTGGGCGGCTGCGGCCGAGGTTGCGATCAACCCGCCGGGTACCGGCAGCGTCGGACGCCGCGGCGACCGGGTATCGGCGCGCTCCGGGCGCGTGGCCACGAGCAACTCGACCCGTTCGGCGAACTCGCGTGACGCATCGAGCACCGCGGCGAGCTGGCGCTCGGCGCGGATCAGCGCCTCCGCCGACGACGACTCATCCGGATCCGGCTCGGTCGCGGAGGGCACCGGAGGTGGCTGCTGCGCCATGATCTCCGCTCGTTCGACGGCTGCTGCCTCCCGGTCCCGCGCATGACGGGCCTCGTTGCGAGTGTCGATCAGCTCGGAGCGCACCTCGTCCAGGGCCTCGGCCGCCTTCGTGAGATCCGCCCGGAGTTCATCCAACTGAGCAGCCTGCTCGGCAATGGTCTCGTCGCGCTGCATCACATCGACCTGCACCCGGGCGGCCGCCTGTTCCGCCGCCACGCGCCGCTTCTCCGAGCGCTTCAGATCGCGCCGCAGGTCGGCGGTCTGTTCCTGATCATCCCGCTCCGCGATGACCTGGGCGGCCCGCCCCTCCCAGCCGTCGCGACCGGCGAGCCACAGGCGTCCGACCTCGTCGATGAGATCGGGATCTGCGTCGGCAACGGTCGAGATCGTCGACCGGAAGTCGGGATCGGCTTCGATCGCTCGACGAATTCGGCCCAGTGAGGAGGTCGCAAGTCGGGACTTGCTCAGGAACGGCTTCAGCTCCTTCGGAAACGCCAGCGATGCGCGGCGCTTCTGCGACTCGGCTGCGATCAACACGGCGAACTCGAGCGCCGACCGTAGGTCGCGATGCTCGATGGTGGCCATGTGCCGAACCTACCCGGTGGATTCTCCCCTCATTCCTTGACACGGGTACATCTGTTCGTGTTCACTCTCTCGGATGCGAGTGCGGGACGTTTCGTCGATCGAACAGCAACGTTCGTTCGATGAGCTCGGAACCCCACTCAACGACGTCACGTTCTGTGTGCTCGACCTCGAGACGACCGGCGGCAACCGGAACGACGACATGATCACCGAGGTCGGAGTCGTGAAGGTTCGCGGCGGCGAATGTCTCGGCACCTTCCAGACACTGGTGAATCCCGGACGGGCCATCCCACCGCAGATCTCGATCCTCACCGGGCTGACCGACGCACTGGTCGCGCCGGCGCCGAGGATCGAGGCGGTGCTTCCCTCACTCCTGAGCTTTCTCGGCGATTCGGTGCTCGTCGCACACAACGCAGGTTTCGACGTCGGGTTCGTCCGGGCCGCACTTGCTCGCGCCGAGCGACCTGCGTGGAACGGCACGATCGTCGACACCGTGCACCTGGCCCGACGCCTCGTGCGTGACGAGGTGCCGAACTGCAAGCTCTCGACCCTGGCGTCGCGCCTGCGGCTCGATCACCAACCCAGCCACCGCGCCCTCGACGACGCGCTCGCCACCACCGACCTCCTGCATCTGCTCATCGAACGCGCTTCGGGCTTGGGCGTGCTCGGTCTCGACGACCTCGTCGCGCTCGGCAAGATCGGCGGTCACCCGATGGCGCCGAAGCTGAAGCTGACCGCCGGTCTGCCGCGAACGCCCGGCGTCTACATGTTTCGCGGGCATGGCGACGCGGTGCTCTACGTCGGCAAGGCGACCAATCTCCGTCAACGTGTCCGGAGCTACTTCGGCAGCGACGATCGACGCAAGATCGGTCCGATGCTCCGAGAGACCACGTCGGTCACCCACGTCGAACTCCCCGATCCACTCACCGCGGAGATCGTGGAGACGCGATACATCGGTCAGCTCCTCCCGCGCTACAACCGTCGTGGCACACGCGCCTCGAAGTACTGCTACGTCCGACTCGACACCGAGACCGCCTGGCCCCGCCTGTCGATCGTCAAGAACCCTGGCAAGTCCGGCGAGCACATCGGCCCGCTCCCGTCACGGACGATGGCGACGCTGGTGGTCGACGCGCTCCAGACCGCCCTCCCTCTCCGACGCTGCACCCAGCGGCTCGGACGCAACTACGTGGCCCCGTCGGACGCTCCCGTGTGCAGCGCAGCACAGCTCGGTGTGGCCCATTGCCCCTGCTCGGGCACGGCCGACGCCGACGACTACGCCGCCGCGGTTGCGCTCGCGACGCAGGCCATCGCCGGTGATCCGTCGTTCGTCGTCGGTCGGCTGCGCGACCGAATGGCCAAACTCGCCGGACAACAGCGCTTCGAGGAGGCTGCGATGATCCGCGATCGGCTCTCGGCACTGCTCGGCGCGATCCGCCGCACGCTGCTCTTCGATGCGCTCGCCACGGCAGGACGCGCCGAGGTCACCGACGGGGTCACGACCTGGATCATCGCTGCGGGTGCGCTCGTCGACACCCGGACGCCGACCACACTCACGTCTGCGCTGCCCCTCGGGCCGCTCGCGAACATCGAACCGGGACGTCCCAGTCCGCGCGAACACGCCGACGAGGCGCTGTGCCTCGCGAAGTTCTTCGACAAGCACAGCCACCGACTGAGCGTCACCTGCGACGGAGCGTGGAGTTTCCCGATCGCATCGAGCGAGCACATCCCACCGCTCGAACGCGCCGCCTGACCTCGTTCTCAGAGGATGTGGACACCGGCGGTGTCGATCGACAGCACTTTGGTGTGCCCGCCGGTCGGGAGTGCCTCGGCGACCGCATCGGCCACCGACGAGTCGGCGAGCATCCCCACGGTTGGACCGCTGCCGCTCAGCCAGGCGCACCACGCTCCGGCGTCCACGCCCGCTCGGATCGCGTCGGCGGCGCCGGGAACAAGCGGGAGTCGGACGTCCTGGTGCAGTCGATCGTCGGTGGCCCCGACGAGCAGCGCCGGATCGTCATGGGCGAACGCCAGCGCGAGCTGCGTCGCTCGCCCGATGTTGTGGACCGCATCGGCTCGAGCGATCTCCGGGCCGAGCGCACGACGCGAACGGTTCGTCGACGTGGTGACGTCGGGGATCCAGGCCACGAAGGACGCGGCGGCGAGCGTCGGACCCATCACGAACGGCACGGCCCGACCCTCGACGTACGCGACGACACCCCCGAGCAACGACGCCGCCGCGTTGTCACCGTGACCCTCGAGTTCGGCGGCGACCGCGAGGATGTCGTCCGCCCGATCCTCGAAGGTGCCTCCCGCCTGAGCGACGGCGAGCGCTGCGGCGCCGACGCGGATCGCACCACTGAAACCCAGACCTCGCGCCATCGGGATCGCGCACCGCATCCAGATCGAACCGGTGCCGCCCAGTCGCTCGAACGCCGCGCGACCGGACCGGTCCTCATCCAACTGCTGGGCGCCGTCGGGCGCCCGACCGGTTCCCAGATCGGCGTACAGGCCCACCGCCATCGCGAGCACGTCGAACCCGGCTCCGAGGTTCGCCGACGACGCCGGGACCCGGACGGCGACGTCACTCACCTGTTGCTCATTCCGACCCGTGGAGCTGCGACACACGCACGAACTCTGCGAGTGTGCGCTCGGCCCGGCCGTCGTCGATGGCCTCGCCGGCCAGCGCGATGCCCGCTTCGAGGTCTTCGGCGCCACCGGCCACCGCCAGCGCGGCGCCCGCGTTCAGCACGACCACGTCTCGATGTGGTCCGGCATCGCCCGCGAGCACCCGTTGGAAAGCTTCGGCGTTCTCTGCCGGCTCGCCGCCGCGCAGGTCGTCCGCCGTCGCTGGAGCGAGACCGAGATCGGTCGGATCGAGAAGGAACTCGGTGATCCGCCCGTCGATCAGCGACCACACGTTGGACACGCCCGTCGTGGTGAGTTCGTCGAGTCCGGCACCGTGCACGACCCACGCCCGGGTCACGCCCTGCTGCTCCAACGCGCCGAGCATCGCCAGCGCGTACGCCGGGTCGGCGACCCCGATCAATTGGTTGCGGACCCGGCCGGGGTTGGCCATCGGACCGACCATGTTGAACGCCGTGGCGACTCCCATCTCACGGCGCGGCGCACCAGCGAACCGGAAGGCCGGATGAAAGGCCGGTGCGAAACAGAATCCGATCCCGGATTGACGCATACACGCAGCGACCCCGTCCGGGCTCTGCTCCACCGCAACGCCGAGCATCTCCAGCACATCGGCCGCTCCGGTCTTCGACGACGCCGAGCGGTTGCCGTGTTTGCACACAGGAGTTCCCGCGGCGGCGATCACGACGGAGGCAATGGTCGACACGTTGATCGAGTTCGATCCGTCGCCACCCGTTCCGACGATGTCCACGGCAGCCGCACGTTCTTCGTCGGTCAGCGGGACGATCGTCGCTTCGCTCATCGCCGCGGACAGCAGCCCGTACAACTCGTCGCTCGATTCGCCCTTGGCACGCAGTGCGACGAGAAAGCCGGCGATCTGTGCCGGGGTGGCATCACCGATCAGGATCTCGGACAACGCAGCGCCGGTCGCATCGGACGGCAGGTCGTGTCCCGAGATGAGCGTGGAGATGACACCGGGCCATCCGCCGAACGGCGTGAGCGCAGACATGGACGGCGAGACTAGGCGGCTTGCGCCGCGGATCCGTGGTCGCTTGTGGACCGAGACGGTGCGGTCAGTCCTTGCGACGACGCTGCCGGATGATCCGCCGACGGTCACGCTCGGTGGCCCCGCCCCACACTCCGGCCTTCTCGCGTGATGTCAAGGCGTAGTCGAGACAGGTGCTCTGCACGGAACACGACGCACACACGCTCTTCGCTGCTTCGGCTTCCGCGTCGTCATCCGGGTAGAAGATCGCCGCATCGAGTCCGCGGCAGGCCCCGAGATCCCACCACTTCGATACGTCGGGACTGATCTGATGAATGGACACGTTCGCGACCCCCTGGCCATGTTCGGGTGAGAACTTTCGCCTGTCCTCACGTCGCCGAATCTAGATCAGGCCAGCTCAGAGTGCCAGGAAAAAGTTCTCCGGGGCTTTCGCGGGCCTCACGGCTCGTCGTGGATGCCGTACGCGCGGGCGATCACCTGGAGCGGATGCGACACCTGGCGCCCGGTCTGTTCGGTGATCGCGACGTTCGACAGGTGGCAGCCTCCGGCGACCACCTCGCCGCCGGCCGCGTCGATCTTCTCGCCCAATCGCTGCGCCATCTCGAGCGCGACCGCGTCGTTGCTCGCCCGATAGGCCCACATCGACTCGGTGCCGGAACTCTGTTGGATCAGTGTGACGCGTGCACCGGTCAGTTTCATCAGATCGCGACCCTGGTAGCCGATGTTCTGCGCCCGGAGGTGCCCGGGCGCCTGGTAGGTGACGGTTTTGGGAACGTCGCCGTCGAATTCGGTGTCGAGCACGTAGTCGTTCGCACCGTGGAGTGACATCAGGTACTGGGCTGCGTCGAACGTGCGCGATGCGACCAGCTCGGCCTCGTCACCCGGCACGTAGCGGGGATACTCGTGCTTGAGGATGTAGCCACAGGTCGGCTGTGGAACGACGACATCGGTCCCTTGGTCTACTTCTCGGGCGAGGACTGCCACGTTCGCCTTCGCGACCTTGCGGAACCGCTTGAGGTCACCCGCGTGGAGCAGAGCCGCCCCGCAGCACGCCGCCTCCGAGCGGCCGCACTCGACGCCGTTGCGCTCGTACACCTTGACGAGATCCCGACCGATGTTCGGCTCCTGGTACTCCACCAGGCACGTCGGGTACACCGTGACGGCCGCTTGCCGATTCCGCAGCTTGATCCGCGGACGGGCGGAGAACCACGCCGAGAACCGCTGTCGGGCGTACGGCGCCAGCAGCCGCGACGACGAGATCCCCGAGATCGCTGCGGAGAGCTTGCGTGCCAACGATCGTGGCCGAGCGGCAATCACATGGTTCGCGACATCGGGCAGGATCGATGCCAGCGTGCCGATGCGATCCGCAGATCCCAGCATTCGTGCCGTCGACCGCTCACGCGCAGTTCCATGGTCGTTCTCGAACCGCATCGCCCGGGCTCGCAGTGCGAGGCGGGGGAAGTCGACGTCGAGGTCGTGCAATTCCGGTGTGAACGGACAATCGACCGCACACAGCTTGCACTGAAAGCACTGATCGACGACATGGTCCTGCTGCGCCGGTGTCATCAGGCCGGCGTCGTGCCCGTCGATACCCGCCAACATCTCGAACAACGTCGGAAACGTGGTGCACAACGAGACACATCGACGGCACTCGTGGCAGATGTCGAAGACGCGGGCCATCTCCTCGCGGACCGCCGCCTCGTCGGTGTAGAGCGGATCTCGTGGATCGTAGGTCGTCGTCATCTGGTCGGTTCCCGATCGGGCAACCTGCTGAGACTATCGGCGGCCGAACGAGCACGCGGCGCGGTCATCCCGTGACTCCGATTGCCCGCTGCTCGCTCGACGTGCGACGATGACGCCGATGTCGCACGACGACTCCACGCTGGGCTCCAGCGCTGCTCGGCCCGGTCGATGGGATTTCGACGCGCTCCGCGCCGGAGCGACCATCTGTCTCATCCTGGCGATTCCGTTCTCCGTTCTCGGCCTGGTCGTCGATGGGGTCAACCTGCTGGCGTACTTCGGTGCCGTCGCCGGATTCATCATCGGTTCCGGGAGCGCCGCCTGGGCCCAGCAGCGCGGCACGCCGCTCACCCACGGACTCGTCACGGCGATCGGAACCTACGTCGTGGCGCAGGCGGTCTTCGTCGTGGTGCGGTTGATCACCGATCGTGACGTGAACTGGTTCGGCATCGTCTTCACCCTGTCGCTCGTGTCGTTCGCCGGGCTGGTCGGCGGGTACCTCGGGAGCCGTCTCCAAGCCAAGGGATTCGTCCCGAGTTCGCGCCGATCGACCCAGGAGTCCGGATGACCTCCCGCTTCCTCGTCCTCGACATCGGGACGACCGGCCTGCGTGCCGCGATCGTCGACGACCGCCTCCGGATCGAGCATCTCGAGTACCGCGAGAACCCGCCGTCGACCCCGTTCGAGGGGCTGGTCGAGTTCGACGCAGTCCACTTGGCGGAACTCACCCTCGAGGCGGCTCGAGCGGCGCTGGATCGCGCTCCGGGGCCCGTCGCCGCCATCGGGATCACCACCCAACGTGCGAGCACGGTGGTGTGGGACCGCACCACCGGAGCCCCGGTCGGACCCGGCATCGGTTGGCAGGACCTGCGCACGATCACCGAGTGCATCGTCGCGAAAGCCGAGCACGACTGGACGATCGCGCCGAATCAGTCGATCACCAAGCTCGCCTGGCTCCTGCAGAACACACCCGATCTGGACGGGCGCGATCTGTGTTTCGGGACGATCGACAGTTGGATCGCATGGACCCTGACGGCTGGCGAAATCCACGTGAGCGACGGCACCAACATGTCCACCACGACGACCGGGATGCGGGTCGCCGATGGCTCGACGTGGGCACCGGACCGCCTCGACCATTTCGGAATCGACCCGGCGCTCCTCCCCACGGTCGTCGACTCCGCCGGAGTCGTCGGGCACGCGACCGAACTTCCCGGTGGCCCACCGATCGCTGCACTGTGCGGTGATCAGCAAGCCTCGCTCATCGGACAGGCGTGCATTCGTCCCGGCCTCGCCAAGCTGACGTTGGGGACCGGCGGCATGCTCGACCTGGTCACCGGAACCACTCCCCCAACCGAGATCCGTCGCAACGATGCGGGAACGTACGCGCTGCCGACCTGGCAACTCGATGGTGATCTCACGTGGGGCGCGGAAGGGATCATGCTGTCGGCCGGCACGAACGTCGAATGGCTCCGCGACGATCTGAGTCTCATCGCGACCAGCGCCGACAGCCACGACGTAGCGCAGCGATGCGCGAGTTCCGACGGGGTCGTGTACGTCCCCGCACTCCTCGGTCTCGGCACGCCGCGATGGGACTACGGGGCTCGCGGCACGTTGCTGGGCATCACCCGCGGGACGGAGCGCCCGCACATCGTGCGTGCGGTGCTGGAGGGCGTCGCCCACCGGTGCGCCGACCTGGTGGAGGCGGCGACTGCTGACACGGGCGTCGAGATCGACACGATCCGGCTGGACGGCGGCATGTCGCCGAACCCCACGTTGGTCCAGGCGCTCGCCGATGCAACCGGGACCGACATCGAGGTCTCGCCGACGACCGAGGCCACCACACGCGGTGCAGCGTTCCTCGCCGGGCTCGGGATCGGGGCATTCAGCAGGCTGGGTGACGTTGCCGAGCTGTGGGATCCGGCCACCTCCGTCCAGCCCGATCCGAGTTTCGACCGAGCTGCGAGTCGGTCCCGGTGGCACGACGCACTCGAGCGCGCCGGCGAGTGGTATCCCGACCTGTCGGCGCTCGACTTCTGATCACGAGCGGACGAATCCGGTGTTGAGGGTGGTCCGCGCCCTAGAATCGCTCCGGTGCCTTCCCGGCGGGAAGGCTGCACTCGCATGACCCGAAAGGACCCATCCCCCGTGGATCTCGAAATCCCTGAGCCCGCAGCCGACACGTCGATGTCGCGGCGCGGCCTCGTCGCCCGTGCAGGAGCGGCGGGACTCGCCGGTCTCGCTGCCGCATTCGTTGTCGACCGCAGCGCGCTCGTCTCGGCCGCGGGGCCCGACGACCGCCCAGGTGTCCCCACCGCTTCCGACCAGGAATTGCTCGGCCAGGTCATCGGCCTGGAACTCGCGGCGAGCCAGCTCTACGAGGCGGCGCTCGAGAACGCCACCGCTGATGTGGAACTCGCGATCGGAGTGTTGGCGAACAATCACCGGGCCTACGCCCAGGCCATCGCCGGTGCAACCGGGATCTCGGCCGGTGCGGCCGACGAGACCATCGTCGAGGACAATCTCGCGGCGTTCACCGGCTCGGCCGACGAATTCTTCGAGGCCGCTCACTCGCTCGAGCAGACCGCCGTCGCCACCCACACGTCGCTGATCGAGCAGTACGAGAGTTCACATGCCATCTCGTTGACCGCCTCGATCGCCGTGGTCGAGGCTCGGCACGCGACCGTGCTCGCCGAATACAGCGGCATCGACGATCTCGACGTGCTTTTCAGCAACGATGCGAGCCCACTGCAACTGTCCGGAGACGACGCCTGATGCCCTTCGAACTGAACTCCACGACCTCTCGTCGCAATGTGCTGAAGATCGGCGGGCTCTCGGTGTCCCTCGCGGCACTCGCCGCCGCGTGCGGTGAGGACCGCGGTGGAAGCGAGGACGCAGGCCGCGTCGGGAACGCGCCGGTTCCGACGGCGCTCCCCGACTACCCGACCGACGAGGCCGTGCTGCTCCGCACCGCGTCCTCGCTCGAGCAGACCGGCGTCACCATCTACGAGACCCTTCTCGGCATGGACGGCGTGTTGCCGGACGATGTCGTCCCGATCGCGGAACGTCTCGTCGAGAACCACCAGGCGATTGCCGACCAGATGGACGAGCTCACCGAGCAGGCCGGCGGCGAAGTGTGGACGTGTGCGAACCCGTGGCTGATGGAACGCCTCGTCACGCCGACCTTCGAGCTGATCCAGTCCAACATCGTCGGCGTCGTGCTGGAAGACACGTCGATGGTGCAGGTGCTGGCCGAAGAAGCCACGATCGCTCCCGTGATCACGACCGCGCAGGGCGACATCACGTTGATCAGCCCGACCGACGACCTGCAGGTGGGTGACGAGCTCGAGTTCGAACGTCTCGACGGCGCCGCGACCGAGGACGTGATGGCCTTCATCGAGGCGTTCGAGAGCCTCGCTGCCGCGTCGCACCAGGAACTCGTCTCGGCCACCTCGATGCTCGAAGCCCGCACGGCCCATCTCGAAGCAGCCGAGTTGGAGGCCCGACAGTCGAGCGTGCTCGCCGTCGCGCTGTACGGCGAGGACGGCTACATGTCGCCTGCGCTGGTGGGAGAGGACGTGCCTCCGACCGAGCGCGGTCAGATCCGTCACTTCGCGGTCGAAACGCAGTTCGGGCAGACCGCACAGATCGAGATCAAGGCCGGCCCGGGCGATCTCAACAACGTGCGCCGGAGCGTGATCCTGCAGACGCCCGCCGCCAACAGCCTCGTGTACAACGAGCTGTCCTGCGACGCCTGACGCTCCGCTCGCTCGAGGGCGTAGGCTCGCTGTCGCAATGGTGAGGTGACCGGGTGGCCGCGGCTCGTCTTCGGACGGGTCGAGGAAAGTCGGGGCTCCATCGGGCAAGGTGCTGGCGAGAGCCAGGTCGGGGCGACCTGACGGACGTGCAACAGAGAGAGACAGCCGATGGGCATGCTGGACATGCCACAGGTGATGGTGAAACGGTGCGGTAAGAGCGCACCAGCGGCGTCGGCGACGACGTCGGCTCGGTAAACCCCACCCGGAGCAAGGTCGAGCAGGAAGATGGGCGGCCCGTCCGTTTCTTCCGGGTAGACCGCACAGATGGATGGCCACCGGGGCAGCGATTCGCTGTCCTACAGAACCCCGCTTACAGGCCACCTCACCATTGCATCCCAGCACCGAGCGGTTCGCGAGAACTTCGGCTCACGGAGAACCCGCGATCTACGAAACATCGACGGGGAAGGTCTCGTTGAAGGCGGAGAGGACGGGACGGCGGCCGCGGATCTCGATACGGCAGATGCTGGCGTGATCGAGGTGACAGTTCCACGAGATGCCGATGTCCGTGCCGAGGGCCCACCCCACAGCGGACTTCATCGGGGAGACGTGGCTGACGACCACGATGTTCTGACGTGAGGCTCGCTCGACGAGATCGTCACACGCGGCGCGCACGCGCTCGTCGAGCGTCGACAGTGCCTCGCCGTCTTCGGGGACGTAGCTGAAGTCGTTGCGCCACATCTGCCACACCTCCGACGGAATGTCGGCGTGGGGAACCCCTTCGTACTTTCCGTACGACAACTCGATCCACCGCTCATCGGTCTCGACCGGCAGCCCGAGCGCCGTTGCCGTCTGCTGCGCCCGCTTCAGGGGGCTGGAGATCACGACGTCGATCCCCCCGTCGGTCTGCGCCAGGTGCTTCGCTGCGGCCTGTGCCTGACGCTCGCCGAACTCGTCGAGATCCTGGTTCAGACGTCCCTGGAGCAACCCCGCCTCGTTCGCAGCAGTCCGCCCGTGTCGCAACAAGATCAGCACCACGCTGAGTGTGTCACAACATCGAATCGCGAAACGGTTTCACCCGAAGCGTGCCGGCACCCCGGTCAGCCGGCCGTCGTCGAGAAAGCGCCGCCGGCGAGCCCGGTCACCGAGCCCGTTCGAGCGCCACAGCCACACGCAGATCGCGAGCCCGACCGCTTCGAGCGCCACGCTGAGCACCAACCCGCGATCGACGATCGGAATCCCGTCGTCGGAGAACGCCACACCGGTGAATGGCCACCAGAACGTGTCGGTGTCGTTCCACGCCGCGTCGAAGACGAGGTGGAGGAACATCCCGATCGGCAGACCGAGGAGCGTACGGCGCACCCCGCTCCCCCTGGCGGTGAAGATCATGACTCCTGCCAGCAACGCGATGCTCAGCGTGATGCTGTGCAACGCCCGCGACCCGCCGAACATGACGTCGACGCCAGGAAGGACGGAGCCGACGATCAACAGCCGGTTGTCGAAATTCGGATCACGGAACACGAACCCGACGGTGACGATCGCCGTCCCGATGAACCAGAAGAACACCTGAACCCTCAGACGACGAGAATGCGACCGCAGTTCGGGCATTCGGCAACGCCGGTCGCTCCGGCCGCTTCGTCCTTGACGTCGTCGACCTCTGCCGCGGACAGATCGAGGTGGCAGCCCTCGCATCGGTGGCCGACCAACTGGGCCACGGCAACGCCCGACGAGGCGCGCACCCGGTCGTACCGGGCGAGCATCGACTCATCGAACTCGGTCCGCCGTTCGACACGTTGAGCGGCGAGTTCGGCGAGTTCGGCGTCGATCTCCGAGGTCGCCCGCTGCAGCGCTTCGTCGGCAGCGCCGACATCATCCCGCAACGTCGACTCCGACCGGAGGTGTTCGGTGAGACGGTCGTCGATCTCGGACTGTTCCTCGAGCGCTTCGAGTTCCCGTGTGTCCAGCGCATCGGTCTGTTCGTCGAGCGTGCCGATCTCGTGCATCAGAGCCTCCGCTTCGCGCGGAGCGATGACGGTCTTCATCTGCGCTTCGAGCCGGACCTTGTGCGCCGCCACCTCGGCGGCATCGCTCTCCGCCTGCTCGATCACGCTGGTCAACTCGTCCATCCGCGCGCGCATCGACGAACGCAGCCGCTCCCATTCGGTCAGGGACTCCGATGCGATCGACAAGTGCTCGCGTTCGGGCAGCCGCTCGCGCCGATGGGTCAGCTGATCGGCCTCGGTGTCGATCCGCTGGAGTTCCAACAGTCGACCACCGGCCGTCGACGGATGCGTCTCGTCGGTGTCCGGTTCGTCCGCGGCGTCCGTCATCGCTCGCATCTTGTCATGCGCGGAGCGGTAGCGCTCACTCGCCGGTCCGACGTCGTCCGGGTCAGCAGGGCGACACGCTCTGGCCGAGGGGCACCGACGGCAGCGGATGGTTCGGATCCAAGATGTCGGGCGGGATCGTCGTTCCGAGTTGGGACTTGGCGGTGATCACGACGACCGGTGTCGTCTGGACCGGCGCCGGCTCGTCGTCATCAGGCGCAGGTTCTTCCGGTCCATCGGGCTCCGGAGCCGGTGGCTCCGGTGCCGCTGCGACAGGCCGGTACCCACGGATTCCGGATGGTGTGGCTGCCGGATCGGCGGCGGGAGGAGCTTCGCCCTCCGCCGGCTCCGCCGCGGGAATCACGTCTCCGCCGGTGGTACCGACCACCGACACGGTGCACTCGTTGCCCGGCAGCACCAGACGGGCGTTGGGCCGCTCGGGCGGCGCCGGAGCCTCCCAATCCTCGTTTGCGGTACCGAAGTGCGCCGCGTCCATGAAGTTCTTCCAGATCCGCGCCGGGTAGGTGCCGCCCTGGATCTTGCTGAACTCGAAGCCGTCGATCCCGATCATCTCCGTGTACGCATCGGGGTCGCCGACCCAGACCGCCGTGGCGAGATCGGTCGTACCACCGGCGAACCAGGCGTTCGTGTTGTCCTGCTGCGTTCCCGTCTTGCCGAACGCGGGACGACCGTCGGCCAGCGGAGCCTCGCTGCGACCGGTGCCGTAGGTGATCGTTCCCTTCAGGATGTCGACCGTCTCGAGCGCTGCCCCGCGATCGAGCACCTCGGTCCCGGCATCCAGGTGCTCGTGGATCCGTTCACCGGCGGCGTTGTCGATGTACTCGACGTAGTACGGCTCCATGTGAACGCCACCGTTCGACAGCGTCTGGATTCCCGACGCCATGTCGAGCGGCGTCATTTCGTTGGCGCCCGTCGCGTAGGAGGCGTACGGCAGGACCGGCGTGCGTTCCGACTCCGGCTGGCCCTGATACAGGTACGGCGACTTCGCCATGTTGTAGGTGGTGTCGACGACGCGGTTCAGTCCCACGATCTGGGAGAGCCGGGCGAAACCGCAGTTGACCGAGCGAGCGGTGATGTCTCGGAGACTTCCGACGAATCCGGACACACCACCGTTGATCTCGAAGATCGGATCATCGGGGTTTCCGGTCGGAAGACGACACCCCACGCGTCCGTCGATCTCGTCGCCGCCCTGCGCGCCCGCTTGAATCGCCGCCGCCAGGATGAAGAACTTGATGCTCGAGCCGGTCTGACGAGGGCTCAGCGCCATGTTCAACTCGCGCTCGTTGGGCTTGAAGCCGCTACCGCCGACCATCGTGCGGATCGCTCCGGTCTCCACGTCGAGCGACACCATCGCCGCGTCGAAACCTTCGTTCGTCGGTGGGAGCAGGTTCCGCGCGTTCTCGGCCGCCACCTGCATTGCCGGGTTCAAGGTCGTGTGGATCCTCAAGCCACCCCGGAACAACTGGTTGTAGCGCTCCTCGTAGGTTTCGCCGAGGATCTCGGACCGGTTGAGCAGGTAGTCACGCAACGCCTCGGTGTAGTAGGTGCGTGAGTACTCGCGACCCGGAATCACGCGCACGCGCTCGGGAAGGACGAACTCCTCGGCCAGGATGTCGGCCTCGTCCTCGGTGATGATCTCTTCGGCGACGAGACGGTCGAGCACCTGGATCCAGCGGGCGCGGCTCCGCTCGGGCTCGTTGATCGGGTCGAAGCCCGACGGTGAGCGCACCAGTCCCGCCAGGAACACCGCTTCGAGGAAGTCGAGGTCGGCAGCGGTCTTTCCGAAGTAGGTCTCGGCGGCGGCCTGGATGCCGTAGGCATTGTTTCCGAAGAAGACGGTGTTGAGGTACCGCTCCATGATCTCTTCTTTGGTCTTCTCCTTCTCCAGCCGCCTCGCGTATTGGATCTGGAGCAGTTTGTAGCGCCCGTCGCGTTCGAGTCCGGCGAGGAAGTCGTTCTTGGCGACCTGCATGGTGATCGTCGATGCACCCTGTTCGGGAGCGTCGGATGCGAAGTTCGACAGCGTGGCGCGGAAGAGGCTGCGGACGTTCACTCCGTCATGGGAGAAGAACTCCTTGTCCTCGACGATCAGGAACGCCTGGAGCACGTTGTCGGAGATGTCGGCGTAGTCGATCGGCTGCGAGTTCTCGAGTTCGTAGACCGCGATCTCGTTGCCGTCGGCGTCGTACACGTAGGTGCGTTGGGCCAGCGGCTCGAACTCCGGCAGGACGATCGGCTCCTCGGAGTGGGCGTTCGCGATCGTCCAGACCCGAGGCGCGACCGCGACCACGATCGCGACGAGCAGGAGCGCGCCGGCTGCGATCACGAGCAGCAATCGGGGGATCCAGGCAAGACGTTGCACAGTGGCCCCGACGCTAGTCCTGGCGCTCGGCGATTCGGCGTCATGCGTCAGGGTTCACAGTGCTGCGCGGCTAGGTTCGAACGTCATGAATCCCCAGGTCAACCCGTTTCCGAAGCGCCCGTTCCGGTTCGGGGTGCAGCTCAAGACGGCAGCAGACGGGAACGGCTGGCACGAGCAGGCTCGGCGCATCGAGGGCCACGGCTACGACGTCGCGACCATGCCCGACCACTTCGACGACCAGTTCGCCCCCGTTCCCGGGCTCCAGGCGGTGCTGAGCGCGACGACGACGCTCCGGGCCTGCGCTCTGGTGTTCGACAACGACTACCGCCATCCGCTCGTCCTGGCCAAGGAATTGGCGACGATGGACGTGCTGTCGGGCGGCCGCCTCGAGATCGGCCTCGGTGCCGGGTGGATGGTCGCCGACTACGAACAGGCCGGAATGACCTACGACCGGGCCGGCGTGCGCGTCGACCGTTTCGTGGAAGGTCTGGCCGTGATCAAGGGCCTCATGGGCGCCGAGCCGTTCACCTACGAGGGCGACCACTACACGATTCAGGGCCACGACGGATTTCCGAAGCCGCTGCAGACGCCCCATCCGCCGGTGATCATCGGCGGTGGCGGGAAGCGCGTCCTCGGGATCGCCGCTCGCGAGGCCGACATCGTCGGCGTCAACGCCACCCTCGACGCCGGGGTGATCGGTCCCGAAGCAATCGCCACGATGACCCGCGAGGCGGTCGTCGACAAGCTCGCGATCCTCGCGAGCGCAGCCGACGCCGCCGGACGGATCGACGAGATCGAGCTGAACATCCGGACGTTCTTCGTCAGCGTGACCGACGATCGTGCCGGCCGGGTTGCCGCGATGGCAGAGTTGATCGGCGTCCAACCGCAGATGATCGACGAGTCGCCGTACGCCCTGATCGGATCCGTCGACCAGATCGCCGACGACCTGGTCGCTCGCCGCGAGGAGTACGGATTCAGCTACGTGATCGTCGGCGGCGACGAAGCCGATGCGTTCGCCCCCGTCGTCGCCAAGCTCGCCGACACCTGAGCACCTGCGCGTCGGTGCCGGCGACCAACGCGCCGTCAGTCGAAGCGGTAGTCCTTGGGGAGCACGGCGATGCCCTCGTCGCTGATCGTGTACCGCTCGCGATCCTGCTCGGGCTCCAGGCCGATCCGTGTCCATTCGGGAAGATTCACGTTCTTGTCGATGATGCACCGGTGGAGGCGCGCTCCCGGTCCGACGCGCACCCCGGGGAAGATGATCGAGTCGGTGACGTGCGCGTCGTGATCGACGAAGGTGCCCGGCCCGATGATCGAGCGTTCGACGTGCGCGCCGCTCAGGATCGAGCCCTGACACAGCAAGCTGTCGTCGACGAACGGCGGCTCTCCCCCACTCCCGCGTGACACCTTGGCCGGCGGGAGCGCCTTGCGTGACGTGAACACCGGCCAGCGTTCGTTGTAGAGGTTGAACACCGGGACGGCCGCGATCAGGTCCATGTTCGCGTGGTAGAACGCGTCGAGCGTCCCCACGTCGCGCCAGTATCCCCGCTCACGGTCGTCCTGGCCCGGAACGGTGTTCTTCGAGAAGTCGTAGACGCGGGCGTCGCCCGCCGACGTGAGCGCCGGGATCACATCGCCGCCCAGATCGGTGAACTGGTTCGGACCCGGCGTGACGATGTCGATCAGTGTCGCGGTGTTGAAGACGTAGTTCCCCATGCTGGCGAGGCAGCGGGTGTCGTCGCCGGGCATGGTGGGCGGATCGTCGACCTTCTCGTGGAAGGCGATGATCCGACCGTCGTCGGCGGCTTCGATCACACCGAACTCCCGCGCATCACGCTTCGGGACCGGAATCGCGGCGACGGTGACGCCGGCGTCGTTGTCCATGTGCTCGGCGACCATCTGGCGCGGGTCCATCCGGTAGATGTGGTCCGCACCGAAGACGCAGACGATGTCGGGGCGTTCGTCGTAGATCAGGTTGAGGTTCTGGTAGATCGCGTCGGCCGACCCCTGGAACCAGTGTGGCCCGCGTCGCATCTGGGCGGGGACCGGCGTGACGTAGTCGTCGAGCATGGCCGAGAACCGCCAGGTCTGGGTGATGTGACGGTCGAGGCTGTGGCTCTTGTACTGCGTGAGCACGACGATCTTGCGGTATCCGGCGTTCGCGAAGTTCGACAGCGCGAAGTCGATCATCCGGTAGGTCCCGGCGAACGGCACGGCGGGCTTCGCCCGGTCGCTGGTCAGCGGCTGCAGGCGCTTGCCCTCACCGCCGGCGAGGACGATCACGAGTACGTTCGGGTCGACATCCATTTCGATCACCGTACCGCTCGATCGAACGGCAGAACTGAACGCCGTGTGTCGCGAGCGTTACGACCGTTGTTCGGCGGCGATGAGATCGGCGTAGAGCGCGGCGTACGTCTGCGCGGGCTGACTCCACGACCAGTCGATCGACATGATCCGTTTCTGGAGCGTCGTGCGATCGCGGGCGGTGCGCAGGCGGCGCGCGGCCCGGAACATCGCCGCGAGCAGATGCTCCGGCGTTGCTTCGGCAGCGACGAAACCGACCCCACCACGCTGTCGGTCGACGTCGGGCACCGTGTCGACCAGGCCGCCGACGGCGGTCACCACGGGAGGCGTCCCGTACCGCATCGCCTGCATCTGCGTCAGTCCGCACGGTTCGAATCGGCTCGGCATCAGGAACAGATCGGCGCCGGCGAACATCAGGTGCGACAGTGCCTCGTCGTAACCCTCGACGAACGCGAAGGACTCCGGATGCTGCGCTGCCAGCCGGTGAAGATCGGCGGCGAGCGCCGCGTCTCCGGATCCGAGCACGCCGAGTCGCAGCGGGATCTGGTCGAGTAGAGGAATCAGCGGGACGAGGAGGTCGATCCCCTTCTGGTCGGTGAGCCGGGTCACCACCGTCGCGAGCGGAATCCGGTCGGCGTCGAAACCGAGACGTTCGACCAGCGCTCCCCGGCACGTCGCCTTGCCCTCCAGCGACGACGCAGTGAAGTTCGCAGGGATCAGTGGGTCGCTCGACGGATCCCACACGTCGGTGTCGATCCCGTTGAGGATCCCGAGCAGCACGTCGTGGCGGTCGCGGAGCAAGCCGTCGAGCCCGAAGCCGTCCTCCGGTGTCTGGATCTCCTCGGCGTAGTGCGGAGACACGGCCACGATCCGGTCGGCCAGCGCGATCGCACCCGACAGGGGATTCGTTCCGCCCCACCACTCGAAGTGCGACGCATGGGCACCGATCCGTTCGAGCCACGAGTCGTCGGCAACGCCCTGATAGGCGAGATTGTGGATCGACACGATGGTCGGTGGTGCATCGGGTCCGAGCGCGGCGAGCGCCGATCCGGTGTGCCAGTCGTTGAGGTGGACGAGGTCGGGTCGCTCACGCTCGATCAGCGCCGCGAGCGCTCGACTGAATCGGAAGAACCGCTCGCTGTTGTCCTCCCATCCCGAACCGTCCGCCTGCAGGTACGGGTGCGGGCGAGCGATCCCGGGCACCGAGACCAACGTCAACATGCCGACTTCGGCGTGGCGCCCGCGCCGGACCGTCGCCGTGCCGACCCAGTCCGGCACGTCCAGTTCGAAGGTCACCTCGTCGACGAGTGCCACGTTCCCGTAGTCGGGCATCACCAGGTCGACGTCGATCCCGCCGCGACGCAGCTCGCGCCCGAGCCCCGCAGCCGCCGCCGCGAGTCCCCCGACGGTCGCGACCGGAGACAGCTCGGCCGTTGCGAAGATCACACGCACGCCCCCATCATGCCCGCCCCGGTCGTTCTCGTGAACAGTTCGCGCACGGAGCG
>NZ_BAOL01000037.1 GCF_000350145.1 Ilumatobacter nonamiensis YM16-303 | reverse complement strand
TCACCGAACCGAGCTTCTGGGGACACCGCTCGCCCACCTGACAACCACGTCGCGGAGGCCACATCGAGGCCGGCGGGACCTGTCAGATCCCCGGTCGCGCGCATCGGCGCCGAAGTCTGCTGGAGTGTTCGCTCAGTCGTCTGGAAGGAGCAGGCGCGACCAGCTCTCGGCAAGCCATCGTTCGTAGCGCCTTGGTGTCCAGCCCCGTTCCTCGGTGAGCAGCACATAGACCTCGGCGCTGTTGGTGGCCCAGATGCTGTCTGCGGCCTCGGCGATGGAAAGTCCCGAGCGAATCGCTGCATGGTTGCATGTCGAACGTGTGTTCGTTATACTGTCGTCATGCTCAGCGATCTCGTCGAAGAGTTGGTCGGTTTGTCCGATGCAGCGCTCGACGAGCGGATCCGTGCCAACGAATCGGAGCGGCGACGACTCGATGCGGAGTTGGCCGCTGCGGTGGCGGTCGCCGACCACCGGCGCCTGTACGCGGCCGACGGTCATCGATCCATGGCTGCCTATCTGCGGGCCACCCTCAACTACTCGACGGGTGAAGCGTCGCGCCTCCGCTCGCTCTCCCAGGCCGTCGACCGGATCGACGGCCTGGGAGACGCCTGGTCGGGCGGACACATCGGTCGATCCCAAGCCACCGAGTTCGGGCGCATCCAGAGCAATCGCCGGGTTCGGGATCAGGTCGGACCGTTCGCTCCGATGCTCCTGGAGCAGGCCGAACAGCTCCCGCATCGCGAGTTCGTCGCCTGCGTCGACCACTTCATCCGGACCGCCGACACCGACGGCTCCCACCACGAACGGGACGAGCAGATCGAACACCGCGACGCACACGTGTCCGAGGTCGGCGGCACCCTGAAGGTCGACGCCCACGGCGGAGATCCGCTGGCTGCCGCGGAAGCGATCTCGATCTTCGAGCGATTCGTCGAGGCCGAATTCCAGGCCGATCTCGCGGCCCGCCGCGCCGAGCACGGCGATGCCTCAGACGGGTTCGACCTCGCACGCACTCCCAAACAGCGCCGGCACGACGCGCTCATCGCGATCTTCCGAAGAGCAGCTGCGTCGGACACAGCGACCGGTGCGAAGACCGATCCGCTCGTGAACATCCTGATCGATGCCGACACGTGGGCCCGTCTGTTCGCCGACAGCGGGCTCGCGGCCACCACGGACCTCGACGGGCATCGAATCAACCCGTTCACCGGATCCACCGACCCCGCCGATCTCCTCGACGCCCTGTCCGTCGATCCCGACACCCGCTGCGAAACGACTCGCGGTCAACAGCTCCATCCACACGACGTGCTGCGCGCCGCGCTCTCGGGCCACGTGCGCCGAGTCGTGGTCGACACTGCGGGCACCGTGATCGACCTCGGTCGGAAGTCTCGAGTGTTCACCGGATCCGCACGCCAGGCAGCGAAGCTGCTGATCACCGGCTGTGAACATCCCGGCTGCGCGCTGCCTGCCGACTTCTGCCAGGTCGACCACGCCACCGGATGGGTCGACGGCGGCCGAACCGACCAGCGGAACACGGCGATCAGATGCGCCGGCCACAACAACGACAAACACCGGCACCGATGGCGATCGCGACGAGCCACCAACGGGCGCACCTTCACCATCCGCGCCGATGGAACGATCATGTTGCCCGTCGGTTGCCGGCCACCCACGTTCGCGGCGACCGACGACCATCCCGAGATGCCTGATCCGATCGAACTCGAACGCATCCGTCGCCACGTACTCCAGCGACTCGCCCGACCACTCGCGTCCTGAATCACGTCGCCGTTTCGGCCCGGCGCTCGACGTCGAGTCGCCGTCAATTCGTCGCGGGAGCCAGCCTCGAGCGGCGACGTACATCGCCTCGATGCCCGCAGCGCGGCCTGATCCGGGCCGGTTCTACAGGCGACCCCGGGCCTTGAGTTCGAGGTAGCGGTCCACGACGTCGGTCGCCAGGTCGCCGGGCCGGGAGTCAACCACGATCGCTCCTGTCGCCGAGAGCTTCGCGATCGCCCGCTCCCGCGAGTTCAATGACGCGACGGCCGCCGCCGAGCGAAAGGATTCGTCGACACCGTCGTGGCGCGTCGCCGACGCCCAGTCGGACACGTCGGGATCGCGGACCGCCGCGATCAGCACCAGGTGCGTTCTCGTCAACGTCGGGAGAGCGGGGAGCAGCGAATCCACCACGATCGACTCCACGAGATCGGTGAACACGACGAACAACGACCGTCGCCGGAAACGTGCTGCAGCGGTCGTGAACGCGGTGCGGTAGGCACTCTCGTCGTACTGCGTGTCGAGCAGGTACATCGCCTCGGTGACCCGCCCGAACTGCGCTTTGCCGTTCGACGCCGGCACGATCCCGCGCACCTGGTTGTCGAAGGTGAGCAGGCCGATGTTGTCCCCGATCCGCGTCGCCACCTGGGTCAATCCGAGCACCGCGTCCATCGCGTGTTCGACCCGCGGCGCGCCGCCGACCGTGCCGGCCATCACGCGTCCGTTGTCGAGGAGTGCGACCACGTGCTGATTGCGTTCGGCACGGTATTCACGCACGATCGCCTTGGGCTGCCGGGCGGTCGCCGCCCAGTCCACGCGGCGGATGTCGTCGCCCGGTCGGTACTCACGCAGTTGGTCGAAGTCGGTCCCGGTACCTCTGGTGCGCACGCTCCGGATTCCCGTTTCGAGTGGGATCCGCATTCTCGTGAGCATCGCGTCGCGTGACGGGTACGCCGGGAGCACCGCGAGCGAGCCGGAGACCGTGCGGGTCTGCTGGCGTCGGACCATCCGCAGCGGCCCGAGCGTGCGGATGGTGACCGCTCCGAAGGGGAAGCGTCCCCGACGAAGCGGTTCGATCGTCGCGCCGAAGCGGTGCTGCCGATCGGCGGCCAGCGCGAACTCCGAGAACCGTCGGCTCGCCTGCAGGCTCGGCCACAACGCGTCGGCGACCGACACCCGGACCGCCCGCCCGGCCCGGTTCTGGACCAGCCACCCCAACTCGCCCCGCTCACCGAGGGTGAGCGATGCCGGGAACTCCCGCACGACCTCGATCCCACGCGGGTGGGGGGCGGCGAAGAAGTCCCCGACCGCGAGCAGCACGATTGCGCCGAGCACCAACGCGACGACCCACCAGTCGGTCGGCCGGATGATCGCGAATGCGAGCGCGGGCAGCACGATCACGAGCGCGGCCCAACCGGTCGGCACCGGGACACTGCGCGGTCCCCGCGATCGGTCGGATGGGGCCATCGCGGTCAGCGGGGGGTCGGCACCGTGGCGAGCAGCCCGTCGAGCACGCTGTCGGCCGCCGTGCCCTCGAGTTCGAGCTCCGGGCGAACCAGCACGCGATGCCGCAAGCACGGTTTGGCGATCGCCTTCACCTCGTCGGGCGTCACGAACGAACGGCCCGACAGCCAGGCCCAGGCCTTCGACGCGTGAAGGAGCCACGTCATGCCGCGCGGCGACACGCCGAGTTGCAGCGACGGCGACTCTCGGGTGGCGCGGCCGAGCTGCACGATGTAGCGCAGGATCGCGGGCTCCACGGTGATCCGATCGATCTCGCGACGAGCGGCGGCGAGGTCGGCCGGGCCCGCGACCGCCTGCACGAGATCGGACGTCGCGTGCGGGTTCATTCCGCCGTGGTGGCGCTGCAGCATGTCGTTCTCCTGCTCCTCGGTCGGATAGCCGACGACGAGCTTGAACAGGAACCGGTCGAGCTGCGCCTCGGGCAAGGGGAACGTGCCCTCGTACTCGATCGGGTTCTGCGTCGCGATCACCAGGAACGGCTCCGGCAGCGGATGCGTGGTCCCCTCGATCGACACCTGCCGCTCCTCCATCGCCTCCAACAGCGCCGCCTGCGTTTTCGGAGGAGTGCGGTTGATCTCGTCTGCGAGCAACAGGTTCGTGAAGACCGGCCCCTCGCGGAACCGGAACTGGGGAGCCTGACCCGGAACCTGGTCGAGTACCGACAAGCCGACCACGTCGGACGGCATGAGATCGGGCGTGAACTGGACCCGGGTGAACTCCATGTCGAACGCGGCGGCGAGAGTCTTGGCGAGCAGCGTCTTGGCCACGCCGGGAACGCCTTCGAGCAGCACGTGCCCGTTGACGAGCAGGGCGGTGATCACACCGCTCAGCACGCCCTGCTGGCCGACGATCACCTTGCCGACCTCGTCGCGGACGTCCATCACCGCGCGGCGCGCTGCGGACTCGCCCGACGACGAGGTGGACATCGATGCAGACGTCGGTGGCGGTGCGAGTGGGTTGCCGGGTTGGTTCATGAGCTGGTCACCCTTTCATCGATGACGTGATCGGAGGTGGAGTCCGGATCGGAGGTGGACGCGCGATCGGCAGCACCGTCGCCGAAGACCTGGACGCGAACGCGGTCGATCGCCGTCGTCAGTTCGGCGAGTCCCGCGCGGGTCGCAACCGTGCTGCGCAGGAGCCCTTCGATCTCGCCCGCTGACGTCCCCGAACGGTTCGCGACGGCGCGATCCAGGTCGGCCAACGACGCCCCGAGCGCAACGCCGTGGGAGCGACACAGGTCGCGATGGAGTTGCTCGAGGAGCAGCCATCCCGCTCGCGACGAATGACCGGCGCGTTCCATCAGGTTGCCGGTGGCCTCCACGAGTTCACTTCCGGCGATCGGCGAGCCGAGTGGCTCGCTGACGATCCGCCCGACTCGCGAGCTCCGCGAGATCGCGAACACCACGAACGCGACGGCGCCGAGCACCAGCGACATCCACACCCACGTCGGGACCAGGTCGCGCAGGCTCTCGTCACCCGAGCCGACTTCTTCGACGCGTGCGCTCACGCCATGTCCGGTGACGAAGGTGACGTCGGCACCACGCTCCGGAACCAGCAGGGCGACCATGACCCCGGCGTTGTCGGCGTACCGCAGGTACTGGTTGGTGAACGCGTCGTTGTCGCCGAGCCCGACGATCGCACCCTCGCCGACGTCGCGTACGACGGCGAACGCCGCCGACGTCTCGCCGAGACCACCCGACCCATCGGTGAAGCACCGGAGCTCATCTGCTGCAACCGGGAGCAGCACGCCGTCGGGCACGAAGACGCCGCGCAACTCCGCCAGCACCTGCATGGTGCAGTCGCCGGTGCGGACGTTGGCCTCCGCGTCTGCGTCCCGTCGGACTCGTGACTCGCTACCCGTGACCGGAACGGTCCCGACGGCGTCCTCATCGCCCGTGCCGCCGTGGAGTCCGCTGGTCGGGTCGGCAACCACGACGACGCCGCCTGCGGCGGCGAAATCGAGGACTGCCTCACGCTGTTCGTCGTCGAGCCGATCGTCGAGGATCAGAATGCGCGTGCGGTCGACGTCGTCGGCGGTGGGGACGTCGCCCGTGTCGGTGACGTCGGCACCCGACTCCTCCAGCGTGAGGACCAGTCCACGCGCACCGTTGGATTGGCCGGACCGCGGGTCGTAGGGTTCGGGCGCCGGCCGAGCGCGCACCAGAATCAGCACGACGAGCGCCATCACGACGACGAAGATCACCGCGGCCACGGACTTGACGCCCGCCGATGCCGTGCCCTCTCCCGATGCCGCCACGCGCGCCATCAGCCGCTCCGTCCCGCACGGGAGCCGGCGAGCACGGTGCCGAGGACCGCGGCCTGCGCAGCGAGGAATCGGTCGTCGTCATCGCTCGTGACCACCCCGTCGTCGAACCACGCGACGTCGAAGGTGTCCGCAGCAACATCGAACGCTTCCGCGACGTCACCGTCCGCATCGCCGCGCCCCTCCGCGATCTGCGCGACCTGATCACGCTCCTCGCCGGACGTGCGGCCCGGGATCTCGTCGACGTATCCCGCCCGGGCGAGGTCGCCGACGAGCGCGCGATACTCACAGCGGATCGAGTCGCGGAAGCGGCCGGAGTCGCGATGTTCCGCTGCGAGCCGGCGCCAACGCCCGGGCGGGGTCTCGCGGTCGATGACCCGCACGTCGATCGGTTCGTCGATCTCCTCGTCGCGGTCACCCCCGTTCACCTCGTCGTCCCCGCCGTCGACGTCTCGTCCGTCCCACCACCGGTACACCAGCCACGCGATCGCGAGCACGAGCGCCACCACCAGGACCCCGACGAGGAGTTGGCTCAACACCCCGATGCCCTCGGCCGGAGGGCTGAACTCGGGAAGGTTCGGTTCGGGGAGATCGATCGGGTCGGGTTCGGGCGGGTTGCAGACCTGCGACGTGGCGGTCGCTTCACATGCCGCATCGCGTGCCTCATCGGGATCGACATCGCTCGGGCCGAAGGGACCGACGAACCGCGAGACCGCGACCGCCGTCATCGCCGGGATGTTCACGGTGCCGGCTGTTCCGTGGATCGGGACCCGAACGCCGAGTCCGCTTCGATCACCAGGTCGAGCCCCTCACCAGCGATCCGGATCTCGACGTACACCTGTGCCGTGGCCAACGCGATCAAGGGGACGACGATGAGCACGACGAGTTGCAGCATCACGCCCTGCACGATCGGCGTCGCCCCGCCGAGCGAGATGAATCCGGTCGCTTCGAGCAGCGGGACGAGTGTTCCGATTCCGAGGCCGAGCAGTCCGGCGAGCAGGGTCGCGAGCAGAACGAACAGCACGCAGACCCCGAAGCGCAGCCGAGCCAGGCGCCAGCTCCGCTTCGCCGCCGCGAACGGACCGAGTCCCTCGCCCACCATCGCCGGGACGACCAACAGCGTGGCTGCAGCGGAAACCCAGCAGAGGAGTGAGAAGAAGAACAGCCACACGCCGACGTGCTCGGGCTTCGCGGTCACGACGATCAACGCCATCAGTGGGAACCACCAGTGGGTGAGGATCCAGGCCGCGAAGAGCGCCGGGAGACGCCGACCGGTGAGGCCGAGCGCCCGCCCCAGTGACGCGCGATTGCCGAATCGCTCCCCCAGCAGGATCAGCGAGGCGAAGTGCCCCACGACCGCAGCGAGGAAGCTGGCGAACACCGCGGCCGACCACACCGCGAGGTCCTCGATCCCGCCGCCGGTGTCGTTGCCGAGGAAACCGGGCAGGTCGGAGTCGGTTGCACCCAGCTGGTCGAATCCCACGATCGTGACCCAGACATTCAGCGCGACGGCGGGCACGAGGATGACCGTCGCCCCGATCAGCACGTCGCGCATCCGGCGCTGGAACACGTCGCCCCCGCCATCGAGTGCAGCGAGGACCGGACCGCGGGATCGGCGGAGGCGGAGGCGGGGCGCCGGGTCGGCCACCGGAGCCTGAGCCCGAGCCGACGGGGTGACGGCGGGGACGTCGAGCCGCTCCCATGCGTCGTGCTTCGCCGTCATCGTCCCCATCATGCGTCATGGGCAGACCGCCCACCGCCACGGTCGACCGATCGAGCGCGTCGCTAACCTCCCGACCGTGCGCGGATACGACTCGACGAGCTACGGCGACGGGTTCGCCGATGTGTACGACGAGTGGTACTCGGACGTGACCGACGTGGACGCCACGGTGTCGCGGATGCTCACCCTGACCGGGGCCGGGGGCACCGTGCTGGAGCTCGGAGTCGGAACCGGGCGGCTCGCCGGTCCGATGGCGGCTGCCGGTCTCCGTGTCACCGGTATCGATTCGAGTGCGGCGATGCTCGAACGCATCGCCGCCCAGCCGGGCGGCGACAGCGTGGTCGCGATCCACGGCGACATGGTGCGCGACCTTCCCGACGGACCGTTCGACTCCTGCCTCGTCGCGTACAACACGCTGTTCAACCTGCTCGATCAAGCCGAGCAACGCGAGTGCTTCCGCGTCGTGGCGGCCCGCCTCCCACCCGGCGGCTGTTTCGTCGTCGAGGCGATCGTTCCCGATCCGACGGCACCAGCCGGCGGCGATGTCAGCGTCCGTTCGATCGCCGCCGACCGCGTCGTGCTCTCCGTGTCCGACCATCGACCCCACGATCAGCGCACCACCGGTCAATTCGTCGAGCTGACCGAAGCGGGCGGGGTGCGACTGCGACCGTGGGCGATCCGCTGGGCGCCACCCGAGGAGCTGGACGCGATGGCCACCGATGCCGGCTTCACGTTGGAGGAACGGTTCGCGGACATGGCGGGCAACCCGTACGACGAGGCGGCCGATCACCACGTCTCGGTGTATCGCATCTGAGCACCGCTGATCCCCGTGCCCGCCGCTCGGATAGCGTGGCCGACGCATGTACGTCGAGAACATCAGCGAACCCGCCGACCTGCGCGACCTCGACTACGACCAACTGCGTGACCTGTCCGGCGAGATCCGGGACTTCATCGTCGCCGCGGTGTCCGAAGTCGGTGGCCACCTCGGGTCGAACCTCGGCGCGGTCGAACTCACGCTCGCGCTGCACCGCGTGTTCGAGTCGCCCACCGACGCGATCATCTGGGACACGGGTCATCAGGCCTACGTCCACAAGATCGTCACCGGCCGCCAGTCGGCGTTCGAGACGCTGCGCCAGGCCGGCGGGCTGTCCGGGTATCCGAGCCGCGAGGAGTCGGAGCACGACCTGATCGAGAACAGTCACGCCTCGACCGTGCTCTCGTACGCCGACGGCCTGGCCTCCGCACGGGACCTGGGGACCAACCCGCAACGCCACATCGTCGCGGTGGTCGGCGACGGGGCGATGACCGGTGGGATGTCGTACGAGGCCCTCAACAACATGGGTCACCACCAGCGCGGTGTGATCGTCGTACTCAACGACAACGGTCGTTCCTACGCCCCGACGATCTCGAACCTGTCGGCGAACTCGCAGGGATACGACCCACAGGCGAACCATCCGTCGATCCCGGACCGGGTGACCGAGAAACTGTCGGAGGCGCTCACCGACATCCGCCAGAATCCCGTCTACGTCCGTCGCCAACGGCGCCTCGAGGATTTCCTCCAGGGGCTCCCGGTCGTGGGCAACCAGGCAGGTTCGGCGATGGAGGCGTTCAAGGCCGGAGTGCGCGAGTTCCTCCAACCACCATCGTTCTTCGAGGCACTGGGCTCGCGCTACATCGGCCCGTTCGACGGTCACGACGTCGAACAGATGGAGCACGCGTTCCACAACGCGATCGAGTTGTCGGCCGAGGGGCCGATCGTCGTCCACGTCCTGACCCAGAAGGGCCGGGGGTACTCGCCCGCCGAGGACGACGACGAGAAGCATCTGCACGATGCACCCGTGTTCGACCCGGTGGTCGGACCTCCGAAGGCCGTCGCCAGCGGGTACACGCAAGCGTTCGCCGACGCCGTCATCAAGGAAGCCGAGAACGACTCGCGTCTGGTCGCCATCACTGCCGCGATGCCTGGCCCGACCGGGTTGATCCCGTTCCAGGCACGGTTCCCCGATCGGTTCTTCGACGTCGGGATCGCCGAGCAGCACGCCGTCACCAGCGCGGCCGGCATGGCGATGGGCGGGCTGCGACCCGTCGTCGCGATCTACTCGACGTTCCTCAACCGGGCCTGGGACCAGGTCGTCTACGACGTGGCGATGCACCGCCTACCGGTCATCTTCTGCCTCGACCGAGCCGGGGTGACCGGGCCGGACGGGGCGAGTCACCACGGCGTGTACGACATGGCGCTGCTGTCGAAGGTCCCCGGCATGCGGGTGCTGGTGCCGTCGAGCGCACAGGAACTCGCGCAGATGCTGCACGACGCGACGTCGCTCGCGGACGATGGCCCCGTCGCCATCCGCTACCCGCGAGGTGCGGCACGCCAGGTCAGCGAGCACGAGGTCGGCGTCGGTCTCCACGGCCGCAAGGTGATCGAGGCCGCTGATCCCGAGTCGAGCGTGTGCGTCGTCGCGATCGGCAAGATGCTGGAGACCGCCGAGAAGGCTGCTGCGGTTCTCGCGGAGCAGGGTGTCGAGGTCACCGTGTGGGATGCCCGGTCGTGCACCCCCCTCGATCCCGACCTGATCGCCGACGCTGCGCGGCACCGTCACGTCGTCACGATCGAGGACGGCATTCGCGACGGAGGCATCGGAATGGCGATCGCCACCGAGGTCTGCGAGATCGACGGATCGGTCCCGGTCACCCCGCTCGGACTCCCCACCAAGTTCCACCCTCACGATCCGAAGGCCGGCAACATCCACGCCCGCTACGGCCTCGACGTCGACGGCCTCGTCGCCACCGTCCGCTCCACCTGAACGCGCGTCGGTGCCCGTCACCGACACGCATCTTCGACGCCCACGCGGAACCGGCCGGCGGGTGACGTGCGTGACATGTCGCGGAATGGCGGCCTGATCCGCGTACGGTGCATGCGCTGCCGAGCGATTTGGCAGAGGCGCCCCCTTCTGATCGGCGCTGCGATGCGCGGCCCATGTGGGTCCGGAACGTCCGACCCAGAACTGGTGGAGCCCCCATGACAGCAACCGAAACCGCCCTGCCCGAGCGCGCCGACAACGGCCTGGAACGCGCGAAGGTCACCAACCTCCGCACGGCGTGGCTGTCGAACCCGAAGGCCGACCTCCTGTCGGGCCTCGTCGTCGCCCTCGCTCTGATTCCCGAGGCGATCTCGTTCTCGATCATCGCCGGAGTCGACCCGAAGGTCGGGCTGTACGCATCGTTCTCGATCGCGATCATCATCTCGATGACCGGCGGTCGGATGGGCATGATCTCCGCGGCGACCGGCGCGATGGCGCTCGTCGTCGTCCCACTCGTCGACGAGCACGGCATCGGCTATCTGTTCGCTGCGACCGTGCTGGCCGGTGCGCTGCAGATTGCGTTGGGCGCGCTCGGCGTCGGTGCGCTGATGCGGTTCATCCCGCGCACCGTCATGCTCGGTTTCGTCAACGCCCTGGCGATCCTGATCTTCCTCGCGCAGGTCCCCCACATCCTGCTGTCGGACGAGTCGAGCTTCGTCCGCGAGAACGAACTCACGCTGAACCTCGTGTTCATCGCCGCCGGCCTCGCGATCATCTACGGCCTCCCGCTCATTCGCAGCCGGGTGACGAAGGCGATCCCGTCGCCGCTCGTGGCGATCGTCGTCCTCGCAACACTCGCGATCACGATGGGCTGGCAACTGCCGACCGTCGGCGACATGGGCGAACTGCCCGACTCGCTGCCGTTCTTCGCGCTCCCCGACGTCCCGTTCACGTTCGAGACGCTGCAGATCATCCTGCCGTTCTCGATCACGCTGGCCTTCGTCGGCCTGCTCGAGTCGCTGCTCACCGCGCAGTTGCTCGATGACATGACCGACTCCGACTCCGACAAGAACCTCGAGTCGCGGGGCCAGGGCATCGCCAACATCGCGACCGGTTTCCTCGGTGGGATGGCCGGCTGCGCCATGATCGGCCAGTCGATGATCAACCACCGCTCGGGCGGCCGCACCCGCCTGTCGACGCTGTCGTCCGGCGTGTTCCTCCTGATCCTGATCCTCGTGCTCGGCAGCGTGGTCGCCCAGATCCCGATGGCGGCGCTGGTCGCCGTGATGATCATGGTGGCGATCGGCACCTTCAACTGGAAGAGCGTCGCTCCCGAGACGTTGAAGTCGATGCCGAAGACCGAGACGGCCGTGATGGTCACCACCGTGGCGATCGTCGTGTTCACCCACAACCTCGCCTACGGCGTCGCCGCGGGTGTGCTGCTGTCGGCCGTGTTCTTCGTCCGCCACGTGTCGCACCTGGTGAACGTCACGAGCGTGGTCGATCCCGACAACCACGAGCGGATCTACGCCGTGACCGGGCAGTTGTTCTTCGCCTCGACGAACGACCTCGTGCATTCCTTCGACTACGACTCGGTGAAGGTCGAGCGGGTCGAGATCGACCTGACCGACGCCCGGGTGTGGGACACCAGCGCGATCGTCGCACTCGATGCGGTCGTCGCCAAGTTCGCCGAGCGCGGGGTCGAGGCCGAGATCGTCGGTCTCAACCGCCACGCCGCCGATCTCCACGACCGCACGTCCGGCAAGGTCAGCTCTCACTGAGCGTCAGAGTTCGACCTGGGCGCCCACTTCGACGACCTGTTCCGCGGGCAGGTGGTAGAAGCGGGCGGCGCTCGCCGCACCGCGGTGGAGCAGGACGAACAGTTCCTCGCGCGCCGGACTCATCCCCGGGCGGTTGCCCGCCTTCACCGACTCCCTGCCGAGGAAGTACGTGACCTCGTCGACATCGAACTCGAAGTGCGGGATCTCCATCGCGCGCAACACGTGCGGGACGTCCGGCTCATCGAGGTAACCGAACCTGATCAGCACGTGGACGACACCGTCGGCGAGGTTGATGTGATGGGAGCGCTTGCGCACGCCGACGTGCGGTTCGTCGCTGACCGACACCGACACGAGCATCACCTGCTGATGGAGCACCCGGTGATGGCGGACGTTGGCGGCCAACGCGGGTGGAGCGTTGCCGTGGTCGCGGAACAGGTACACGGCCGTTCCGGGAACACGCGGGAGCGAGTTCGACTTGACGTCCGCCAGCACGGCATCGAGCGGGCGGAACGAGGCCCGCAGTCTCTCGTTGACGAGCGCCCGACCGCGCCGCCACGTCGTCATCTGGGCGACCAGGACGAACCCGACCAGCAGCGGCAGCCAGCCGCCCGCCGGAATCTTCGGGATGTTCGCCGACAGGAATCCGATGTCGACGATCATGAACGGGATCAGGATGACCAGAGCCTTCGGAGCGGACCACTCCCACCGGTCGCGAACCACTCGATAGAAGATCAGTGTCGTGATCAGCATCGTCGTGGTCACCGCGATGCCGTATGCCGCCGCGAGGTTGCTCGACGACTGGAAGATCAGGATCAGCGAGATGCAGCCGACCATGAGGAGCCAGTTGACGAGGGGGACGTAGACCTGTCCGACATGGTGCGGTGAGGTGTGTCGGATCGCGAGGCGCGGGAAGTAGTCGAGCTGCACGGCCTGCGCGGTCAACGAGAACGCTCCCGAGATCAGCGCCTGCGACGCGATCACCGTCGCGCACGTCGCGAGCACGGCGAGCGGAGCGACGCCCCATGACGGCGCCATGTCGTAGAACGGATTGCCCAGCGCACCGTCGCCGTTGCCGAGCAGCGCGGCCTGACCGAAGTAGATCGACAGAAGGCACGGGAGCACCAGCCCGTACCACGACCACGTGATCGGGATCCGTCCGAAGTGGCCCATGTCGGCGTAGAGCGCCTCCCCGCCGGTGACGACCAGGAAGACCGACCCGAGCGCGAGGAACGCCTTCACCGGGTGGTCGATGAACAACTCGACCCCGTACGACGGCGACGCCGCCTGCAGTACCTCCGGGTGCTCGACGATCTGCCGCGCCCCGAGCACCCCCAACACCGTGAACCAGACGACCATGATCGGGCTGAAGACTCGTGAGATCCCGGCTGTTCCGCGGGATTGCACGGCGAAGAGGGCGACGAGGATCGCGATCGAGACGGGGATGACGAAGTCGGCGAATGCGGTGGTCGCCACCTCGAAGCCCTCGACCGCCGAGAGCACCGAGATCGCGGGCGTGATGAGGCCGTCGCCGTAGAGCAGCGCGGTGCCGAACACGCCGAGCGAGATGATCGCCGCCGTGGTCCTGGTCGGTGGTGCACCCCGGTGCGGCATCACCAGCGCCGTCAACGCCAGGATCCCGCCCTCACCGTGGTTGTCGGCTCGCATCACGAGCGTGAGGTACTTCGCGGAGATCACGATCAGGAGCGACCAGAACACGACCGAGGCCACGCCGTAGGCGTTCGCCTGCGTCACCTCGAGATCGGACACCTCGAACGACTCGCGGAACGCGTAGATCGGACTGGTTCCGATGTCGCCGAACACGATCCCCAACGTTCCGAAGGCGAGGGCGAACCGCGCCGTCGACGAGTGTTCTGATTGCACGACCAGAAACTACGACGTTCCGGACCTCACATCGGCGGTGCAGACCCGCATCATCCTTCCGGCCCGACGTCGAACGATCGCCGTCATCCGGCTGACGCACTTCCGGCACCGCTGCCGCGCCCGCGGAACCGTGCGACTACGTTGGGTCGAGCGGACCGTTCGGTCCGTTTCGCGACACACAAGGGGTACACGTGGCTGGTGGCAGCATCCTGGGCACTCGAGTCCAGCGCAAGGAAGATCCGAAGTTCCTCACGACGGGCGGCGTCTACGCCGACGATGTCGACGATCCGCGCCTGGCGGGAGCCGTACAGGCAGCCTTCGTCCGTTCGACCGTCGCCCACGGAACGATCGAATCCATCGACATCGAGAGCGCGCTCGAAATGCCCGGTGTTCTCGCCGTTCACACCGCCGAGACCCTCGGCCTCGAACCGGTTCCGTCACCGTTCAACCCCGCCGCAGCGCGCACACTGCTCGCCGGCGACAAGGTCCGCCATGTCGGCGAACCCGTCGCGGTCGTCGTCGCCGAAACCCTCCAGCAGGCGACCGACGCCGCCGAGATGGTGTTCGTCGACTACGAGTTCCTGCCCGCCCTGATCGACCTCGAGGACGCGCTCGCATCCGAGACGCTGATCTACGAAGGAGCAGGGAGCAACGCCGTGTTCGACACGACCGCGCTCGGGATGCCCGAGAACTCGTCGGCCGAGGAGTTCTTCGCCGACTGCGAGGTCACCGTCACCGGCCGGTTCCTCAACCAGCGCGTCGCTCCGTGCCCGCTCGAAGTGCGCGCATCGGCAGCCACCTGGGACAACGGTCGCCTCGTCCAGTGGATCTCGACCCAAGGCGCTCAAGGAGCGAAGGACGCGTTCACCGCTGCGAACGGCGGAGATGCCGACGCGATCCACCTGATCACACCGGATGTCGGCGGCGGATTCGGCGCGAAGATCGACTCCTACGCGGAGGAACTGCTGCTCGGATCGCTGTCGAAGGACCTGGGCCGACCGGTCCGCTGGCGCGAGACGCGCAGCGAGTCGATGATGAACCTCGGCCACGGCCGCGCACAGCTGCAGTACGTCACGATCGGCGGCACCCGTGAGGGCAAGGTCACGCACTACCAACTCCATGCGATCCAGGACTCCGGTGCGTTCGTCGGGATGGGCACCATCCTCGCCCCGTTCATGACCCGTCCCATGGCGTCGGGCGTGTACGACATCCCGAACATGGAAGTCCGTACGACCTCGGTCGTGACCAACACGACGCCGACCACGGCGTACCGGGGCGCCGGTCGTCCCGAGGCGACGGCTGCGATCGAGCGCGCGATGGACCTCTTCGCCCACGAGATCGGCAAGGATCCCGCCGAGGTCCGGCGCCAGAACCTCATCGCCAAGTTCATGGAACCGCACACCACGGCGGTCGGCCAGGTGTACGACGTCGGCGACTTCGAGACCGCCCTCGACAAGGCACTCGACACCGCCGGCTACTCCGACCTGCGTGCCGAACAGGCGGCGCGTCGCGAATCGGGTGCCGACAAGCAACTCGGAATCGGCGTCAGCGTCTACGTCGAGATCACCGGCGGTGTCGACCCGAAGCAGGAAGCCGCGAAGATCGAAGTCCACGACGACGGGTCCGCCACGGTCTACACCGGCACCTCCCCGCACGGGCAGGGCCACGACACCGCGTGGTCGATGCTCGCCGAGGAGGAGACGGGCATCCCGATGGACCGGATCACCCTCGTCTGGGGCGACACCGACCTCGTCCCGAGTGGCGGCGGCACGATGGGATCACGCTCACTCCAGCAGGGCGGAGCCGCTGTGCACCAGGGCGCGATCGAGCTGGTCGACAAGGCGAAGAAGCTCGCCGCGCAGCTGCTCGAGGCCGACGAAGCCGACATCGTCCTCGACAAGGACAACGGCGCCTTCCACGTCGCTGGGACCCCGGCCGTGGCCAAGGGCTGGGCCGAACTCGCCGTCGCCTCCCGCGAGCAGGGCGACGAGCTGACGATCGACACGCTGTTCACGACCGACATGGCGACGTTCCCGTTCGGGGCGCACGTGTCGGTGGTCGAGGTCGACACGAGCACCGGCCAGGTCAAGCACCTGCGCCAGGTCGCCTGCGACGACGCCGGCCGAGTGATCAACCCGCTGCTGCTCGACGGTCAGATCCACGGCGGCATCGCCCAGGGCACGGCTCAGGCGCTGATCGAGGAGGTCCGCTACGACGAGGACGGCAACCCGGTCACGTCGAACCTCGCCGACTACGGCATGATCTCGGCGACCGAGCTCCCGAGCTTCGAGGTCGTCCACATGGAGACGCCGACGTTCGTCAACCCGCTCGGGGCGAAGGGCATCGGCGAGTCGGGCACGATCGGCTCCACCCCCGCGGTGCAGTCGGCGGTGTGCGACGCCGTCAGCCACCTCGGCGTCACCCACATCGACATGCCCGCCACGAGCGAGCGAGTCTGGCAAGCCATCCAACAGGCAGGGAACGAATCATGACCGACACCGCACAGCGCGCCACGTTCACGACGTTCGAGGAGTCGACGGCCGAGGACTGGGCGAAGATCATCCCCCAGCTGGAGGTCACGCAGTCGATGGTCGCCGACCGGGTCCTGTCGCTGCTCCGCGACCTGAAGGCCGACCACGGCGGCTTCCCCGTCGACCGGCTCGAACACAGCTTGCAGACGGCCACGCGCGCCGAGAAGGCCGGGAAGGACGACGAGTACGTGTTCTGCGCGCTGATCCACGACATCGGCGACACGCTCAGCCCGTACAACCATCCCGACATCGCTGCGGGCATCGTCAAGCCGTTCGTGTCCGAGGCGAACTACTTCATGGTGAAGCACCACGGCGAGTTCCAGGGGTACTACTTCTGGGACTACATCGGCCTCGACGGCCAGGCCCGCGAGCAGTACCGCGACAGCCCGCACTTCGATCGCACCGCCGAGTTCACCGGTGAGTTCGACCAGACCGCGTTCGACGCGAACTACACGAGCAACCCGCTCGAGCACTACGAGCCGCTGGTTCGCCAGATCCTCCGCAGCGCCTGAGCGGTCAACTGGTGCCGTCGGCCAGTCGGCGGGCGTACTCCTCGACGTCGATCTCGCCGCCTGCCGCAGCGGCGCGGCCCTGATCGCGGTCGGAGAGGACCGGCTGGATCAGGTCCATGCGCTTCCACGCCGGATACGGCTGCGCACCGTCGGCATCGGGCACGTACTCCGATGAGGCGACGCGAGTGTGCGGGTGGACGTACCGCGCGCAGTTGACGAAGCTGTTCTCGACCCGCGCCCGAACGATCAGGTCGGCGCCGGGAAAGCGGTCCATGGCGGGATCGTCGCGGTGCACTCGAGCCGTCGCGTGGAGGCGGAGCCGGTTCGGCGTCTCGAAGTCGACGAACAACATCCCGATCTTGGCGCCCTCTCCCCCGTGTGTGTCGACGTTGCCCATCGACAGGAACATCCCGTTGCCGTCGTAGCTCGGGAACACGATCGTGCGCGGGTCCTCCACCTGCACCATCCCGACCGGTCCACCCTTGTACGACACCGTCGGCCAACCGTCCGCGCCGACGGTCGACAAGAAGAAGAAGTCGCGCGACTCGATGAACGACTTGCGGTCGTCGTCGATCTCCTCCGTGATGATCGCCGCCTGCAGCGTGTCCGCGAGACGTCGCGTGTCGAAGTCGTCCTGGAGGGCGCGCTGCGCCGGGCCGTAGAACTCGTTCATCGCATCATCATCGCGTACGGACCGTCCACGACCACCCCGCCCGAATCCGGACGATCTGAGGAACGACTGGCCGGAGTGACCGCACGGTTTGGCACGATGTACCGATGCCCACCACGTCCACCAACTCGTTGCCGATCGAAGCGATCGGTCTGCAGCGCACCTTCGGAACCGGCGACGAGCAGGTCAAGGCCGTCGACGGGGTCGATCTGCAGATCCAGCAGGGCGAGATCTTCGGGTTCCTGGGGCCGAACGGTGCGGGCAAGTCGACCACCGTGCGGATGCTGACGACGCTGCTGCGGCCGACCGGCGGCATCGGCCGGGTCGCCGGGTTCGACGTCGTCGAGCAGGCGAACGACGTTCGCAGGAACATCGGCGTCGCGCTCCAGGATGCCGCGATCGACCCGCTGATGACCGGGAGCGAACTGCTCCACCTGCAGGCCGTGCTCTACGGGCTCCCGAAATCGACCCACGCGACCAAGGCGGGGGAACTCCTCGAACGCGTCGGGCTCACCGCCGCCGGCAATCGCCGGGTCGGTACCTACTCGGGCGGAATGCGGCGCCGCCTCGACCTCGCGCTGTCGCTGATCCACGAGCCGACGGTGCTGTTCCTCGACGAGCCGACCACGGGCCTCGACCCGATGAGCAGGATCTCGCTCTGGGAGGAGATCCGCCGCCTGAACAACGACGGCACCACCGTGATGCTGACGACGCAGTACCTCGAGGAGGCCGACCAACTCACCGAGCGGATCGCGATCATCGACCACGGGGTGATCGTCCGCAAGGGCCGACCGTCCGAGTTGAAGGCCGAGGTCGGGAGCCCGACGCTGTTCGTGAGCGTCGACGCGGCCGCCACGGAGCCGGCCACCACGCTGCTCGCCGGATTCGGCGAACTCCGGCCGAGCCCGGAGGGAACGCTCGGTGTGGGATTGACCGACGGTCCGAGCGCCGTGTCGAACGTGATCCGCACCCTCGACGACGCCGGCATCACCGTCCGCAACCTGGAGCTGCACGAACCGAGCCTGGACGACGTGTTCGCGGAGGCGACCGGCTATCGGCTCGAAGGCGCCGACGCATGACGACGGCACCCACCACGACGGCCGGCCCCGCTCCGCGCACCCGACCGGAACTCCATCAATCCAACGTGGCCCAGACGTGGGCGATGTCGAAGCGCTCGATCCTGGCACTCTGGCGCCAGCCCGCGCTCGTCGTCCCGTCGATGATCTTCCCGCTGTTCTTCGCCGCGCTCGGTACCGCGTCGTTCTCGCGGGCCACCGCGATCCCCGGCTTCCCGGAGGTCGATTCGTATCTCGACTTCGCGCTCGCCGGGGCGATCGTGCAGGGGATCCTGTTCGGATCCACCGTCGGCGCGACCGCCCTCGCGACCGACATCGAGAACGGGTTCTTCGACCGTCTCCTCAGTTCACCGTCCACCCGCTCCGGAATCATCGTCGGCCGGATGGCGGGTGGCATGGCGTACGGGTTCCTTCAGACCGTCGTGTTCATCGCGGTGCTGCTTCCCTTCGGCCTGACGATCAAGGGCGGGGTTCCCGGCGTGATCACGATGGCCATCGGTGGCACCGTTCTCGCCCTTGCCGTCGGCGCACTCATGTCGGCGATGGCCATCCGCACCGGCTCGTCCGAAGCGGTGCAGGGAGCGTTTCCGCTGTTGTTCATCGCGCTGTTCTTCTCGTCCGCGTTCTTCCCGCGCGAGACGATGAGCGGAATCTACGCCCGGCTCGCCGACATCAATCCGATCTCGTACCTCGTCGAGGGGTTCCGCGACCTCACGATCGAGGGATTCACCTGGTCCGCAGCGTTCCGCGCCGTGGTGATCCCGGCGATTCTGGCGGTGTTGACCGTGACGCTGTCGCTCCGAACACTGAAACGGCGATTGGGGGCGCGATGACCATCGTCGACGAGACGACAGGGCTGCCGGAACGCTCGGTCGCGAACACGCGCACGTTCCCGGCCTCGGTCGGGTTGATGAAGCGCAGCATGGTGAACATCGTGCGGCTGCCCTCGGCCTTCGTGCCGTCGCTGGTGATGCCGATCTTCCAGACGATCGCGTTCGCGGGGACCTTCTTCGCGATCACCCAGATCCCGGGTTTCCCGACCGACCGCTCGATCAACTGGTTCCTCCCGCTCGGGGTGATCATGGGGTCCGGGTTCGCAGGGATCGGCATCGGGTTCGCCACGATCCGCGACCTCGAAGGCGGGTTCTACGACCGACTCCGGCTCACGCCCGCACCGCGCGCGTCACTGATCGTCGGCCCGCTCCTCTCGGCGCTCGTACGCTCGTTCATCGTCACGACGGTGGTGTTCGCGGTCGGGTCCCTGTTCGGTGCCCGACTCACCCACGGCCCGTCCGGGCTGATCCCGCTGTACCTCGCCGGTCTCGGGATCGCGTCGATCGGCACCGGTTGGGGCCTCGGGCTCGCCTACCGCTTCCGCGACATGCGCGCCGCGGCGATCATGCAGCTCACGTTCTTCCTGCTGATCTTCCTCACCGAGGCGCAGACGCCGCTGTCCGTCATGGAGGGGTGGCTCGAGCACGTCGCACGGATCAACCCGTTCAACCAGGTGATCGGCCTCGCCAGGCTCGGCTTCCTCGATCAGCCGATGACCTGGAACGAGACCTGGACGGGGCTGCTCGCGCTCGTCGTCATCGTGGCCCTGACGATGGTGTTCGCGCGCCGCGGCCTCGACAAGCTCAGCGACGAATGACCCGCTCGAGCCTCCGCATCCCCTGACGGAAGAAGAACGCGCCGATCCACCCGCCGAGCGGAGCGACGAAACCGGGGACGTACGGAACCGTGACGTCTTCGAACCAGTCCACCACGCAGCCCTCCGGGTCAGCGCCGACGGTGAACCCGGCTCGGCCGCGCAACACCGGTCCGAGTTTCTCGACGACACATTCTCCTGCGGCGGCGCCATCGTCCCACTCACACGCCGTCACTCGCATGCGGTCCGGCAACGCGACCCGACCGACGCCCGTTCGTGCGGTCAGCTCATGTCCCACTTCGGTCGGATCACCGGGGTCGACCTGCATCTTCGTGAGCGGGATCCACCGCTCGTGGGCCTGCCAATCGACCAGCTCGTCCCACACCCGTCGGGGCGGGGCCGCGAACCGATGTCGGACCTCGAAGCGAATGTCGGCCATGCCCCCACTCTCTCATCGTTCCTGCTCACGCGCAGTAGCGTGCGCCCCGATGAGAACGACCGCCGAGCGCTTACGCCTTGCGGTCGCGATGGTCGGCGGCGTCACCCTCTTCGGCACGATCGGGTACGTCATCTTCGGCTTCACCGTTCTCGACGCGCTCTATCAGACGGTCACCACGATCACGACCGTCGGCTTCCGCGAGCTGGCAGAGTTCGGCCCCGCCGAGAAGTCCTTCACCATCGTGCTCATCGTCGTCGGCGTGTCGACGGTGCTGTACACGTTCACCCTCGTCGTCCAGTCGGTCGTCGAGGGCCAGCTCAGCGAGTTCGTCGGGAGGCGACGTATGGACCGCCAGATCAACAAGATGTCGGGTCACACCATCGTGTGCGGTTGGGGTCGCGTCGGCGCCGCAGTGGCGCACGACCTCCGCATGGAAGGACACGAGGTCGTGATCGTCGATGCCGACGCGGAGCGAGTCCGCGACGTCGAGTTCCCCCGCGTCATCGGCGACGCGACCCGCGACGAGACGCTGCGGAGCGCCGGGATCGACCGAGCAAGCTCGTTGATCGCCGCGCTCGATGGCGACGCGGACAACCTGTTCGTCACGTTGTCGGGACGCGACCTGCGCCCCGACCTGTTCATCGTTGCCAGGGCCCGCGCCGACGAGAGCATCGGCAAGCTCGAGCACGCCGGCGCCGACCGGGTCGTGAACCCTCAGGAGTTGGGCGCTGCGCGCATGGCGTCGTTCGTCGCGAGTCCGCACGTTGCGGAGTTCCTCGATGTCGTGATGCACGACCGCTCGATCGAGTTCCGCATGCGCGAGTTCGACGTCCCGCCCGACTCCCCGATCGCCGGCAAGACCCTGCGGAACGCCAACCTGCGCGAGGAGAGCGGCGCGCTCGTGCTCGCACTCCGCGCGCCCGACGGATCGTTCACGACCAACCCGACCGGCGACACCGTGATCGGCGAACACCATGTCATCATCGCGGTCGGAACGACGGCAGACTTCGACCGACTCGCCAAGTTCGCGACTCCCCACGTCTGACCCCTCCTCTGACCCCCACTTCACGAAACAGAGCTGATGAACGCACCCCGCACCCACGTCCTGCTCGATCTCGACGGGACGATCTCGGATTCATCGCCCGGCATCGGGCGATCGTTGATCCATGCCTTCACCACCTGCGGATACGCGGCTCCGGACGACGAGGCGATCCGGTCGATGATCGGTCCGCCGTTCGAGCTGAGCTTCCCCAAACACGGCATTCACGTCGAGGACATCGAGAAGGTGATCGAGGTCTACCGGCTGCGCTACGACGACGTCGGACTGTTCGAGAACACCATGTACGACGGCGTGGGAGAGATGATGGAGTCACTTCGATCGGACGGTCACACGATCAGCCTCGCGACCGCCAAACCGCAGAGCACCGCGGTCCGGATCATCGAGCACTTCGGGTTGACCGACTACTTCGCCCGCAAGGTCGGTGCCTCCGACACGGTCGGTGAAGGTCGCCGCACCAAGGGTGAGGTCATCACCCATGCACTGCACCTGCTCGGGGTCAGCCCGCACGACCGGATCGCGCTGGATCACGTGATCATGGTCGGCGACCGAGACCACGATGTGGAGGGCGCGCATCTCAACACGATCGACTGCATCGGCGTCGGGTGGGGGTTCGGGTCGGTCGAGGAGCTCACCGAGGCGGGGGCCCTCACCATCGTGGAACATCCGCACGAAGTTGCCGGAGCGATCGGTGCCGCGTACCGTTCTGACCTGTCATGAGCACTACGGCCCACAACGACACGTCCGGCGAACTCGTCGAGATCTCCGAGGCCGAGGATGCGGTCGACCCGATCGCCGGCCAAGCGGTCCGGCCGCAGTCGAGTTCGAGTGCCGACCGCTTCATGCGGCGTGTGCTGCGCCTCCCCGAGGGCACCTCGTCGACCGCCGCCGAGGCCCGTTCCGCGTTCCAGAAGTCGCTCGCGTTCACCACGTGTCGCTGCCTGCTGATGTACATCATCTTCCCGTTCGTGCTTCCCGCAGTCGGGATCGCGAGCGGTGTCGGGCCGGTCGTCGGGATCCTGATCGGCATCCTCGCGATGATCTCGATCGTGTATTCGATCCGTCGCTTCTGGCGCGCCGACCACTCGAAGCGCTGGCACTACACGATCTTCGGAACGGCGATCATCGCGTTCCTCGTGTGGGCGACGATCGCTGACACGATCAACCTCTTCGACTGACGGGGCTCGGGCCCCGGTTCCCACTTCCGACCTCGGGTCCGCGGCCGAACCCCCACGCGACCCGTTCAGTCCGCGTGGTCGATGCGATGCAGGGCGAAGATGCCGCCGTATTGAGGGTGACCGGCGCGACGCCGCTCGCCATCGCTGGCGACGTACTCGTCGAGGATCGCTTGAATGCGTCGGGCCATGTCGTCGAGCGCTGCGGCGTCGAGGTGGTACGTGAACCGTGACCACGACTCGACCGAAGCACCGCCTGCCTCGGCGAGTTCGGCACGGAACGCGTCGAGCATGGCGAGCGTGGCGTCGACGTTGCCGGTTCCGATGTCGAGCGTCCACGACAGGCCAGTCGACCGGAACGGCTTCTCGAGGGCACCGCTCGAACCGTGTCGCGGCTCGGCGCGTTCGAGGAAGCCGGCGTCCAGCAGGATCTTGGCGTGGTAGTGCAGCGTCGACGGGTCGCACTCGAGCCGTTCGGCCAGTTGCTTGTTCGTCATCTCGTCGTTCAAGCAGAGACGGAGAATTCGCAGTCTGATCGGACTGGCGAGCGCCTTCGCCTGCGTGGCCGTTGCAGGTGTGCGATCTCGAACCATGGCCACTCACCGTAGCGAGGCTGATTGGAGATTTCTCCAATTACTGCGTAAGGTCATCGCGGTGATTGGAGAACTCTCAAATGAGTGAGACGTTGCCGACGCTGGGGACGCGCTTCTGGCGGCTCGCTCTGTCGAGCGGCGGTTCGAACCTCGCAGACGGGGTGTTCAAGCTGGCGCTCCCGCTGGCGGCAATCGTGTTCACACGCTCGCCCACGCTGGTCGCTGGACTCGAGTTGGCGCGGAGCCTTCCGTGGTTGCTGTTCGCCCTCCCCGTGGGCGCACTCGCCGACCGCCTCGACCGGCGACGCACGATGATCGCCGCGAACGTCGCACGCGCCTCTGCCGTTGCCGTCCTGGCCGTCGTGCTCCAGACCGGGAACGGGTCGATTCCGATCCTCTACGTCGTGGCCGTGGCGACCGGCATCGCCGAGGTCTTCTACGACACCTCCAGCCAGACCATCCTGCCCAGTCTCGTCCATCGACAACAGCTCGGGAAGGCAAACGGACGACTCGCGGCAATCGAACTCGGATCTCAACAGTTCATCGGACCACCGCTGGCCGGTCTCCTCGTCGGGATCGCCGTCGCCGCCGCATTCTGGACCACCACGGTGCTGTGGATCTTCGCGATCGTCGCACTCTGGGCGCTTCGAGGCACGTTCCGCCCCGAACGCAACGAGGATCCGACCAAGATCCGTGCCGACATCGCCGAAGGCGTTCGCTTCCTGATGTCGCGACCGACATTGCGAACCATGGCCGCCATGGTCGGCGTCGCGAACCTCGCATCGTCGGCTTCTGGCGCCGTTCTCGTGCTGTATGCCGTGGGCGACGATTCGATCCTCGGTCTCGACCAAGCTCAGTTCGGGCTGCTGTTCTTGACCTCTGCCGCCGGCAGCATCGCCATCACCACCGTCAACGATCGACTCGAGCGGAGAATCGGACGCTCACGCATCCTGACCCTCTCGGTTGCCGGGATGGTCGTCTTCACCGGCGCCCCGGCCGTCACCGACAGCGTCTGGCTCATCGCAGCCGCCATGTTCGTCGGCGGCGCGCTGATCATGGCCTGGAACATCATCACCGTCTCGTTCCGACAAGCGGTCACCCCCGACCACCTCCTCGGCCGACTCAACAGCGTCTACCGACTCCTCGCCTGGGGCACCTTGCCCGTCGGCGCCGCACTCGGCGGAATCATCGCCGAGACCTTCGGCCTTCGATCCGTATTCGCCTCGATGGCGATTCTGACCGCGCTGCTCTTCATCCCGGTCGCGACCCTCACCGAAACCGCACTCGCTGACGCCGAAGACGCGTACGGGCGAGGAGATGGCCGTTGACGACGATCGAACGGGCACGCTTCGCGGCCTGAGAACCGGACCGGCGTCGAAGTCGCCCTCGGGACTCCGTGTCCACCGAGCAAGCGTGATGCTTCGCTGCTAAACCGCTCAGGACGACGCCGACCCGCCCGTTTCGTACGCCGCGGCGAGTTCCGACAGCTCCAGACCGAAGGCGTCGACCAGCTCGGTCAGGTCGTCGATCGCGTCGCCGTCGGCGACCGCGCCGAGCCCGACGTCGGTCGCCCCGCCTTGCACGCCCAGGTGCAGCGGGGTGATGTCGCTGACCGTGAGCACCGGGTGGCTCGTCCGCAACGGCCGCCCCGCGAGGAACACCTGGCGTCGTGGTCCCGGCACGTTCGTGATGCCGAGGTTCACGGTCGGGCTGATGAACTGTCGGTGGGGCATCGCGTCGTCGAGGCGGTTCGCCAGCGCAGCGACTGCGGGCGGTGCGAACATGGCGATGTCCTGGGCGAGCGACACCGGAATCTCGCCGTACCGCTCCTTCGCATTCTCGAGGTTGCGGGCGGTCGCCTGCAGCCGCTTCACCGGGTCGGCCAGGTGTGTCGGCAGTGCGACCATGATCCCCGCGACGTGGGCGTCGGCGTCGTTCTCGCCGCGCGCCAGCACCGGCACGACGGCGACGATCGGTGAGGTCGGGAGTTCGTTTCGAGCGAGCAACCACCGTCGGAGTCCTCCGGTGCAGGCGGCGAGCACCACCGCGTGGAACGACACCGGCGACGTCTTCACATCCGCAGCGGCACGCACTGCAATCAGCTGTTCGATCGGCAGGGTGCCCATGGCGTAGACCCGCCGCGGACCGATCGGTTCGTTGAACGTCAGACGCGGGGCTCGGCCGGTGGGATGTTCGTCGTCGCCGGTACCGCTCGGCAACAATCGGGCAAAGGCCTCCATGCCTGGCCAACGGTGTGCGACCTCGGTCGCCGTGGCGCCCAGACCGGGCAGCTGCTCCCCGACCGCTCGAGCCGTCCGCCCGATGAGCCGTCCGGGGAACCCGATCCCACGGCGGACCTGTTCGGACACCGGGCCCATCCGGTCGAGCAACCGGTTGGCGGGATCGGAGAGGATCTCGACGTCCTCCATGGTCGGACGGCCGCCGGGGTCGTGGTCGAGCAGCGCGGTCATCAGCTCGACGCCCGTCTCGTCGTCGATCGCCGCCATGTGGACCTTCGCGTACACGGCCACCCGGTCGTCGGGCAACCCACCGATGACGTGCATCTGCCAGAGCGGCCGGCGGCGGTCGAGCGGCTCGGCGTGGAGGCGAGCAACGAGCTCATCGAGGGCCCGGCGCGGATCCTCGTCGGCCGGCAGGGTTGCACTGCGCAGATGGACCTCGAGATCGACGCGCTCGACCATCCGCCAACTGGGCCGGGTCAGCCCGCTGGTCGAGGGCACCACGACACGCCGAGCGGAGCGCATCGTCGGTAGGCGGGCTTCGAGCGCCGCCGCCACCGCATCCCGGTCGAGAGGTCCGAGATCCGACGGTTCGAAGATCATCAGCGACCCGAGGTGACGCGGCTCGTCCGGTCGCTCCATCGCGAGGAACGCCGCGTCGATCCCGCGCATCGAGGTCATGTCACGCCCGCACGTCGACGCCGCTCACGGCGCGTCCTTCGTCCGCCGCCACGGGCCGGTCGACGCCACGTGCCGGGTCCAGTTCTCCGGCGCGAACGGTTCGTGGACGCCGTCGGCCTGGGCGAGCCGATCGGCGATGACGTACAGAACGGCAGGGTTGTGCAGCAGCCCCACGTGGCTGCCGGGCACGGAGATGTTCTCCGCCATCGGTGCTTCCTTGTCGATGCACGCGAACCACGACACGACGCCGTCGGTGCGGCTGTAGATCGCGGAGGTCGGCATCGGAAGGGGCTCGTTGAGGCGCTCCATCACGTCGTCGGGGATGCTCGCGATGCGTGTTCCGGTGACCGACTCGTACACCGGCCACACGATGTTCGACTTGAGGTCGCCGGCGAAGGGGCTGCCGACCGTGATGACCCGACGGACGTTGTCGGGGTCCACCCTGGCGACTTCGCGGGCGTAGATGCCACCGAGGCTGTGACCGATCAGGCTGACCGGGCCGCCGGCTTCCTCGACGACCTCGCGCATCCGGGGCACCGCGATGGTGTGCATCCGATGAAAGGCGAGGATCTCGCTCCGGCCCCACTTGTGCACCGTGTACCCCATCCGGCCGAGATAGGCCCGCAGCACGGTGGTGAACGCATCGCCGGCACCGAACGGGGGGATCATGACGACGTGATGTCCGTCGCCCTTGGGTGCCGACATGAGCGAGGGCAGCGCCGGGAGAAGTGCGGCGGCCTCCAACGGAGCGCGCGCCTCGCCGAGGAGGTAGAGCAGTCCCGGGCTCCGATCTGGTCGATCTGCCGTCACGCGCCGAGCGTAGACCACGTGCTCGACGCCGCCACTGCGGCGTTGTCCGATGACGTTGTCCGGACGCGCGACGATGTACAGCAATCGAGGGGAGAATCCGATGGAACAGCTCAGTGGCCAGGACGCATCGTTCATCTATTCCGAACGGGGGCACGCACCCACGCACATCACGTCGATCGGCATCTACGACCAATCGACCGCTCCCGACGGACTCGTGACGTTCAAGGGCATCCTCGGCGAGATCGAACCACGTCTGCACCTCGCCCGTGCGTTCCGGCAGAAGGTGGCGCGCGTGCCGAGCGACCTCGACCACCCGTGGTGGGTGGAGGACGCCAACTTCGACCTCGAGTACCACGTCCGCCACATCGCACTCCCGAAACCCGGCGACTGGCGACAGTTCTGCATCCAGGTCGCCCGCATCCACGCCCGCCCACTCGACCTGTCACGGCCGCTGTGGGAGATGTACGTGATCGAGGGACTCGACGCCATCGACGGAGTTCCCGTCGGGGCGTTCGGTCTCGTGACCAAGATTCATCACGCCGCCGTCGACGGCATGTCCGGTGTGGAGATGATCACGGCGATCCACACCCAGACACCCGAACTCGAGATCCCCGATCCGCCCGACGTACCGTGGCAGCCCGACGACGATCCGTCGACCATCGATCTCCTGGGGCGTGCCGGCGTGAACGCGTTGACCGTCCCTCGCCGAGGCCTCCGGCTCGCGACGAAGATGGTGCCGGGAGCGGCGCGGGCGGTGCGGGTCCAGCAGCGTCAGCGCGAGGCCGCTCCACTCGCGACCGCTCCGGCGAGCCGGTTCAACGGGCCGGTCAGCCCACACCGGGTGATCGACGCCTGCTTCTTCGAGTTCGCCGACCTCAAGCCGATGCGCGCGTTGGTGCCTGGCGCCACGGTGAACGACGTCGCGCTCTCGGTACTCGGAGGGGGACTGCGCCAGTACCTGCTCGACGCGGCCGAGTTGCCCGACACCCCGCTGCGCGCGATGACGCCGGTCTCGGTGCGCGCCGACACCGAGAAGGAGGCGTTGGGCAACCAGGTGTCGGCGATGTTGGTCTCGCTCGCGACCGATCTCGACGATCCGGTCGAGCGACTCGCCGCAGTGCACGCCTCCACGACGGCGTCGAAGGAGATGACCGAGGCAATCGGCGCCCGCAACCTCACCGAGCTCTCGCAGTTCGCACCCGGCGCGCTGATCGGACTCGGCACCCGACTCGCGGGACAATTCTCCCGCACGGGTACCGCCACCGCCGTCAACACCGTGGTCACGAACGTGCCCGGACCCCGACAACCGCTCTACTTCGTGGGCGCCGAGCTCGTGCGTTCCTTCGGTGCCGGTCCGGTGGTGGACGGCATGGGGATCATCAACATCGTCGGCACCTACATCGACCAGTTCGTGCTGTCGTTCACCGCCGATCGCGAGATGATGCCCGACCCGGCCCACTACGCGAGTTGCATCAACGACAGCTTCCACGCCCTTCAGGCGGCCACCTGACGACGCGGCGACTTCGACGGAGGGTCGGGACCCGGGATGGACACCGCTCCGGACGCCGTCGACGGTCTGCGGGACCGTCTCGCGGCTGTCGCCGTGCCGGCCGACGCGACACCGATGGCCGCATACATGAAGGGCCGGTTTCCGTTCCTCGGCGTGAAGACCCCGGCGCGGCGCCTGGCGTCGCGCCCGTTGATCAACGCGTCGAAGCGGGCCGACATCGATGGCGTCGTCGACACCGCGTACCGACTCCGCTCCCAGCCGGAGCGCGAGTTCCACTACGTCGCGAGCGACCTTCTGGCGGCGAACGCGAGGCGGCTCGCGGTCGATCATCTCGACGATCTCCGCCATTTCATCACCACCGACTCGTGGTGGGACACCGTCGATGCACTCGCCTCGCCGACGGTCGGCACCATGGTGCTCGCCCACCCGGGCCTCGTCGATGCGCTCGACGAATGGATCGACGATCCCGACTTCTGGCTCGCCCGTACGGCGATCATCCACCAGCTCCGTTTCCAGGAACGGACCGACGTCGATCGCCTGTTCCGCTACTCGCTGCGACGCGCGGGTGACCCCGAGTTCTTCATCCGGAAGGCCATCGGTTGGGCGCTGCGCCAATACGCGCGAATCGACCCGGGAGCGGTGCGGACATTCATCGATGCACACGTCGAGGATCTGTCGCCGCTCACCGTCCGCGAGGCGAGCAAACACCTCTGACCCTTCCCCGCCCGTCACCACCCCGTTCGCGTTGCACAACTGGTCGGCCGGGCAGCCAAAAGTGCAACGCAAACGCTCGGAGGTGGGGTGGTGGTGCGCTCCTGTTCGCGTGGCGGTCACTCATGAGGCATGATGGGGACGCGCGTCACAGACGCGGCTTCATCGGGCAACACTTCACACCACACACCACTTGGGGGTCTTCGTGGACGTCACCATCACGATCAACGGCGAAGAACACACGCACGACGTCGAGGCACGCACGCTGCTCGTCCACTACGTCCGCGAACACGCCGGATTGACCGGAACCAACATCGGCTGCGACACATCATCGTGCGGCGCCTGTTCCCTCCACCTGAACGGTGAGGCCGTGAAGAGCTGCACCGTACTCGCCGCCCAGGCGGACGGGCAGGAGATCACCACGATCGAGGGGATGGCCGACGCCGATGGGACACTGCATCCGATGCAGCAGGCGTTCATGGAGAACCACGGTCTGCAGTGCGGCTACTGCACCCCGGGGATGGTCATGGCCGCCACGAGTCTCCTCGAGGAGAACCCGAACCCGACCGAGCAGGAAGTCCGGATCGGCCTCGAAGGCAACCTGTGCCGCTGCACGGGCTATCACAACATCGTCAAGTCGGTCCTCGCTGCGGCGAGCGCCTGACGGACATCGACGACATCGACTGGATGGGGGTCCAGACATGACGATCATCGACGACCTGGTCACCGACAACGAGGCCGCCAGCGAGGGTTCGATCGCCGCCGGCAACGGGGTCCTCGGCAAGCGCCTGCTCCGCAAGGAGGACCCGGCGCTGCTCACGGGGGAAGCGGTCTTCACGAACGACATGAAGGTTCCCGGCGCGTTGCACCTCGCGGTGCTGCGCAGCCCGTACGCCCACGCCAAGATCGTCTCGGTCGACGTGTCCGGCGCGCTCGCGATGGACGGCGTGCTGCATGCGTACAGCGGAGCCGACCTGGCCGATCAGTGGGCCGCGCCGATGCCCTGCGCGTGGCCCGTCACCGACGACATGAAGAACCCGGCGCACTTCCCGCTCGCCGCCACGAAGGCGACGTACGTGGGCGACGGCGTGGCGTGCGTCCTCGCCACCTCGGACGCGATCGCGCGTGACGCGCTGGAGGCGATCGACGTCGAGTACGAACCGCTCCCCGCCGTGATCGATCTCGAACAGGCGCTCGCCGACGACGTCGTGATCCACGACGAGATCGGCACGAACGTGTCGTACACGTGGCCGCTCGTGATCGAGGAGAACGAGGGCGACTGCCAGAAGGCGATGAACGAGTCCGCCCACGTCGTCAAGGAACGCTACGTCCAGCAGCGCCTGATCCCGATGGCGATGGAGCCACGCGCAGTCGTGGCGATTCCCCAGCCGTACGGCGGCGACATGACGCTGTACTCGGCGACCCAGGTGCCGCACATCCTCAAGGTGATGACCGCACTCACGCTCGGGATCCCCGAGCAGCAGATGCGGGTCGTGTGCCCGGCGGTCGGTGGCGGCTTCGGCTCCAAGCTCAACGTGTACGCCGAGGAGCTGCTCTGCGTGCAGCTCGCGCGCACCCTCAAGGTACCGGTCCGCTGGAACGAGGAGCGCGGCGAGAACGCGCAGGCCACGATCCACGGTCGTGCGCAGATCCAGGACATCGAACTGGCCGCCGACGAGAACGGCAAGATCACCGGCCTCCGGGTCCGCCTCATCGGCGACATGGGGGCCTACCTCCAGCTGGTCACGCCGGGCGTCCCGCTGCTCGGGGCGTTCCTCTACGGCGGTGTCTACGAGATCCCGAAGGCGTTCGACTTCTCGTGCACCTCCGTGTTCACGACGATGACGCCGACCGACGCCTATCGCGGCGCCGGTCGACCCGAGGCGACCTACGCGATCGAGCACGCGATGGACGCGCTGGCACGCAAGATGGACATCGATCCGCTCGAACTCCGTCGCCGCAACTTCATCCCCAAGGAGTCATTCCCGTACGAGGCCTACACCGGTCTCGTCTACGACTCGGGTGACCACGACAAGGCGGCCACGGTCGCCGAGGGAATGGTCGACTACGCGGTGCTCCGCGAACGCCAGCGAAGCCAGAACGTCGAGGGCGCCACGAAGCGACTCGGAATCGGCGTCTCGACGTACTTCGAGATGTGCGGCCTCGCCCCGTCACGGGTGCTGGCCTCGCTGAACTACTCGGCCGGCGGCTGGGAATCGGCCACCGTGCGGGTCCTGCCGACCTCGAAGATCCAGGTGGTCACCGGCACCGCGCCGCACGGGCAGGGTCACGAGACCGCCTGGTCGATGATCGCCGCCGACAAGTTCGGGGTCGATCCGGCCGATGTCGACGTGCTGCACTCCGACACCGCGATCGCACCGCTCGGCCTCGACACGTACGGTTCGCGTTCGCTGCCGGTCGGTGGCGTGGCGATCGGGATGGCCTGCGACAAGGTGATCGACAAGGCGCGCAAGATCGCCGCTCACCAGATGGAGGCCAACGAGGACGACCTCGAGTTCTCCGGCGGCGTGTTCAGCGTGGCGGGTTCGCCCGACAAGGAGATGCCGCTCGCTGCGATCGCCTTCGAGGCGTTCACGGCCCACGACCTCCCCGACGACGTCGAACCGAACCTCGAGGTCCAGGTCACCTACGACCCGCCGAACTTCTCGTGGCCCTTCGGCACACACATCTGCGTGGTCGAGGTCGACACCGAAACCGGCCACACCGACGTCCTCCAGTACGTCGCCGTCGACGACTGCGGCAACAAGGTCAACCCGCTGATCGTCGACGGCCAGGTCCACGGCGGCGTGATCCAGGGCTTGGCCCAGGCGTTGTACGAGGAAGCCGTGTACGACAGCGACGGCAACCTCCAGACGTCGGGGCTCGCCGAATACCTGGTGCCTGCCGCCAGCGACGTTCCACCGATCACCACCGGCGAGAGCATCACGCCGTCACCGACCAATCCACTCGGCGTCAAGGGGGTCGGCGAGGCCGGCACCATCGGCGCCGCCCCGTGTGTGATGAACGCCATCGTCGATGCCCTGTCCGGGCTCGGCGTGCGCGACATCCAGATGCCCGCCAGTCCCGTCAAGGTCTGGACCGCCATTCACGAAGCCCAAGCAGCCCCCAACTCTCAGGAGAACCAGTGATCCCCGCAGCATTCGACTACGCCCGCGCCGAGTCCGCCGAGGAGGCCATCAGCCTGATCGGACAACACGGCGACGAGTCCAAGTTCCTCGCGGGAGGGCACAGCCTCCTGCCGCTGATGAAGCTGCGCCTCGCGCAGCCGACCGTGCTGATCGACATCGGCCGTCTCACCGACCTGTCCTACATTCGCGAGGACGGCGACGTGATCGCGATCGGCGCGATGACACGCCACATGGACGTCGAGAACTCCGACCTGCTCGCACAGCACGTCCCGTTGCTCGCCCATGCCGCCTCCCACGTCGGCGACCCGCAGGTCCGCCATCGCGGCACCATCGGCGGCTCGATCTGCCACAGCGACTCGGCGTCCGATCTGCCGGCGACCACGCTGGCCCTCGGTGCGACGTACGTGGCGCAGGGTCCGAACGGCACGCGGGAGATCGCTGCGGGCGACTTCTACCAGGGCTTCCTCACGACCGCCCTCGCGGCCGACGAGCTGCTCACCGAGATCCGCGTGCCGAAGATGAACGGTGCCGGGTGGAGCTTCCAGAAGTTCAACCGTCGTGCGCAGGACTGGGCGATCGTCGGTGTGGCCGCCTGGCGCCGCAACGGTGATTCCGGCATCGGCCTGGTGAACATGGGTTCGGTCCCGATTCTCGCCAGCGGCGTGTCCGAGGCGCTGTCGAGCGGAGCATCGATCGAGGACGCGGCGGCGCAGGCGCCGGAGGGGTGCGACCCGACCGCCGACCTGAACGCGAGCATCGAGTACCGCGAACACCTCGCCCGCGTCCTCACCCGCCGCGCCCTCGAAGAAGCCAGCTCCTCATAAGGGCAGCACATGGCCGAGGTCGTCCTGTTCCACCACGTGTTGGGGTTGACCGACGGTGTGCGCGAGTTCGCCGAGCGCCTCGCCGGGGGAACCCACCGCGTCCACACCCCTGATCTCTACGCCGGGGCCGTCGCGTCGAGCCTGGAGGACGGGTTCGCGATCAAGAACGACATCGGCGATGACACCGTGCGCGAGCGCACGGAGGATGCCCTCGGTGAACTGCCGCCGGAGTTGGTGTACGCGGGGATCTCGCTGGGTGTGATGACCGCCCAGCGCCTGGCCCAGACGCGGCCGGGTGCTCGCGGTGCGTTGCTGTACGAGGCGTGCATCCCCATCACCGGCGAGTGGGCGTTCGGGCCCTGGCCCGATTCCCTCCCCGTCCAGATCCACGGCATGGACGACGACGAGTTCTTCGCTCACGAGGGCGACGCCGACGCCGCACGCGAGCTCGTCGAGTCCGTCGGATCGACCATCGGCGAGCTGTACACGTACCCCGGAAGCCATCACCTCTTCGTCGACAGCTCGCTCCCGTCCCACGACGCGGACGCCACGGCGCTGGTCGTCGAGCGATCGCGCGCGTTTCTCGACCGCATCGGTTGACACCGGCGAGACGAGCGCCGACTGCATCGAGGTGAACGGAGAGTGACGCGCGAGTAGCGTCCTGCCGATGGTGGTGGCGCTCGAGACGGGAGGGCTGTGGCGCGTCCTCTGGTACTCGATCGCCTTGGCGTCAGTCGTGGGGGCGTTCAGCGCCGTGCTGCGGGCCTTCGGCGTCGAATGGCGCATGATCCGCTGGTGTCTGATCAGCCTCTACACATCGGTGTACGTCTGGTGGTTCTTGGAGAACGGGATCATCATCGATCGCATCTCGGTGCTCTGGTCGTTCGCGATCTTCCTGTGCGTCGCCAGCGTCGGTCGACCGGCGCACGAGTGGTGGCGCACCGCGCGTGACCTCGGGTTCTTCGTGGCGATGTGGCTCGCCTACGACGAGAGCCGCGGCATCGCGGACGGTCTGGGGATGCCCGTCCAGGTCGAATCGGTGCGCAACATCGATCGATTCCTGTTCTTCGGCACCGACGGCGTGGTCTGGCTTCAGGAGCGTTTCCTGGCTCCGGTCGGAACCGTTCGGTGGTACGACGTGATCGCGGCGTTCGTGTACTACTCGCACTTCGTGTTGCCGCCGCTGGTGATGGCCGTGCTCTGGCTCACGAATCGCGACCAGTGGATCCGATACATGCGGCGCTTCGCCACCGTGATCCTGATCGGGTGCGTCGGCTTCATCCTGTTCCCGACGGCGCCCCCGTGGATGGCGGCGGGTGGTGTCAACGGATCCGGGTACGCCTTCGACGCACTCCCCCCGGTCCGGCGTCCGACCGGCAACGGCTGGCGACACATCGGGCTCGAGAGTTTCGTCGAGGCGTGGGACGTGGGACGCGACTGGGCGAACGAGGTCGCTGCGATGCCATCGCTCCACTCTGCGTACGCGCTGTTCGTCGTGGTCTTCTTCTGGCCGAAGATCCGTCCGGTCGGGCTGCGGTACCTGGCATTGCTCTATCCGTTCAGCATGGCGGTCGCACTGATGTACTTCGGAGAGCACTACTTCGCCGATGCCTTGGCAGGATGGGCGACCGTGGGAGTCTCGTTCCTGATCTGGAATCGCATCGAACGACGCTGGGACGCGACCGCTCCGGTTCCTGCCGGCGAACCCACCCTCGAGGAGCCCGAGTCGCTGGAGTCGGCGTCTGCCTGACGAACCGACAACCTGGCGACGTGCCGGGTTGCTCAGCGCCGTCACTGTGTTCCTCGTGCGGGTCGGCGCGTCCTGGGGGCGCACCGAATACTCCATCTGGCCCGACGAACCCGCTCAGTTGGCGATGGCCCGGTTCCTCGGCGGTGGCACGTCATGGACCATGCACGACCACAGCACGTGGCGACCGGCATACGCCGCGCTCCTGGCGCCGATCCACTGGTTCACCAGCGATCCGGCGATCGTGTTCCGACTCGCGCTGGTCGTCAACGCCGTGCTCGGTGCAGTGGCCGCCCTGTTGCTGGTCGTGTTGGCTCGACGGTTGACATCGCTCGGCCCGTGGGGCTGTGCGGCGATCGCCGTCATCGTCTCGCTGACGCCCGCGCGCCTGTTCACCACCGACTTCGTCTGGTCCGAATCGCTCACCGCCGCGATGTTCCTCGTGGCGCTGCTCGCGCTGCTCCGGTTCTGGTCGGCGCCGTCCCGATCGAGCGGCGTCCTGCTCGGGTTCGCAGCAGCCGCGGCGGTCGGGGCGCACAGCCGCCTCCTGCCGCTCGTCGTGATCGCGCTCGTCGTGATGGCGCTCGCCGTCCGCCGGCGATCCCTCTCCGCCGTCGACGCCACGATCGCCGCAGCGTGCACAGTCGGCGGGCTGATCGCGGTCGAGATCGCGACCCGGCTCATCGTCGCACAACTGTGGCGGAACCCGACATCGAACAATTCCGCCGGCGCCGTCGCCGATCGGTTGACCGATCCTGGTGCGCTGCTCCTGTCGTTCGCCGGGCAGACCTGGTACCAGCTCGTGGCGTCGGCGGGGCTGATCGGCGTCGGAGGATGGGTACTCGCCCGCAACAGCTTCGCCTCCGGGTCCGACCGTTCGACGACCCGCGTGCCCACGCGCGACGATGCGCGCCTCGTCGGTCTCACCGTCGCCGCGTGCGCCGGCCTGTCGATCGCGTTCATGGCCGGGCGTCTGCGCGCCGACCAGGTGGTCTACGGCCGGTACTCGGACGTCGTCACCGCCCCGGTGCTGCTGATCGGACTCGCCACGCTCGTGACGGCGGCGACCGCGACAACGGCGCGAAGCCGGGTGGTCGCCGCCGTGGGGATCGCAGCGGCGACGATCGCGACGGCGGCCGTCACGGTCATCTCTCGCCACGATGCGCTGGCGAGTTCGAACGGGTTGGAGCCGATGATTCTCGGGCTCCAGCCGTTCCGTGGATCGAGTGACCGGATCGACGTGTTCCGTATCACGGTGCTCGCGCTTGCGGTGGGTGCTGTCCTGCTGGCGACCACGTTCCTCCGAAGTCGCGCCCTCCTCGCCGGCACCATCGCAGCGTTTGCGCTGGTCGTCGTCGGCGACGCCTTCACCGCGGACATCCTCGATCGCGAATGGTCGGGCCGCGGAGGTCACGACGCCGTGGCCGAACTGGCCGATGGACCACTCGCATCGGGAGCACCCGTCGACTTCCTCGTTCCGGCCGCGTCGAATTCCACCAACCGGCTGATGCTCTATCAGATGTATCTGCCCGAGTCGGAGTTCACGGTGGTGGAGGATTCCTCCGAGGTTGCATCGTCCCCGTTGGTGTTCGCTCCACCCGGCGACACCGCACTGGACGAGGCCGGCGCGCTCCTCCTCTGGACCGACCGATTCGGCCGGATGAGTCTGTGGGACCGGTCAGTCGTCCGGTGACGAATCGGAGCTGTTCGCGTCGAATTCCCGACGTCGGGCGGCCACCCGCAGGTCCTCGAGCACGCGCCGGTTGGCCGCCTGAAGATCCGCGAGGAACGCGATCCCCCAGATCTGGACCGCCACGACCAGGAAGCCGAATCCGGTCAGCAGACTCGGAACTCGGCTCTGGTACTCGTCCTCGATCGCGTAGAGGAGCAGCCAACGCAGCACGAGGAGCATTCCGATCAGCAGCGGCACGCAGCCGAGGAAGAAGAAGAACCGGAACGGCTTGTAGAGCGCGAAGCTCCGCACGATCGCCTGACCCGATCGCCACAGGTACTGCGGCACACTGCGCACCAGCTTGGAGTCCCGGGTCTTGGGGTTGACCTCGATCGGCACCGACTCCACGGCCAACCGGTTCCACCCGGCCTGGATGATCGTCTCCATCGTGTAGGAGTACCGGCCGAACACCTGCACCTGGAGCGCGGCGTCACGGTTGTACGCACGGAATCCGCTCGCGGCGTCCTTCACGCCGGTGCCCGAGAAACGTCGCACGATCCTGCTTCCCAGGCGCTGCAGGAACTTCTTCGACCGCGAGAAGTCGTCGATGCTGTCGATGGGCCGCTCTCCGACGACCACGTCCGCCCGACCGGTCACCACCGGGGCCACGAGGTCGACGATGGAATCACCCCGGTACTGGTTGTCGGCATCGGTGTTGACGATGACGTCGGCGCCCGCAGCGAGGCACGCGTCGAGCCCGGTCATGAACGCAGCGGCGAGCCCCTTGTTCCGCGCATGCGACACGACATGGTCCACGCCGTTCTCGCGGGCGACCTCCACCGTTCGGTCGTCGCTGCCGTCGTCGATGACGAGCCATTCGACGACATCGACGCCGGGCACCTCACGTGGGAGGTCGGCGAGCGTCTCAGGAAGGGTTGCCTCTTCGTTCCAGCACGGAATCTGGATGATGAGCTTGACGGGCCTGGACACTGCGAGCAGAGCGTAGCGATCGAACGTGCGGGAGACGTGGTGCGCACCGGGCGCCGGACGGTTCCAACGACGTCACGTCGAAGCGCTCGCGACCGGAGCATCGCTTCTGGCGGCACCCGACTGTCGCCTCCGGCCGATCGCGTGGACCGCTTCGGAGACGATCAGCACGGCGAAGAACTGCCCCACGGCGATGCCGGCAACGGTCGCCGACGCTGCGGTGTCCGCGTGGTAGCTGATCGCGAGCCCGAGCACGACGGCGAGCCAACCGAAGCCGACGGCGACCACCATGGCGGTGGGGACGCGTCGCACCAGCAGCACAGCGGTGGCGGGCGGCGCCACGAGAAATCCGAACACGAGCAATGTCCCGACGACACGAAAGCTGGCGACGACCGTCAGTGACAGCAACACCAGCATCGCCACGTGTGCGAGCCCCGGTCGGAGGCCGAGTGTCGCCGCCTTGTCCGCACCGATCGAGAGCGCGAGGAACGAGCGGTGTCCGACGACGACGCCGACGATCGTGATGACGAGGGCTGCGAGGCCGAGGAGAAGTTCGTTGTTGCGGACGCCGAGGACGTCGCCGAAGAGGAACCCGGTCAGGTCGCCCGCGAACGAGTTCTGTTTGCTGATGATCACGACACCCAATGCGAGCATGCCGACGAACAGCAATCCGATCCCGGTGTCGTCGGACAGCTTCGTCGTGCGGTGGACGAGATTGATCCCGAGCACCATCACGATCGCGCTGGCTGCGGCGCCCAGGGTGAGATCGAACCCCCACACCACCGCGAGAGCGATCCCGGGCAGAACACCGTGCGCCATCGCATCGCCGAAGAACGCGAGCCCACGGATCACGACCCATGTCCCGATCAACGATGTCATCGTGGCGGCGAGAAGACCTCCGACGAGCGCTCGTCGCGTGATGTCCGATGCGTAAGCGTCAAGAAAGAAGTTGATCATGTCGTTCGGTGCCGTCTCGCACGGACGAGACCCGTTGGGTCACGGCGCGAGTGCTTCAGCGATGCGGTTCGCGTTGGTGCTCATCATCGCAATGTAGGTCTCGGCGCCGGAACCCTCCTCGCCGAGGCTCTCACTGTAGAGCTCGACGACTTCGACGTCGCCTCCGATCTCGTCCGCGAGAACGTCGGCCAGCTGTGATGACTGGGTGGTCTCGCCGAAGATCGCGGGAACCCCTTCGGCGGTGATCAACGCGGCGAGTTCTTCGATGTCGGACGCCGACGCTTCGGCGTTCGTCGTCAGCGACGGGATGATCGCGCCCAGAACCTCGAAGTCGTATCGATCGGCGAAGTAGCCGAAGACCTCGTGGTTGGTCACCAGGATTCGGCCCTCGTCGGGAACGACATCCAGCGTCGACTCCATGGAGGCGTCGAGTTCATCGAGGGAAGCGACGTACTCATCGAACGATGTCGCCAGTGCGGCGTCGTCCACACCGTCGAGTTCCGCGACCGCGACCTCCAACTCGGCGACGGCCGTGGCGATGCGAGTCGGGTCGGTCCAGATGTGCGGGTCGTCGCTTCCCTCCTCGTGCTCATGCTCGTCGTCGGAGTGCTCTTCCCCGTCGGAATGCTCCTCGTCAGCATGCTCCTCGTCGTCCGAGTGCTCTTCCTCGTCGGAATGCTCGTCGTCAGCATGCCCCTCGTCGTCCGAGTGGTCGTCGTCGTGGCTGTGTTCCTCGTCGGCGTGCTCCTCCTCGTCCGAGTGCTCGTCCTCGTGGCTGCGCTCGCCGTCGAACTGGAGGAGCTCGACCTGGTCGGCGAACGTGAAGACCGGTGTCCCGGAGTCCTGGACGTTCGCGATGATGTCGAGCATCCCCTCCTCGAAGCCTGCGCCGTTCACGACGAGCAGGTCGGCGTTCTCCATCGTCTCGGCCTGACGGGCCGACGGTGCGAAGTCGTGCGGATCGGTCCCGAGCGACATGATCACCTCGACCTCGGCATGGGGACCGACGGCTTCGGAGACGATGTCGCCCAGGATGTTCGTGGTCACGACGATCGTGGGCAGGTCGGCGGTCTCCGGAGCTGCCGACCCGTCCGTTTGTGCGCCGGCATCGTCCGCGCTCGAATCCGACCCACACGCGACGGCGCTGGCTGCAAGGGTCACAATCGCCGAGGCCCGGATAGTATTGAGAATTCTTCCCATAGCTTCGGAGGTTATGGGAATGATTCCAAGAATCACAACTCTTGCTCGGGTCGAACGAATGGATCCCATGAACACAACCGACACCGAGCGGCTCGCGGTCGACATCGACGACCTCGATGTCGACCGGGGCGGGAACTCCGTGCTGAGAATCGATCAGGTCCGAATCGAGCCCGGCTACACCGCCGTGGTCGGTCCGAACGGTTCGGGCAAGTCGACGCTGCTGCACGTCATCAGCGGATTGATCTCACCTCGTCGGGGAACGGTCCTCATCGGTGGCGAGCCGCCCCGTCTCGGCTCGCGGGTCGCATACGTCCTGCAGTCGCAGCACGCGTCACGACATCTCCTCGTCACCGCGCGCGAAGTCGTCGCGCTAGCGCAACCGTCACGGCGGCGACTCCGTCGCGCCAGTGCTCGTGACCGTCGCCGGGTGGACGACGTCCTCGAACTCCTCGGTGTCGCCGACCTCGCGAACCGCCAGCTGGCGGACATGTCCGGCGGTCAACGCCAGCGAGTGTTCATCGCCCAGGGCCTCGCGCAAGACGCGGAGATCATCCTGCTCGATGAGCCGGTTGCCGGTCTGGACCTCGCGTCCTCCCAGCTCATCCGGCATGCGATCGACGAACAGCGCGATTCCGGCCGGGTCGTCGTGGTCGCGACCCACGATCTCGACGAGGCGGCCAGGGCCGACCGAGTGCTCATGCTGAACACCGACCTCATCGCCGCCGGATCACCGTCGGACGTACTCGTTGCCCGCAACCTGCGCCGCGCCTATCAGGGCCGAGTGCTCGACCTGGGCGACGGTTCGATCACCGTCGACGACGCACACCACCACTGATTCGTCATCGATCAGCGGGGCAGTCGCCGCAGACCACGAAGAGGTCGATCAGATGACTGGTTTCGGTCGCTCCGGCTTGTTCGGCGATCTCGCGGAACGCCGCGTCGAGCGTCCGCTCGACCTTGGCAGGAAGCGTGAAGTCCTGAACCGAGCCGCAGCTCTCGCAGATCATGTGGTGGTGATGTTCGGTCAGTTCCTCGGCCAGCTCGAAGTGGGCATAGTCGGCGCGGTGCACGACTCGGCGCACCACGCCCGCCTCTTCCATGAGGGCGAGATTGCGGTACGCCGAACTCTGCGGAAGCGTCGGCGCGAGATCCAACAGATCGGGCAGCGTGATCGGACCGTCCGCAGCTCGCAGCGCAGCCACGATCGCTCGCCGTCCCGAGGTGTATCGGAGCTCGTGGCGCTCGAGCCGATCGGTGACGACGCGGTCGAGTTCGGTGGTCGCAGCCATGACGACGGGAACACTAGCGATTCCGGGGCCGCTCACGCAGGCGCACCTCGCCGGGTCACCCGGGGCATCGGGCGGAGCGATCCGCCGACTCGACGTACCGGTCTCGTGGTGCCGGTCGCGGCTCGTCACGCGTCAGGCGGCGGCACGACGATCGTCGACGCGCCGAGCGACCACGACCGAGCCTCCTGCGGCAACGAGATCGACGAGGATCGACACGAATCGGGCGACCACCGCGACGGTCACTGCCAAGCCCGCTCCCAGCGTCGGCGTCATCAGCGACACGAAGACGGCTTCCCGAACACCGATGCCTCCCGGAAGCCCGACGATGACGAATCCGGCCATCCACGCAACGCAGGTGACGAACACCAGGTCGACGGTGAATCCGACCCCGTGCGGACCGTTCAATGCGATGATTGCGAAGAGATTGGCCGCACTGAACGCCAGCCACACCGGCACGTGGAACAGGGTCCATCTCGTGAAGCTGAGGGCCGACGGCAGTGTGAGCCGACCGCGGGACAGCGAAGCCGTCACCGCCGCGGCGCGGCGCCGCAGTGGATCGAGTCCGAGCACCGCCAGTCCGACAACGAGCCCGAGACCCAGGAGAAGCGCCGGGACCCACCGGTCGTCCGGCGAGGCGAATCCAGCGACGACCGCCACCGTGGCCGCGCCCGCGAGCGTCGACAGCATCGAGACGGCGGTGCCGGCGTACGCGTCGGTCCGCCCGACACCACCGCGGTGTGCCAACTCTCCCTGCCCGACGACCGGCCAGATTCCGCCGGGGACGTACTTGCCGAGTTGACCGACGCAGAACCACCTCATTCCGGCTCCCGCCGGGGCCACGGCGTCGCGGGCGCGCACGATCGCGATCCACACCACGCCGATCCCGAGAATCGCCGTCAGGCCGGCGACACCGGCGGCGATCAGCCAGGCCGGATCGGACTGGCGCAGGGCCTCGATGAACTCGTCGCGCCCGGAGTACAGCTTGGCGGCGACGAACGCGATCCCAGCGATGCCGATGACTGCGCCGAGGCTGGCGACCAGGCGTTGTCGGTTCACGCTTCAGCGCACACGAGCGTGGACCATCGTCCACGGGAGCGGGCTCGCCACGCCCTGCACCTCGAACTCACCGTCGACGAACTTGGTGAACCCGCGGCGACCCCAGTGGTTGATGTGGCCAGGCGTGTTCCCGAGGTCACGGAGGTACCGGCCACGCGCCATGTTCCCGATCCTCCAGATCGGCTCGAACGGAACCGAAGCCAGCAGATCGGACGTACACACGCGAGCCAGTTCACGGAGCGCAGCGGGCGGGTCGTCGAAGTGCTCGAACACCTCGATCGCCACGACGAGGTCGAAGGCATCGTCGGGCGCCGGGAGCGCGACCACGTCCGCGAACATGCACATCAGGTCCTGCGCCGTCCACTCGGCGGCGAGCTCCGGGTCCGGGAGATCGAGTCCGACGATCTTCGCATCCGGAAAGCGCGTCGCGAGCCGCTCGGAGACGATGCCCTCGCCGACTCCGACCTCGAGGATCCGAGTCGGCGCCAAGCCGTCGACGAACCGATCGAGCGCCGCGAAGAAGCCCTCCATCATCTTCCGTTCGATCGGATTCGTGGTGCCGTACTTGTCGTACGTGTTCCCGGTGGGGACGTCGGTGTCGGTCATGTTTCCTCCATCGGAACATCTGATTCGGCGGTCGCGCCGTCATCCGGGTCGGGGATTCGCCACAGGATCCACGTGTCGTCCGACCAGATCTCCACGAACCCCGACGTCGCCATCTCGTCGACATCGGGCTGCCATCCGGAGTCACGTCGGCGCTGGGCGAAGTAGTCGGCACCGAGGCTGACCTTGTCGAGATGGTTCGACTGGAACGAGCGGCGATCGGTCAGCAGCGTCATCGTCCGTGCACGATAGAAGGCGATCACCGCGTCGGGTGGGGTCATCTCGTTCACCGCGTCGTAGAGCGGAACGCTGTCGGGGTTCGACGGACCGCTCAGGGTCCGCCCGTCTGCGGCGAACTGGCGCACATCATCGATCTCGGTCGGCAGCGTGACCGCGTGTGCGATCAGGAGCACGGCGACGGGGGCGACGCCGAGCCATCGGCCGACGGATCGGCGACCTCGCCACAGCCACACGCCGGCGGCGACGCACGCCGCGACGGCGAAGTAGAGCACCCATGGGGTCACCTGGAACCAGTAGCGATCGACCCGCCGGACATGCGTCCCGATCGTGAGCGCACTGAGCACCGCGAGCACGAGGATCGGGAGGTCCAGTCGTGGCCGAGTCCGGAGACCGACCACGATCCCCACCGCTGCCAGCGCGAGCACCACCAGCCCCACCCACATCGTTTCGCCGAGACCGAGCTGGTCGCTGAGGATGAGCGGGAACTCCTTCCAGCGATCATCGAGGTTGCCCGGGCTGTTGCCGTTCTCGGGGAAGAGCGTCGTCGGCAGCAGCAGTTGGAACGTCACGACCGCACCGAAGAACGCGAGGTGAGGGGCAACGATCCGGGCCCAGTCGGCTCGGACTCTCGCGAGCGCCGGGTCCCCACCCACCTTCCACAGTTCTGCTGCCTGGATCGAGGCGATCACGAGCGGCAGGACGATGCCCTCGCGACGGATGTTGAAGACCGCGGCGGCAATCACCCCCAGCACGACGAGGTCGCGGATCGAGGCGTCGATCAGCCGACCGCGATCGAGGGTCCGGTCCAGCATCCACAGGAACAATCCGGACGCTGCGAGGAACGGGAACTCGCTCAACAGCTGTTCGGTGTGGCCGAGCAGGATCGGGGCCGTCCCGAGGACGGTCACGACGGCGAGCGCGGGGAGGGCTCCGATCCGGCGACGGACGATTCCGTGCACGAACGTGAGCCACACGAGCATCAATGCGACCTCGACCAGCTTCAGCCGGTCGTAATCGAAACCCCAGAGGTACACGAACGGTGACAGCAGCAGCGGCCAGCCCCACGGGTATCCGACCGGGCTGAACAGCGGATCGGAGTTGAGCACCGAGAAGCGGTTGTCGGCGATCACCGCTCCCGTGTCGCCGTCGAAGATGCTGCGCGCCTGGCGGAGGTAGAGCGCGAAGTCGTCACCGAGCAGGTGTCCCGGACGATGCAGCATGACGGCCAGCACGGCCGCGAGGAGAAGCACCGCCGGGAGGGCGAGCCGCCGCCAGTCGAGCGTCAGCGAGCTCAGGCGGTCGACCATCGACGCGATGCTACGGCTCGAAAACCGTGAACCATCGGGTGTCAGACACCCGATGG
>NZ_BAOL01000038.1 GCF_000350145.1 Ilumatobacter nonamiensis YM16-303 | reverse complement strand
GTGCCATCCGGTGTCAGACACCGGATGGCACTCAGTCGCGGAAGTTCTGGAACTGCAGGGGGATCCCGACGTCTTCGGCCTTGAGCAGCGCGATGACCTCCTGGAGTGCGTCGCGCTTCTTCGCCTGCACGCGGATCGAGTCGCCCTGGATCTGGCTGCTCACACCCTTCGGGCCCTTCTCCTTGATCGTCCGGTTGATCAGCTTCGACTTCTCCTGGGAGATTCCGACGGCGATCGTCATCACCTGGCGAACGGTGTTCTGGCTGGCCTCCTGCACATCGCCGTAGTCGACGCCGCGGAGCGAGACGCCACGCTTCACCAGCTTTTCCTCGACGACGATCCGCAGGGCGTTGAGCCGGTCCTCGCTGGCGGTGTGCATCGTGATCACGAGGTCGCCGAGTTCGATCGAGGAGTTCGTGTTCTTGAAGTCGTAGCGATTGGCGATCTCACGCTGCGCCTGATCGATCGCGTTGCGGACCTCCTGCTCATCGACTTCGGAGACGACGTCAAAACTTGCCATGACCGAAACGGTAGCGGAGGCGGTCGCCCAGGTTGCGTGGTCGGTCCGCAGCGGTACGCTCTTGTCGCCTCGTTCGACAGACCACTGCGAGTCTCGAGTCGAAAGTCTGTGGAGCGGGGACCAAAGGGTCGGTGTCCGAGTGGCCAAAGGAAGCAGATTGTAACTCTGCCGGCGTATGCCTTCGTAGGTTCAAATCCTACCCGGCCCACCAGAACGCGAAGAGCCCGTCAGCGGTTGCTGACGGGCTCTCGTCGTTCTCGGCGGTCGACGTGCGGTCAGCAGCTGACGGCGACCGTCGCTTCGATCTCGTCGCCGTACGGGCGATTCGGTCCGATCGGGCTGAACGTCACGGTGCCGGCGACGTCGCCGCCGTCGACCGTGAGCGCCAACGTGTCGACCACCTGCGTGTAGAGGATCCCGGCGTTCTTACCCTCCTCGTCGAAGTCGCCTTCGAGGCTCGCGGTCTGGACGATGGAGTCCTCGTCGAGACCGGCACGGATGAGTTGCATGCGGAAGGCGTCGTCGGCGGTCGCACCGAACAGGTCGTACCCGTCGGCCACGAGGAATCCGTCGGCGCCGTTCTCCGACGTCTCGCATGTCGACATCTCGAAGGTGAACGCCGTGCCATCGGCCAACGTCAACGTGGCCGACCCGGATCCCGACGCCGGTGCCACGTCCGCGCCGGAGCCTGCGGTGTCGGTCGGCGCGGCCGCGGAATCCGCATCGGTGGACCCCGCTTCGACCTGCGGCGCGGAGGTGGCGTCGGAGTCGTCGTCGGACCCCCCGCACCCGGTGAGAGCGGCGAGGACACCGACGGTCACGGCGACGAGGGCGACCGTCGGTCGAGGGGAGCGGTGGTCGAGGGCGCGGAGAGACAACATCGAATCATGTTCGGCCAAAGGGCGAATGGGGCGCCATGGGTCATCCGACGTAGGCACTACCGTTGTGCGCCAGGTGTTGCTCGACGATTCGGATCTCCGCTCGGTGCTCGATGCCGCCGCATTCCTCGCGTCCGATCCGGTGCCGAGTGTGGAGGCTGCGCTCGAACTCCTGCGTACGTTGATTCCCTGCACGAGTGCGTCGTTCAATGACATGGCATTGGCGAGCGGCGACTTCCGCTACGTGATCGTTCCGCCCGACGAAGAAGAACTGGCGGCACGCCTCAAGCCCGTCTACGACCGGGTCGCGCAGCAACACCCGTTGATCGTCGGGGCTCAAGAGCGGCCGGTCGGGCGCGCGCTGCGATTCTGCGATGTCGTCGGTGGTGCGCAGATCGCCGAGACGGAGTTCTATCGCGAGTTCTTCGAACCCTTCGGGCTTCGCTATCAGCTCGTGATCCGGCTGCCGTCTCCTCCGGACGTGATCGTCGGACACGCCCTGAACCGTGGTGCGTCGGAGCACGAGTTCAGCGACCGTGACGTCGCGGTCCTCGACGCGCTCGGCCCTCATCTCGCAATGCATCACCGGCACACCGTCGACCGGGAACGAGAACGTGCCCGTTCGGCCGAAGCAGACCGCGCGGGCGGCTGGGTGGTGATGACCGTGCGCTCCGATGGTGTCGTCGAGGATTCCTCGGACCGTGCGTCGTCGGGGCCCTTCGGATCCGGAGCCCGACTCCCGGCGAGCATCGTCGAACTGTTGCCGAGCTACGGCGAGGCCGAAACCGAGCCGCACTTCCACGATGTCGATGTCGGTGACGAGTTCTGGCGATGCGCGGTGCATCCCGTCCCGGTCGGCCCGACCGTCCTCCTCGTCCGACGGATCGGCGACGAGACCGGGGAGGCTGCCGCGCTCATCGACCTGGGTCTCACGCCGCGACAGACCGAGGTCGCCCTCGAGTTGGCCCACACCGGCGGAACGAACGCCCAACTCGCCCGTACCTTGCAGATCTCCGAGGGCACCGTGAAGAAGCATCTCGAGACGGTGTTCCGAGTGCTGATGGTCGACAGTCGTGCTGCGGCTGTTGCGGCGCTGCGTTCGATCGCCGCCTGACGCCCTCGACGTTTCGGGGCGGATCGGAACTCAGCCCCTGGCGACCCTGGAACGCAAGGCGGAGAAGCACAGCGTCATGCTCACCGCCGCAACGAGTCCGATCGCGAGTGCCGTCGTGGCCAGTTCGTCCCATTCCCAGCCGACGAGCGTGAGTGAACGGAGTCCGTCGAGGATGTAGGTGACCGGGTTGAGTCCGGCGACTGTGTCGAGCCAGCCGGTCAGTTCGGATCGAGGAACGTACGACGACGTGAGGAAGAGGAACGGGAAGAACAGCAGGAAGCTGGACTGGACCGCAGCCGGATTTCCGGTCTTCAACGCGATCGCGTAGCCGAATCCGGAGAACGCGAGGCTCCAGCACGCGGCGATCACGATGAACATGACGGCGCCGAGCGGACCCGATTCGAACCGCACGCCGAGCGCGAAACCGAGCGCGAGGATCGGCACGGTGAGGGCGGCCGCGACGGCCATGTCGGCGACCATGTGGCCGAGCAGGATCGCGGTGCGCCGAACCGGGGTGAGGAGCAGTCGATCCATGTATCCGTCCTGCACGTCGAGCACGACCGCTGGTGCGCGGGAGACGCCGGTGACACCGAGCAGGATCGCGGTCGCCATCTGGAACGCGGTGTAGTCGAATCCGGCGAGGTTTCCCTCGGTCAACGGTTGGAGCGTGGCGACGTTGACCACGAAGAAGAAGAACGCGATCAGCATCGGTGGGATCACGGCTTCGAGATCCTTCGGGACCGCGCGGAGAGCGCGCCCGGCGACCGTGACGATGTCGTGGAAGAGCGACGATTGGCGCGCTCGGATCTCGCTGCTCACGCTCGTGGTCGACGGCGTGGGCCGTGTGGTGGGCGCTTGGGTGTTCATCGTGCTGCCTCCGTGGTGGTCGTGGCGTGTTCGTGGTGGTCGGTGTCGGGTTCGTCGTCGAGGTCGTGGTGGGTGATGCGGTTGCCCGTGAGTTCGAGGAACACGTCGTCGAGCGTCGTGGTCCGCAGCGTGAGGTCGTGGATGTCGACGCCCGCGTGTCCGAGGGCGATCGCGACCGGGCCGATGGTCGCCGCCCCGTTCGCGGTCTCGATCACCAACTCGTCGTGCACCTCGTCGACGCGGTGGATGCCGTTCACCCCGTCGAGAGCTTCTCGAGCGGACACGAGGCTGCCTCCGACGCGTGCGACGATCAGGTCGTCGCCGACGCGACGCTTGAGTTCCTCCGGAGTTCCTTCGGCCACGAGGCGGCCGGCGTTGATGATCCCGACCCGGTCGGCGAGCGCGTCGGCTTCCTCCAGGTATTGCGTGGTGAGGAAGATCGTCATCCCGAGGCGCTCGTTCAACCGGCGCACCTCGTCCCACACCGACGCCCGGCTGACCGGATCGAGCCCCGTCGTCGGTTCGTCGAGGAACAGCACGTCAGGGTTGTGGACGAGTGAGGCGGCGAGGTCGAGACGCCGACGCATCCCGCCCGAATACGTCTTGATCGGTCGGTGCAGGGCATCGCCCAGGTCGATGAGTTCCGCGAGGTCGCGGAGTCGCTGATCGACCTGCTTGCGGTCGAGTCCGTAGAGACGCCCCTGGAGACGAAGCAGTTCGTCGCCCGTCTGGACCGGGTCGAGCGCCGCTTCCTGCAGTGCGGCTCCGATGTGCAGGCGGACCAGGTCGGGCCGGCTCGCGATGTCGAAGCCGGCCACCGTCGCCGAACCCGACGAAGGTGCGAGCAGGGTGCAGAGCATCCGCACCGTTGTCGATTTCCCTGCACCGTTCGGCCCGAGGAAGCCGTAGATCTCCCCCGAACCGATGCGCAGGTCGAGGCCTTCGACGGCGTCGTTGTCCGCGAAGGCGCGTCCGAGGCCCCGAGCTTCGATCGCCGCGGACCCGGCGTCGGATCGGTCGGCGGTGGGGGACCGGTCGGTCGTGGTGGTGGTCGTCATGCTCGTTCTCCTGTGGTGGGTCGTTCGACGAGGAGGACGGTAAATCGCATTGCGGTCAGAATCTGTCCTCAATCCCGAGTACTTTCGATTCCATGGCCGATACGAGCGAACGGATGCTGCGGTTGCTCACGTTGCTGCAGTCGTATCGGGACTGGAGCGGCCCCGACCTCGCCGAGCGACTCGAAGTGTCGCCGCGCACGCTGCGCCGTGACATTGATCGGCTCCGCACGCTGGGCTATCCCGTCGAGGCGAGCCCCGGTGTCGATGGTGGCTACCGGCTCGCCCCAGGAGCGTCGATGCCTCCGCTGGTGCTCGACGACGATGAAGCGGTCGGTCTCGTCGTCGCGCTCCGGGCGGCGGCGAACCTCGGCGTCGCAGGTGCCGCCGAGGCGTCGGTGACCACGTTGGCGAAGGTGGTCCAGGTGATTCCACCCCGCCTGCGTCAGCGAGCAGACGATCTCGCGACGATGACCGTGGCGGTGCACTGGGCCGACCCGGACGCGAGCGTCGACACCCAGTACCTGACGACGTTGGCCTCGGCTGCGCGCAACACCCAGCGCGTCGAGTTCGGCTACCGGGACAAGCAGGGCGCCCGGACGAGCCGTCGCGTCGAGCCCATGCAGCTGGTCACCGTGGGACGTCGGTGGTACCTCGTCGCCTTCGACAACGATCGTGCGGACTGGCGTACCTTCCGAGTCGACCGAATCGACGAACCCCGCGCCACCGGTGCCCGCTTCCCGCCGAAACCGATCCCCCACGGTGATGCGGCGACCTACGTCCGGGAGTCGATCAAGGACTCGACGCCGCACACCGACTTCGTCGTCGACGTCGATGCGCCGGCCGCCGTCATTCGGGAACGAACGGGGCGATGGGTCGACATCGAACAACTCGATCAGGACCGCTGTCGAGTCACGATCGCGAGCCGCGCCCTCGAGTGGCCGACGATGCTCGTCACCTCGCTGGGCGCCGACTTCGAGGTTCGATCACCACCGGAATTCGCGACGCACCTTGCCACCGTTGCGGGCCACCTGACGAACGCGGCTTCCGCCCGTCCCGACGATGGGGGCGGATCCTCGACGGCCTCCACCTGAGCCCGCCGCAGGCGAGGCGATCGGTCGCCCGTCGGACGCGCCGATTACGCTGCGATCCCGTGGCGGACGATCGAGGGCAGGACACCCCGAAGACCTCCGGCTACAGATTCGCGACTCTCGGACCCGAAGCGTCGACCGGAATCGTCGTCGCCGTTGCGGTGGTCGCGGCGGTGGTCGCCGTGTTGGCGGGAGCCGAGCCCGTCGGTTCCCCGACTGCCGACACGGTCGTCGTCGCGATCACCGCATTCGTCGTCACGATGGCGGCGTCGGTCGTCCCGTGGTGGCTGGTGTTCGGCGCCCTGGTGATCAGCACGGCCACCGCCGGCGATGCGACCGTGATCGCTGTGGGTGTCGTGGCGGGAGTGCTGTACCTCGCGTCGTTGACGGCGTTCGGCCCACACACCATCACCGCCGCGGTCGCCGGCGCCGTCGCCGTGAATGTGATGCTGCGCTCCGACCTCGCACGGTTCCTCGGGTTCTCGATGATCGTCGGTGGTGTCGTGTTCGGGATCGTCGTGCTCGCCGCAGCCATGACCCTGGACGGACGAGTCCGCCGCATCGTGCTCATCACGACTGGCCTCCTCGTGGCGGTGGCGGTTGCCTCGGTGGCCGCGCTCGGCCTCGCGGCGAACGACGCTCGAACGGAGGTGACGTCTGCCAACGCAGCCGCGCGCGAAGGGATCGAGCTGCTCAGCGACGGCGAGTACGACGAGGCCGCAGAACTGTTCGACGACGCGGCGAGTGACTTTTCCGCCGTGGACGACCGCCTCCAGAGTCCGCTCGTGGCGCCGGCGCGGATCGTGCCCGGTCTGTCCCAGAACGTCCGTGCGGGTTCCGAGCTCACGGCGCAGGCGGCGGATGCCTTGGCCGACGCGGCGCTCGCGTTGAGATCGGTCGATCCGGATTCGTTGAGCTTTGACAACGGGCGCATCGACCTCACCGCCATTCGGGACGCGGAGGAGCCGTTGGTGCAGGTCCAAGCGGCCCTCGACGGACTCCAGACGACGATCGCCGACGTCCGCTCGCCGTGGTTGATCGACAGGATCACGGAGGAACTCGATGAACTCGAGGTCGAGCTCGCCGAGGAGGAGCCACGACTCGACACCGTGATCGAAGCGGTCCAGATCACCCCGCAGATCCTCGGTGGCGACGGCCCGCGGCGCTACCTGGTCTTGTTCGGATCCACCGCCGAGGCGCGGGCGCTCGGTGGATTCATCGGCAACTACGCCGAGATGCTGATCGACGACGGCCAGATCACGGTCACCGAGTTCGAGCGTCGTTCCGACTTGGAGGGGATCCTCGAAGTATCGGGCGCGACCTGCGACGGATGTCCGTCCCAGTTCGTCGAGCGCTACGGCCCGTTCGGGTTCACGAGCGGTCCGGACGGAGGGGTCGGTGACAAGGCCTGGTCGAACATCACCATGTCGCCGCATTTCCCACACGTGGCCGAGGTGGCTCAGTTGCTGTACCCGTCGAGCGGTGGCGATCCCATCGACGGTGTGTTCTACATGGACGCGGAGGTCGTCTCGACCTTGATGAGCTACACCGACCCGGTCGACCTCCCCGAGTTCGACGTGACCGTGAACGCGAACAACGCGTTGCGCTTCATCTTGGGAGAGCAGTACGCGCTGGGCGACGGCGCCAACGACGACCGGATCGATGCCTTGGGCACACTCGGAAACGCAGTGATCGGGCAACTCCTGACCGGGTCGTTGCCTGGTCCGGCGGTCCTCGCTCGCGACCTCGCACCCTTGGTCGACGATCGTCGGTTGATGTTCCTCACGACCGAACGTGAAGAACAGGAGTTCCTCGACGAGATCGGGGTGTCGGGGTCACTCCCCGAGTTCGATCCCGCCAACGGAGGATTCTCCGTGACGATGACCAACGCCGGTGGCAGCAAGATCGACGTCTTCCTCGAACGAGAGGTCGACGTCGAGATCGTCACGTCGGCCACCGGAGACCGCCGGCTCGTCGCCGAGGTGACGCTGACCAACCACGCACCGACCGAGGGGCTCCCGCCCGTGGTCATCGGCAGCGAGGCCGGCCTTCCACCCGGGACGAGCCGTCTCTACACCACCTTCTACGGTCCGCTCGGACTCGACTCCGCTGAACGTGACGGAGAGGAACTCGATCTGACGGCGAAGCTGGAAGCGGGCTGGGCTGCGTACCCGCTGTTCATGGATCTGGCGTCGGAGGAGTCCTCGACATTCCACCTGGAATTCGATCTTCCCGACCAACTCGATCCGGTCGACGAGGCGCTGCAGGATGGGACGTTCGGTGAGCCGACGCTCTTCGAGCAACCGCTCTCGGAACTCGGATGACGGTTCGGCTCGACGCGCTGATCCTCTGCGACTTCGCGCAGATTCGCGACGGCTTGCTCTTCTGCGATCTCGCCGTCCGCGTCGCGGAACGCACCTGACTCAGAGCAACAGCTGCATGCTGGCCACGTCGAGCCACCGGCCGAACTTGCGGCCGACCTCGCGCTCGATACCGACCAGTTCGAACCCGCACGCTCGGTGCAGCGCTCGAGACGCCTCACCGCTGACTTCGACGCGGGCGATCATCGAGTGGAACCCGCTGTCCCGGGCATCGGCGATGAGCCGGTCCATCAGGCGTCGCCCGATCCCGAGCCCCGCGTGCGATCGTGCCACGTAGATCGAGTTCTCGACCGTGGGGCTGTACGCGGGACGTTCCTTGTACGGCGACAACGACGCGAATCCGACGACGATCTCGTCGCGCTCGTCGGTCCCGGGTTCGTCGTCTGATCCGCTGCCGGTGACCGCGACGATCGCCCGGAACACGCCGGAGCGAGCCGCGATCCAGGCCTGCTGGTCGGCGACCGACCGCGGCACCATGTCGAGGGTGGTGGTGAAGTTCTCGACCTCGTGGTTGTAGATCGTCCGCATTCCTTCGGCATCGTGTTGCGTCGCCGCGCGAATCGACACCGTCGAACGCTGAGCGGGAACCGGAGCCATCATCGACGACGCTAGCGGTGGCGGACGCGAGCCTGCGGACAGCGTTTCGGGAAGGGTCGCCGGCACGGCGCGAAAGGAGGGAACGCGCGGTGGGACTCCGAGCCCCGCCGATACACTCGCGGACTGGCCGCAACGCTGATGCGGTCCCGAAGGTTGCCCCGGCGCTGGTCGAACAGCTCCGTTCAACCTCGGAATCACATAGTCAGCAACGGCTCGATCGAGTGCACATCGCACCCGTTCGTGACGCCCTCTTAGCTCAGTCGGTAGAGCACAGCCATGGTAAGGCTGGTGTCGTGAGTTCGATTCTCACAGAGGGCTCGACCAAGTGGCTGGGGCAACCCGGCGACGAGCCAAGTCACCCGGAATTCGGTCATAGCCACATGGCGGCGTAGCTCAGTTGGTCAGAGCATCCGGCTCATAATCGGAAGGTCGTCGGTTCAAGTCCGACCGCCGCTACCAAATCCCACAACCCAGGAACCCTCAGGAGCGAGGAAAGCAATGAGCAAAGAAAAGTTTGAGCGGAACAAGC
>NZ_BAOL01000039.1 GCF_000350145.1 Ilumatobacter nonamiensis YM16-303 | reverse complement strand
GTTCTCGTGAACAGTTCCCGCGCTCCGTGCGGGAACTGTTCACGAGTTGACCGGATCGGATGACGGTCAGGTCGGGATGATGCAGATGAACGACGTCGTGCTGTCGGCGGCGAAGCGGTTGGACAAGGCGGCGACGTTCTGCTTGGCGGCCTGCGACAGCTTCGGTGCCTTGACCGGCTTGCGCTGCTTCTGTGCCTTCTTCGCGTCCTTGTCGAGTCGGAGGATGTCGATCCCGCGTGAGATGTCGGCGACGTAGACGACGTCCTCGTAGAAGTACGGCGCGTAGCTCACGGCGTCGTCGGGGCGGTAGTACGCGATCTGGATCGGGTTGCGCGGATCGGAGATGTCGAGGAAGCGGGTTCCCTGTGCGTACCACGAGTAGGCGACGATCTCCTTCTGGCGTTCGAAGTAGTGCGCAGAGCAGAAGGGAGCGGCGATGTCGGTGCCCTCCTCGCCGGCCGGACTCCACGTCGACACCGTCTCGAGGCGGAACGGATCCTCGGGCGTCGACCGCCAGCCTTCGCCGTCGTAGCTGCCCTCGAGCGACGCGATGGCGAACACGCCCACGCCGTCGCACGTGTTCGAGCCGAACGCCTCCTCGGTCGCCAGGATCAGCTCACCCGGCTTGAACCCGTATCGGGCGGCGCCGGGGATGCTGTTGCGTCCGAGCGGGCGGTCCGAGTTGTGGAGGAACGACGACGGGGCCGCCGATTCCGAGATCCCGCCGCCTGCGAACGGAATCGGATCGAACGCGGTCGCACGGCGGCGTCGTTCCTGCAGCGGATCCCAATGCTTCCCGCTAGTGTGGTAGCCGCGTACCCCACCCCGCCCGGACACCCAGGCGATCCCGCGCTCGTCGACCTGCACATCGTGGGCGTATGCCGTGACGCCGTCGAAGCGCTCAGTGTCGATCGCCACCGGTGACGTGGTCACGTTGTCGAGGTCGCGAATGTCCGTGGCGAAGATCGGGCGTCCACCTGGCCAGATCGCCGCCTGCTCCGTGTTCGAAGCAGGTCCGCCCGTCCAGAGGAAGTCACACTCGTTGATGCACGTCGACGTGTGTCCGACGGGGAGCTCCTCGAAGACCTTCAGTTCGAGCGCGGTCGGGTCGGCGGCGTCGACGATGTAGACGCCTGCGACTGCGTCGGGACTCGACGTGCTGCCGTCGTAGGCGCGGGGATCACGCGCCATCATGACGAGTTTGCGCTTCGGGTCGACGTCCATGTCCTCGTTCTGCCAGAACGCACGGACGTTGGTCGTCTCGGGATCACCGGGCAGTTTGAACACGTTCTCGTCGAGTTCGTCGAGGAGCATCGGCACCGTCGGATCGGAGACGTCGTAGCTCTTGAGCCCGAACGTCCCCGACACCATCATCACGTCGCGGGGTTTCCCGCGACCCTTGTACTCGAGGAAGTTGATCGCCACGGCGCCGTCGGTGTCGTCGACCGTGCCCAGGTAGTCGACGTTGTCGATCGCGCCGGGCGGGGCCTCCGCCGCGGTCACCACCGGAGCGCCGAGCGCGAACGCCGACGCGAGCATGAGTCCGACACCGATTCGTTTCATTGCCTGTTCCTTTCGCGACGCCCGCACCGAACCTAGACCGACCGGGTTGCGCTCGTGGTGTTGGAGCGATCACGTGACGTGGTGTTCACGTCGTCGAAATCTCGAGCCTCCCGGACGAGTGCGCGCGACCCTGGGAGACATGAGCGAGTTCCGCGTTGCGACGTTCAACCTCGAGAACTGGGACGAGATGCCGGCGGGTGTGCGTCCCACGCTCGACGAGCGCATCGCGTTGATGCGCCCGCAGATCGACCGACTCCGGGCGGACATCGTCTGCTTCCAGGAGGTCAATGGTCAGGAGCGGGCGGGTGAACCGCGCGGCCTCGCCGCGCTCGAGGAGCTCCTTGTAGGAACGAACCTCGCCGGCGCGACGCTGGTGACGACGCGGACGCAGGCCGGTGAGGCCTACGACCAACGCAACCTCGTGGTGGCGTCGCAGTTTCCGGTGGTCCGGGCGCGACAGATCTGGAACGACTTCGTGGCGCCACCGAAGTACCAGCGGCTCACGGCCGAACCGCCCGACGCCGACGCGGTCACGATCGGGATCGAGCGTCCGATCCAGCACGTCGAGATCGACATCGGCGAGGACGGGATGCAGACGCGAATGCTCCACGTCGTCAACGTCCATTTGAAGTCCAAGCGACCGACCAACATCCCGGGGCAGAAGGTCGACAACTTCACGTGGCGCACGGCGTCGGGATGGGCCGAGGGGTTCTTCCTCTCCTCGCTCAAACGAATGTCGCAGGCGCTCGAAGTGCGTCGACTCGTCGACCAGATCCTCGACGATGATCCGGACGCGTGGATCGTCGTGGCCGGGGACTTCAACGCCGACCCCGACGAGGTGCCGGTGCTCGCGATTCGCGGTGACGTCGAGTCGACGGGGAACGGTGACCTCGCGGGTCGGGTGCTGGTGCCGATCGAGCAGACGATCCCGGAGACATCGCGCTACACGCTGTTCCACCACGGGCGCGGCGAGATGATCGACCACATGCTGGTCACGCGCACGATGCTCGGTGGATACCGCGGCTCGGAGATCCACAACGAGATCCTGCACGACGAGTCGATCGCGTTCGCCGACGATCGGAAGTACCCCGAGTCGGATCACGCTCCCGTCGTCGCCAGCTTCTCCACCTGACGTCGCGGAGGTGATCGTCAGAGGCGGAGTTCGAAGTCGCCGGCGTCGTCGGTCCGGGTGAAGCCGACACGCTGGAGATAGCGGTCGTGTTCCTCGGTACTCGCATCGGCGCGGAGTCGGGTGAGTCCGGCGTCTCGGAACACCCGGGCGCCGGCGCCGTACAGCCAGCGTCCGAGCCGCGAGTCGCGGTGTTCGCGCATCACGTAGTCGAGGTCGATCCGGAGTGTGTCGTCCGTGCGACGTCCGACAAGTAGACCCGCCGGCAGGCCGTCGCGGGTGAGCAGCAGGCTCATGACGTCGTCGCCCGGCGGCATCGAGAACGACGGTTGGAACCGGTGGATGTCGTCGGAGTGGTACTCGATGAAGTCCCGCAGGAACGGTGAATCGGGCCGGATCTGGGAGGCGCCGAGGTCGGCGCGGTCCGACATCCGGACGAGGAACTCGCCGCGCAGATACCAGAGGTTGATCGCGGCGATGCACGCGTTCGTGATCATGATCGGAATCGACTCGATCAGGACCGCATAGACGAAGAAGGTGATCGACCCGCAGAGCGACAGGATCCGCAGGCGCACGATCGAATGCATCGTGAGCGCGAGGACGACGAGCGCCGACGCGACGTATCCGATGAGTTCGGTGGTGTCGACGGCGAGCATCACGTGGTGACCTCCGGTGTGGTGGCGTCGGAGATTCGACGTTGCTCGGACTTGGCGGCCGCCGACTGGTTCCGCACGATCACCATCAGCGCGCCGATGACGACCGCCATCGCGATGATCTGGCGCGCCACGAGCGGTTCGTCGAGGAAGATCCACGCGAAGATCGCGGAGAAGACCGGGATGAGCAGCGTGAACGTCGACCCGATCCACAGTGGAATCCGCACGAGCGACCAGTTCATCAGGACGTGGCCGACGATGCCCGACCCGACCGCCATCGCGATCAGCAACAGCCAGTTCTCGGCCGACGGCCACGACATGTCCTGACCGAAGAGGAACCCGAGCGGGGTGACGATGACCGCCGTCCACAGCGCGGTGCCCGCCGTGAACTCCGTCGGGGTGACGCGACCCTTCGAACGCTTGGAGGCGATGAAGTAGGCGCTCCACGAGAACATCGCGGCAGCTGCGAGCAGGTCGCCGCGGAGGCTGCTGACGTCGTCGCCGGTCGACGTGGTGACGACGACGATCACACCGGCGAGCGCGACCAGTGACCAGAGAGCGTCCTTCGCGCGGATCTTCTCACCGAAGAATCGGGCGGCGATGATGCCGACGAGGATCGGCTGGAGCGAGCCGATGATCGTCGCGTTGACGATGCTCGTCTCCTTCACCGCCGAGAAGAAGAACGCGATGTCGGCGCCGAGGGCGATCCCGCCGAACGTCGTCGCCTTGATCGAGTGGAGATTGAACGTCTGTCCGCGCAGCTTCATCCAGAGGATGAGGGCGAGGCTGAACATCCAGAAGCGGTAGGTGCCGATCGCGAGCCCGCCCATGTCGATGCCCTTGGCGAGAACCGTTCCGGTCGACCACGCGCACACCGCGATCGCCGCGCCGATCAGTCCCGCCGAGAGGTCGCGGCTGTCGTCGACCGAGCCCGACATCGGGGGCAGCGCCTCGGCGTTCGTCACCGCAGCACGCTACCCATCCGTCGGGCGGGCCGAAGGATCGGTCAGCGGTGCGGTCAGCGAGCGACGTCGGTCAGAACGGCCTCGGCGTCTCGGCGCTCAAGTCACAGAGTGTTCACACGCCCGGCCTCGGTGCGACATCGAAGTGGTGGACGATGTTTCGATGACGGGATCGATCATCGCACCGTTCGGGGAGTGCGACCGGAGGCCGCGACCCGGTGCCAGTGCGCCCGACGTCGTCGTGTGGGAAGGCGACGGTGAAGTCGGTCCGTTCGACGGCTACGGCGACCCCCTCGCCAGGCGACTGGAGGCGGCTGGGTTCGTCGTCGCAGTCGTCCCATTGCCCGAGCGAGCGCCCACCGCGACCGAACTAGCCGCCCCTGCCCATGTGGTCAGCGGCGGGAACACCTCCACCGACGATCCGGTCGACTGGCTTGTCCGCTCCGCCGAGCAGCTCTCGGGAGTGATCGACCGTGCGCTTGCGGGTGAAGCAGCGATCATCGGGATCTGTTTCGGCGCACAACTGCTCGCCCGGGTGCTGTTCGGGGAGCGCGCGGTCGTGCCGCATCGCGATGGCCTTCATGCGGGACTGATCGAGGTTCGTGACCGAGAAAGCGGTACGGAGCACGTGGTGTCGTCGTTTCACCATCACCAGATCGAACGTCGGTCGGTGATGCGTGGCGGAGGTGACGTGGTCATGTCGTCGGACCTGACGCCGGTGCAGGCGTTCGAGATGGGTTCGGTGCGTGGGGTGCAGTTCCATCCCGAGTGGGGACCCGCCGAACTGACGAGTGCGTTGTGGTCGAACCGGCATGTGACCGACGCGTACGACGTGTCACTGCGTGACCTCGAGGCGTCGATTCGCGAGCGTGCGGACCGGTGGAACGACCGACTCTGGAACCGGTTCGTCGTCGAGCCGGCGCGGACCGCAGTGACGGTCGCCGCTGCCCGACAACCGCTACGACTCGCTGTCTCGCCACACCGGTTGTCGCCGTGGACAACCGCCGCTACTGTATGAAGCCACCTCGACGCGGGGTGGAGCAGTTCGGTAGCTCGTCGGGCTCATAACCCGAAGGTCGCAGGTTCAAATCCTGCCCCCGCCACCATTTGGAAGCCCTGGTAGATCGCAAGATCTGCCAGGGCTTCTTTCGTTGTCCACATGCGCAGACGAGTGGTCCTCGGAGCGGCGGTGGAACCGCAGCTCATGACCGGGGGTCGTTCGCGATGAGGTCGAGAACTGTTTGGAATGCGTCTGCGGCAGCTGCCGTGTCTCCTGATCGAAGGGCGGTGTACGCGCCGCCGGTGGCGGCGGTCATCAGCAGTTGCCCGGTCCTGGTCGCATCGACGTTGCGGGCTGATCCGTCAGCGATCGCCCGCTCGACGTCGGCGACGAAATGGGCCTCGACGAGTGTCATCCATGGGCCGAACTCGGGTTCGAGTTCGCGAGCCGATGTTGCTGACTCGAAGCCGAGGACGAACGCCGCGCGTACCCGGATCGGTGCTGTTCGGCCGAGTTCGGCGAGTCGATCCGCCTTGGCTCTCAGCACATCGATGCCGCTCATCTCGCCGGTGCGTTCGATCTCGAGGCTCTGGCGGTAGTCGATGCGGATGAGGGTTTGGGCGAGGCCGAGCTTCGACCCGAATCGGACCCTGACCATCTCGCGGCTGTAGCCGGCTCGGGTGGCGATGTCCCCAGCGGTGGTGGCGTGATAGCCGTGTTCGACGAACAGGGTGGCGGCGGCGTCGAGCAAGCGCTCGCGGGAGTTCGCGACGCGTTCGGCCTGGCTGGCGCGGGGACGGGTGGCCACATCGGAGTCGCTCATCCCAACATATTTGCACAGATGCAAATAAAGTGCCAAGATGTCCAATCCTGCGGGACTTCGCCTGCTGGACCTCGAAGGGGACTCACGATGCTCGACTCGAAAAGCACACTGGACGAAGTACGCGCGAAATACGTCGCCGAGCGGGACAAGCGCATCCGCCGGGACGGCAACGATCAGTTCACGGCGATCGCCGGCGATCTCGAGGACCTCGGGGCCGACCCATACGGCGGCGAGAGCACCAGGGCCGAGCCCATCACCGACTGGACCGAGGTCCTGATCATCGGAGGCGGGTTCGGAGGGTTGACCGTTGCGGGGCGCCTCAAGGCAGCCGGGGTCGAAGATCTGCGGATCGTGGAGAAGGGCAGCGATGTCGGGGGCACGTGGTACTGGAACCGCTACCCGGGCGTCCAGTGCGACATCGAGTCCTACATCTACCTCCCTCTGCTGGAGGAGACGGGCTACATGCCGTCACTCAAGTACTCGTACGGCGACGAGATCCGCCAGCACTGCGAGCGAATCGCCGACCACTTCGACCTGTACGACCAGGCGGTGTTCTCCACCGAAGTGACCGAAGTCGCGTGGGATCCGACCGCGAAGGAGTGGACCGTTCACACCGATCACGGCGACGCGATGCGGGCACGGCACGTCGTGATGGCGAACGGTCCACTGAACCGACCCAAGCTGCCAGGCATCCCCGGCATCACGACCTTCGGTGGCCACATGTTCCACACGTCGCGCTGGGACTACGACTACACGGGCGGTGATCAGCACGGTGAGCTCGATCGTCTGGGTGACAAGAAGGTCGCGGTGATCGGTACCGGGGCGACCGCGCTGCAATGCGTGCCTCACGTCGCTCGAGGCGCCGAGCATCTCTACGTCGTGCAGCGCACCCCGAGTGCGGTGGACGCGCGCAACAACGAGCCGACCGACCCCGAGTGGGCCGCCGCGCTCGAACCGGGTTGGCAGCGCCACCGAGCCGACAACTTCCTGGCATTGTGGTCGATGCGGAACGAGCCCGAAGATCTCGTCGACGACCTGTGGTGCGACCTCACCCGCCGGCTGAGGAGCGGCGTCGCCGCCAAGATCGCAAGCGGCGAGGCGACGGTCGATGACCTCCCTGAGCTCGTCGAGCTGGCCGACTTCGAGTCGATGCAATCGATCCGCGACCGCGTCGAGCGTTCCGTCGAGGACCCGGAGACGGCCGAGCTGCTGAAGCCGTACTACCGCAAGCTCTGCAAGCGGCCAGCCTTCCACGACGACTACCTTCCGACGTTCAACCGGGCAAACGTGACCCTCGTCGACACCGGCGGGCAAGGTGTCGAGCGGATCGACGAGACCGGGTTCGTCGTCGATGGCACCCACTACGAGGTCGACTGCATCATCTTCGCGACCGGGTTCGAGGTCGGCACGACCTACACCCGCCGTGCCGGCTACGACATCATCGGCGCCGACGGCGTCCAGCTCTCCGAGAAGTGGGCCGATGGGCCCAGCACGTTCTTCGGGATCCAAGCGGCTGACTTTCCCAACCTGTTCTTCACCAGCACGATCCAGGGCTCGACCGGCATCAACCTGACCCAGACACTCGACGAACAGGCCCAGCACATCGCGCACACACTCGGCCGCGGTCACGAGCTCGACGCGGAGGTCATCGAGGTCACCGCCGAATCCGAGGCAGCCTGGGTCGAACGCGTCCGGCTGTCAGGCGTCGAGAACAGGCGTGACTTCCTCGGGTCGTGCACCCCCGGCTACTACAACGGCGAGGGCGGTGAGGGCGGCGCGAAGGGATTCTGGGAACACGAATTCGCCGGCACTGCGCTCGACTTCTTCGAGATCCTCCGCGATTGGCGTACGACGGCGCACCTTCCGGGCCTCCTCGTCGATGGCAAGGCACTCGAACCCACACCCGAGGACGACCAGCGCCACCGTTCGCTCGAGTCGGTGCACGTCCGGTTGACCCCCGAGATGCGGCGCATCGTCGAGGCCAGGGCGTCGCAGCCTCGTCCACCTCTGCCCGAACTCGGCGTCGACGTCGCGCGCCAGGGGTTCGCTGCAGCCGCCAAGGCCGGTCAGTCGGGCCCGTCGGTCGAACAGGTGCGGGACATCGAGATCGAATCGGCCGAGGGCTCGATCCCTGCCCGGCTCTACCTCAACGGCGCGTCCGCGAGCGAGGTCATCGTGTACTTCCACGGTGGCGGGTGGACCGTCGGCTCGATCGACGACTACGACGCGCCGTTGCGCCGGCTCGCGTCGACGACCGGCGCCGCCGTCTTGTCGGTCGGCTACCGCCTCGCTCCTGAACACCCCTTTCCCGCCGCCGTCGACGATGCCTGGACGGCGCTGCGTTGGGCAACAGACCATCGGGATGAGCTCAGGAGCGAGCGAGCGTCGTTGTATGTCGCCGGAGACAGCGCGGGGGCGAACTTGGCAGCCGTGATGGCGCTGCGGGCCCGTGATCACGACATCGAACTCGCCGGTCAGATCCTGCTGTATCCGAGCGTCTCGGGGGACTCCGAGGCGCCGTACTTCGACGACTTCTCGTCGCCGTTCCTGACCAAAGCCGAGATCCAGTGGTTCTACGACCTGTACGTGCCGCGCAGCGATGACCGCACCAACGTCGCCTTCGCTCCCTTGTTGGCGAACTCTCACGCCGACCTCGCTCCCGCGTTGATCGTGACCGCGGAATTCGACCTCTTCCGTCAGGAAGGGGCGCTCTACCGGGATGCCCTCCAAGCAGCAGGCGTACCCGTCGTCCACCGCGACTACCTCGGCGCGATGCACGGATGGTTCTCGGTCGCTGACGGCACCCAGCTCGCCATGAAGGTCCACCGCGACATCGCCGAGTTCGTCGCATCGAACACCGACGCTCCGGCCGGGACGATTGATCGATGAGCCTTCCTGACCGAGTTCCGACAGTGACCGACGACGATCTGGCTGCGCTCGAGGTCGATCTGCAGGCTGCGATGGCGGAGAGGAGTTTCGGGACGCTGAAGGTCATCGGCTACGGCGAGACCGGGGTGGCTGTCGCCCATCCAGCCGATGATCCGGTTGCCGTGGTCAAGCGGCTGGGCTCGTGTGTCACGCGCGAAGAGATCGACGAGTGGTTCGACTTCCTCCGTGCGTACGAGGAGTTGCTGGCACCGTTCGTGTCCATCGCCCCAACCGAGAAACGAATCATCGAAGGGGGACCGGACGGTCGACTGGTCCCGTTCCTGATTCAACCGTTGTTCACTCGTTCCCAGCTCGTCGAGAAGATCCTGGAGGACACCGATCCCGTCGTCGATCATCCGATGCTGGTCGCCGTTCGTGATGCGGCGCTCGACGCGATGGTCGATGGTCGACAGGTGATCGATTCGCAGCTCTCGAACTTCGCGTGGGATGGAGAGCGACTCGCGCTCTTCGACTGCGGTACGCCGTTCGTCTTTCATGCAGACGGCGAACCGGACTACCGGTTGGGCGTGTTCAAGAGCGCGTTTCCCGCCGTGCTGCGGCCCGTGGCGATCAAGGCCGCCGAGAAGGTGATGCGCGACTTCCGCACCCCGAACGGCAATCTCGCCCACTCGGCGCTCAGTGCTGTTCGCCTCGGGCAAGAGCGCTGGCTCGACGCCATCATCGAGACGTTCAATGCCGGAATGGCCGAACGAGGTGTCGGCGAGCCGCTCGAGCGCGAGAACGTGCTCGAGCAATTGGACGGCCTTCAGCGAGACATGAAGGTCATCAAAGTCGTCGGCAGGCTGAACCGGGCGTACGTCGAGAAGGTCCGACGCAACACCTACGACTTCTTCGTCACCGACAGTTTCACCAAGGAACTGCTCTGACCGAGCGATGACCATTCTTCTGGTCGCGTTCTTGTGCGGGAGGCGGGGAGAATCGCGACGAGAATCTTGCGCGGCGGGCGGGTTCAACCTGCGCGGTGGTGTCAGGGTTTGAAGGTGACGACCTGGGGGCGGACGTTGGTGCGGGCGTTGCCGCCGTCGAGGGTGAAACCCGACGCGATCCAGTAGGTGGTACGGGTCGGGTCGGGGAGCAGGTCGATGTAGTCACCCCATTTGCCGTCGCCGGGGCCGTGGGTCGATGCGGTGGCAGTCGTCATCACCCAGGTGCCGACGTCGGGGTCGAGCCATCCGACGGCATGGGCCGGGAACGATGATCCCCCACCACAGAACGCGGTCACCCCCACGTCGCCGCGCCCGTTCGCGGCCGCCGCCGGGTACGCCCACGCACAGTCGCTGCTCCAGAGGTCGGGCTCGTCGATCACCGTCAGGTCGTCGGGCCGCAATCGCACGACGCGCACGAACGGCAACGGATGGGTCGCATCGGCCGACGCCGACCACGCGAACCCGATCTGGTCGTCGGTCCGCCAGCCCGCGGTGATCCGGTCATCGAGTCGGTCGAGCCAGCGCCCACCGTCGGGACTCGCCGCCAGGTACGGACCCTGGTTCCACGCTCGCACCGGCACCGAGGTGGGCTGGACCGCGGCGGCATCGGCGGCGCTGTCCGCCCACGAGAACACCACGACCGCGAACTGGGTCGGATCGTGGCCGGCGAACACCGCATCGGCGCCCGCGCCCTTGGCGAAGCGCAGCGAACCGATCCGATCGGTCGACCATGCCTCGCGCCCGATCGCACCTCGCGCCTTGAGCTCGTCGAGTGAGAACCGCAACACGACCGCCCGGCGCCACCGGTCGTCGGCGACCCCGAACACGTTGAACGACACCGCCAGCTTGTCATCGGTCTCGACCAGATCGGGATAGTCGAACCACACGTCGTCCCATGCCGGATCCACGTCGGTCGGCCGGGTGTCCCACCAGGTCCACGTCCCGGGCGCCCCCGTGGAGCTGACCGCGATCCGGACGATGTTCCCGGCGCCGTCCTTGCGGTACTGGAGCAGCCAGATCCACAGCCGGCGGGACCGGCTGTAGTGCACCAACTGGTCGCAGCAGAACCCGGGCCCCGACGCCGGGAACTCGGTGAAGGGGTCGACGTGTTCCCAGGTGGTCCCGCCGTCGGTCGAGCGCGAAGCGAACCAGTTGCCGGTGATCATCCGCCGATGACCCGACACGGCGACGCTCGGTTCGCACACCGTGCCCGTGCTCGACCCGGTCTCGGGCCGTCCCAACTGCGCGATGTCGACGACCGTGGTCACGACTCGCCCGCACCGTCGTGGTCAGCACCGTCTCCAGCGTCGTCGTCGGCACCGTCGCGTACGGCCTCGGGCACGTCGGGCGATGCCGCTGAGGTGGTCGCGTCGAGCGGCGCGTCGGCATCGTCGGCACGGCCACGACGGACCGGAGGCCCGGGTGGTTTGCGCGCGGGGCTCGTGCCCGCCTCGCGTGCGTCGAGATCAGGACCGAGATCGTGACCGGGTTCGTCCGCCGACCGCGACCGCGACTCTGCCCGCGCGCCAGTGCGCGGACGGTGCGGTTCGACCGGCACGCACTCGTGCATCTCGCCGGCGGGAGTCGTTTCGTCGGACTGGGTGGACATGGGCGCCTCCGGGACGATCGTGGGTCTAGAAGAGCTGGTTGCCGGGGCGTCGCCACACCGAGATGAGCCGCGCCGCGGCATGGGGCCAGTGTCGCACGAAGCGATCGACCCTGTCGATCGGCCCGGCGGTCGGTGCGGAGAACTGGTCGATCGTCGACCCCGCCAGGGCCAACAAGATCACCCGGTGCCCCGGCGTGATCCCCGACAGATCGACGTTGATCGACACGGCGCGCGGCATGCGAGCCTGGAGCGGGATCGCCAACCGGTGCAGATCGGTGCCGTCGGCGGCTTGCACCGCGGTCCACCCGGCCGGCACCGCGATCGGGTTGACGGTGAACAGGCTCTGCGCGTACGCCGGGATGCCGGTGCAGTCGGCGGCGCTCAGCGCGGCGGCGCTCGGCCCGCTGCGGAACAGCAACGCCACCCCGGTCCCGTTCGCTCCGATCGGGCGGGTGTCGCGGTGGTGGACCAGCACGTCGACGGTCGACCGCTCGCGGTACACCTGCCAGACGTCGTTCGCGTCGCGTCGCGGCACGACGCTCTCGATCATGTCCAGTTCGGTCGCCGGCAGCGCCGGCACGAGCCCGTTCTGCCATGGTGCGCGGTACACGCCAGGGGCACCGTTCTCGTCGACGGCGGCGGCCATGACCGCGTCCCACAGCGGGCGGTCGACGCGCCGCTGGCCGGGGTTCGGGACGCCGACCAGCCGCCGATGGCGCTCCACCAGATCACCGAACTGGTCGGTCCAGCGACCGTCCGGAATGACCGCGGGATACAGCCAGCGGAACGCGGTCTGGAACGTCCAGAGCTGATACGTCAGCGAACCGTTGACGAGGTTCGTGCCGCGGAACGAGGGCGTGTTCGTGACCGGTGCCTCGGGCCGGATGACGATGTCGGGCGACGCGGTCGCCGAGACCGGTGGTGCGGTGGTCCGTCGCCGCGGGTTCGCGAGCGAGGTCGGCAGGATCCGCCGGTCGTCGCGGGCGTGGACCCGCACGTAGGTCCGTCGGGGCTCGGCGTTGGCGAGGTCGACCTCCCACACACCGCGCGACTGCGTTGCGGCGCGGAGCAGGACCGGCGAGCCGGCCGCTCCCGCCGGGTCGGTCCAGAACGACAGGTCCTGCACGGCCGACTCGGGGAGTCCGTTGACGAGCGTGGTCCAGGGGCCATGGGCGTTGCCCGGCGCCGGGCCACGCGTCGACTGCCACACGCCGGTGACCGTGCCGACGAACACCTGATTGGCGTTGGTGGGGTGGACCACCACCGAGTACGCCGGGTCGATCGGGCTGACCAACGGGATCAGCCCGGCCAGCGCATTCGTGAGGCCGGTCAGGCGGAACCCACCGGCCGTGTTGTCCCAGTAGAAACAGGTGTCAGCCGCCCGCGTCGGCGGCACCGCCGGTTGAGCGGGGATCGGTGGCCCCGGTGGGTTCGGGATCGCCGGGACCGCGGGGGAGCCGGGGGCAGTCTGACCGTTGCACACCAGGTAGAAGTCGTTCGTGCCCGGCACCGGCGCGATGTCGGTGAACGTGTTCCCCGCGGCGGGAAGCACCAGCGGCGCAGCCGGCGCGGCCCCGCCGATCTGGAACACGATCACGCCGGTCCACTGGTTCGTGCCCGCCCCGGTCTCGGTGTAGCGGACCACACCCAGTTGGTACAGCGCGAGCAGCGTCGTCGGATTGACCCACTTGACCGTGATGACCGACCCGAGACCCGGCACGCCGAAGGCCGCGAGCGGAGGGTTCGGAATGCGGGCGGGCCGAGGGTCGATCGCAGCAGCCGCCGCCGGCGGCGTGCCGGGCGTGATCGGCAGGACGCGCCACGTGTTGGGGTTGGCGGTGCCGAGGTCGTCGGTGATCCAGACCCGTGTGGTGCCCAGGGCGATCCGGGCCCGATTGCCGGCCGGCTGGACGATCGTGTCGATGCCCGAGTAGAACTCCGACGCCCCTGCCTCGAGGTCGGGGTTCAGGTTCGCCGGATTGTCCGCGACGAGCGGGCGGACGTAGTTGTGCGACGGGTCGCACGCCCACGCGGCGCGAGCGAACTGGCCGAGCACGTACTCGGAGCGGACCGGGTGGAACGCCACACCGCCGCCGTCGCCCTGCATGGTGGTCTTGACCTCCCACACCGACTCGCCGACCCGGATCTGGCGGCCGTTGTCTTGGCAACCGAGCATCGCGAACCCGCTCGACGTGGGGTGCGAGGCGATGAACCCCGCCTCGATCGACGCCAGCCCGACGTTGCGCGACACGAAGGTGTTGCTCTGCCCGTTGAGGAACGACGCGAAGACGCCGCCGTCGCAGCCGACCCAGATCTGCCGGCTCTGGTCGGGGTTGGTGGCCTTGTGCAGCGCGTGCACATCGGGGTGCACGTTCTCGCCGACGAGCCCCACGACCGCGGTCGCATCGGTGGTGCCACCCGGTTGATCCGACACCCCACGCGCCGGATTGAGCGTCGCCGCCGCGAGCGGCACCGCGGGCGGTGCCGGAGCCGGCGGCTGCGGCGCCGGTGGTGGCGGGACGACATCCCACGCGTAGATCGCGGCGTTCCACGCCAGCAACGGCGCCGAGCTGTTGGGATTCGCGGGTGACCGGTAGAGCGAACCGGCGATGTACACCCGGTCGATACGGGCCTGCGGCGCCGGTGGTGGCGGCGAGCCGGGGTCGGTGTGGGTGGTGACCACGATCGCCTGGTCGTAGTCGCGCTGGTTGCGCCAGAGTTGCGCCGCCGCCGGGGCGCCGGCCAGTGCAACCGGGGCCGGCGCGGGAGCGCCGGGATTGTTCACCTGCCAGACGGTCGGTGTGCCGCCGCCGGCGGTGGTCTCGCCGAGCACGTAGACGCGGTCGTTGTCGTCGTTGACCGCCAGGCTCAGCCGTCCCTGGATGCTCTGGCCCGCCGGGACCGGGAGCGCGACCCACGTGTAGTTGGTGCCATTGTCGTCGCTGAACGCGAGACCCGAGTTGCGATAGCAGATGAACAGCCGGTTGCCCACGTGGGCGACGTCGGTCGGATCGTTCGGCGGCGCACCGGCGGCGGCCGCCGGTGGGCTCGGCGGGCTCGGCGGCCCGGGG
>NZ_BAOL01000040.1 GCF_000350145.1 Ilumatobacter nonamiensis YM16-303 | reverse complement strand
CCATCGGGTGTCAGACACCCGATGGCACGCAACGTTGACGTACCCGCTCGTCATGATCGGGACATGGGACGATCAACGAGAATCGATGCACCCGGAGCGTGGCATCACGTGATGAATCGCGGTGCCGGGCGACGGGTGACGTTTCGGAACGACCGCGAGCGGGTTGCATTCGTGGAGTTGGTGTCCGAACTGGATCGAAGGTTCGAGATCGAGATCCACGCCTACTGTCTCATGAGCAACCACTACCACCTTCTCGTCAGGTCTCGCGGCGGCCGGCTGTCCGAGGCGATGGCATGGCTCGGCTCGCAGTACACGCGATGGGTCAACGTCCAGCGGGACGTGGACGGGGCGATCTTCCGCGGTCGCTTCCATTCGGTCCACGTGATACGCGATGCCCATCTCGAGTGGCTCTTCCGGTACGTCAACGCGAACCCGCTCGATCTCGGATGGGAGCAACCGCTCGCCGACTACCGATGGTCCGGACTTGCAGCGTCACTGGGTCGCGATGACCGCACGAATTGGCTCCACACCGAGTTCATCCGGGAGCGCTTCGGAGGTGACCGGTCGCAGCTCGAAGCCTTTGTCGAGCGGTCGCGGATCGACAGCGCCTCGCCGCAGTCGGCTCTCGCCGGCACGTGTGGAGCGGATTCCATCGTGGCAGCGGTGGCGACCGCTCGCGCTCCCGGTCCGGACGTGAACAGTGATGCCGACGTGCGCGCTGTCACGACGTACCTCTCGCTGGCCGTCGGGATCCCGGCCACCAGCGTGGCGACGATCGCCCACCTCGACGAGCGTCAGTCGACACGATTCGCACGACGCGCCGAGCGACGCTGCCATCGGCCGGGACCCGCTGCTGACCTCGTTCGCCGCGTCACCTCGTTGCTCGAACACGAACAGGATCTCGCCGAGCGGTCGTGCACCATTCCGTGTCTGACACCCGATGGCACGGAACCTGAATGGAAGCTGAATGATCCGCGTGGTGGGGTGGACCATCGGGTGTCTGACACCGGATGGTCCAGATAGGTTTGTCAGCCATGTCTGATCGCACTCTGGTCCTGTTGAAGCCTGATTCCGTCGAGCGCAAGCTCGTCGGTGAGATCGTGTCGCGTTTCGAGGCGAAGAACCTCGACATCGTCGCGATGGACCTGCGCACGCTCGATGCCGACACCCTCGCTCGCCACTACGAAGAGCACGTCGGCAAGGGCTTCTACGCCGAGCTCGTCGAGTTCATGAGCCGCGGCCCGATCGTCGCCATGGTCGTCGAAGGCCCGGAGGACACCTGGCAGGTCGTGCGCACGATGATGGGCACGACCAACCCCCGTGACGCCGCTCCCGGAACCATCCGCGGCGACCTCGGAATCCTGTTCACGGAGAACCTCGTCCACGGCAGCGACTCGCTCGAGTCGGCTCAGCGCGAGATCGGGATCTTCTTCCCCAATCTGTAACATTCGCAGGCGGTGGAGCACCAACTCCGTCCGTCCGAACTAGTTTCAGATCGCAGTCGAGTGCGACGCCCAGCGTGCGTCCGTTCGACGCCACCATTCACAGCTCGCGAAGGGAGGGCCCGACGTGGCCCGCAACAACCCACTCAGTCTGGGGCGTGACCTCGCCATCGACCTCGGAACGGCGAACACCCTCATCTACGTGCGCGGCCAGGGCGTGGTCCTGGACGAGCCGTCGGTCGTCGCCATCAACGTGAACGACGGCCGCCCTGTCGCGGTCGGGCTCGAAGCGAAGCGGATGATGGGTCGGACGCCGAACCACATCAAGGCCATCCGACCGCTGAAGGACGGTGTCATCGCCGACTTCGAGGTCTGCGAGAAGATGCTGCGCTACTTCATCCAGAAGGTCCACGCGTCCAAGTGGAGCAAGCCGCGCATGGTGATCTGCGTGCCGTCCGGGATCACCGGCGTCGAGCAGCGCGCCGTGCAGGACGCCGCCGAGTACGCCGGCGCCCGCAAACCGGTGCACATCATCGAAGAGCCGATGGCGGCCGCGATCGGTGCCGACCTGCCGGTGCACGAACCCTCCGGCAACATGGTCGTGGACATCGGTGGCGGCACGACCGAGGTGGCCGTCATCTCGCTCGGTGGCATCGTCACCGCGCAGTCGGTCCGGGTCGCCGGCGACGAACTCGACGACGCCGTCCTGCAGTACGTGAAGAAGGAGTTCTCCCTCGCGATCGGTGATCGCACCGCCGAGGAGATCAAGATCCAGATGGGCACCGCCTGGCCGATGGAGGAGGAACTGACCGCCGACATCCGCGGTCGCGACCTCATCTCCGGGTTGCCGCGCACCATCCAGCTCACGACCGAACACGTCCGCGAAGCCCTTGCCGAGCCGATCTCTGCGATCGTGGACGCCGTGAAGACCACACTCGACAAGACCCCGCCCGAACTCGCGGCCGACATCATGGAGGACGGGATCACCATCACCGGTGGTGGTGCCCTGCTCGGTGGCCTCGACGAACGCTTGGTCCACGAGACGGGGATGCCGATTCGGATCGCGAACGAACCCCTCTACAGCGTCGTCATCGGATCCGGTCGCGCCCTCGAGAACATCGATGCGATGCGCGGCCTGATGTCGATGGGCGGCGAAGACTGAACCGACCCGAAGGGGTCAACATCTCATGCCCATCTACACCGTCGGTCGCCGACGAGTCATCATCGCGCTGCTGCTGTCGGGAGCGCTCCTGCTCACGCTCGACCTGCGCGGCAACGCCGTGCTCGACACGATCCGTGACGGCTTCTCGCGGGCGATGACGCCCGTCGAACAGGCGGCCGACGTCGTCACCTCGCCGGTTCGGCGAGCCTGGAACTCCTACGACAACTACGACGATCTGGAGCGCGAGAACCTCGCGCTGCGCGACGAGATCGACCGGCAGCGCGGCACGCAGGCGGCGGCCGAGGCGAGCATCATCGACTACCAACTCCTCCTCGCGTTGAACAACCTGCCTTCGCTGTCCTCGATCGATTCGGCCAAGGCGCAGGTCGTCGGTGGCGCGACGAACAACATCGACCAAACCGTCGAGATCAACAAGGGCACCGATGACGGGATCGACGTCGGTATGCCGGTCGTCAACCAGGCCGGGCTGATCGGCAAGATCACGAACGCGAACGCGCGAAGCTCGACCGTGATGCTGGTCACCGACCCGCGGTATTCCATCCCGGTCGAGATCCTCGCCGGCACCGCCGACCTCGAGTTGGAGGATCCGTCGAACACCACGCCATCGGGCCGGACCGACGACGAGAACGACGACCTGGTCGAGCAGTCCGAAGCGGAGCAGGCGGCCGAGGAAGCTGCCGCCGAAGCTGCCGAGGCGGAGCAGGCTGCCGCCGAAGAGACTCCTCCCGGCACGTCGCCGGAGGACATCTTCGCCGACGAGGTCGACCTCCCGCAGGCCGGTGACCCGAACGACCCGGCGAATTCGACGACCACGACGCTTCCGGAGGGGCCGCCGGAGACCGACGCCGACGGGAACCCGATCCTCGAACCGTTCACCACGGACGCCGACGGCAACCCCATCGACGTGCCGGAGACGACGACCACCACCACGAGCACGTTGCCACCGGATCCGGAACAGCTGGAGAAGGAGTTCGGTGTGTTGCAGGGACGCGGGCAGGGTCGGCCGCCGCAGGTCCGGTTCCTGCAGGACATTCCGTCGCTGGCCGAGTTGCAGGTCGGCGATCTCATCGAAACCGCCGGCGGCTCGGAGAGCCTCGCTCCGCCCAACATCCCGGTCGGCCGCGTGATCAACCGCGCCGATCGTGCCGGCGTGGGCGGACCGCTGCTCGAGATCGAGTTGAACGCCGATCTCGACAAGCTGAACTTCGTTCGCGTGGTGCTCTTCCAACCGTTGACGGAGGTTGACGAGCCGGAAGTCGCCGAGTAGTCGGCGACGTCCGATGTTCGCGGCACTGTTCCAGAGTTCACTCATCCGATTGATTCCGGTCGGGATGATCCTGTTGGCGATTCAGCGCACCGTGTTCGCCGACATCAAGGTGTCCGGTGTGGTGGTGCAGGTCGTGCTGGCGTTCGTCGCTGCAGCGGGAGCGAGCGGTGGGTCCGAGCGCGGCGCGGTCGTGGGATTCGTCCTCGGCTCGATGTACGACATGGTCGAGGGAACCCCACTCGGATCGACCGCGATCGCGTTCACCGTCGCCGGCATCGTCGCCGGGCTGTTGGCCCTCATCGCCGCCGATCCGCAATGGTGGCTGAAGGCGATCTTCGTCGGGCTCGGCTGCGCTGCGGGGGAGGCGATGCTGCCCGTCGTTCGATTGTTCATCGGCGAGGAGCATCCGTGGCCGGCCAACATGCCGAAGGTGATCTTCATCGTCGCGGTGTCGGGCGCGATCATGTCGCCGATCCTCCTGCCGCTGAGTCGATGGTGTCTGAAGATCCGCAAGTCGGAGTGGACCGCCCCCGCCGAGCAGTCACCCGTGTAGTGGACCGACGCTGTCCGTGACGAACAACCGAGAACTTTCCGATCGTTGACCCACATGACGGTTGTGTGACGGGCAGACTGGTCCGATGGCTCTCGACAAGCGCGCAACGCGACTCGGCGTCCTCGCCGTCGTCGGCATGCTGCTGTTCGGACTCGTCGGCGCGCGGCTCTGGTTCCTGCAGACCGTCGAGCAGGCGGGGTTGCAGGAAGAGGTCGAACAGACGAAGCGCCGCGAGGTTCCGCTGCTCCCCGAACGCGGCCGGATCTTCGACGCGGACGGACGAATCCTCGCGGACAACGAACGGGTGCTCACCGTCGGGGTCGACTGGGACGTGATCCGTCGCGAGGACGATCGGGCCGAGATCTTCCGGCGTCTGTCAGGGTGGATCGACGTGCCCGTCGAGGAGATGGAGGAGCGTTTCGACAGCCAGGTGTACAGCCCGTTTCTCCCGATGCCGGTCGCCGAGGACATCGATGAGCCGACGGCGGCAGCCCTGCTCGAGCGCGTGGAGGACCTGCCCGGCGTCCAGATCATGGAAGAGGCGCGGCGGGTCTATCCCTATGCACCGACGGCGAGTCACGTGGTCGGGTACATGGGTCGGATCACCGCGGAGACCATGGAGGCATACACCGCTGACGGCTATCAGCTGAACGAGCGGGTCGGGAAGTTCGGGATCGAGCTGTCGATGGAGGAGGAGCTCCACGGAACGCCGGGGAAGGTCGTGTACGAGGTCGACAAGTCGAGCCGCATCGTGCGCGAGATCGAGCGGATCCCCGCCGTCAACGGTCAGGACATCCAGCTCACCATCGATCTCGACCAACAGCAGTACGCCGAGCAGGCGCTGGAGAGCCAGCTCAAGCTGCGTCAGTTGGAAACCGCTCGGAACGGCTTGGATCCCGAGACCGACTTCAAGACGCGCTTCTTCACCGACTACCCCTCCGAGGTCCCCTTCAAGGCACCGGCGGGCGCCGTCGTCGTCGAGAATCACGAGAACGGACACATCGTCGCGCTCGCCAGCTATCCGACCTTCGACAACCGCTGGTTCGAGGCGGGTCTCGGCATCGACGACTTCGAACAGGTCTTCCCGTCGACGAACGAGGACGGCACCAAGATCGACCCGGACAAGTCGACCCTCGTGAACCGCGCCATTCAGGGTCGGTACAACCTCGGTTCCACGTTCAAGCCGTTCACCGCCTACGCGGCGCTGAACACCGGCTTGTTCGGGACGAACGACTACTACCGGGACACCGGCACCTACAAGATGACGTCGATCGAGGATGACCAGTGCAACACGGGCGCCGTGCGCTGCGTGTTCAAGAACGCAACGTGCTCGGGTACGGGTCGTCCCTGTGTGTACGGAATGGTCGATGTCGAGACCGCGCTCGCGGTCTCGAGCGACGCGTTCTTCTACCGCATCGGTGAAGACATCATGGTCGAGAACGACTACGAGCCGATCTTGCAGGAGCAGGTGCGGCTGTTCGGCTTCGGCGCCGACACCGGGATCGACCTGCCGTTCGAGTTCGACGGCACCGTGCCGGACAAGGAACTGAAGGCGCGCTACGGCGAGCTCGGCGTCATCAGCGAGGACGAGGGTTCGGGGTACTTCACCGGAGACAACGTGCAGTTGGCAATCGGGCAGGGTCTGCTCTCGGCGTCGCCGCTGCAACTCGCAACCGGGTACGGCGCGATCGCGAACGGCGGTTTCGTCATGCGGCCGGAGATCATCAAGGCGGTCTACGAGCCGGGTGTTCCCGACGCCGAGGAGCCCGGTTTCGCCGATCTCTCGCAGGCCCGCTTCGCAGAAGAGCCGAACCTGCGCGGCGACCTCGTCCGACAGATCCCGATGCCCGACGAGATCAAGAACGAGATCACCACCGGTCTCCGGCGTGTCATCACGGGCCCGGGAACGACGAGCGACTACTACCACTCGACCACCGGCGAGAAGCTGTTCTACACCTACCCGTCGAGCGCCATTCCGGTCGCCGGCAAGACGGGGACGGCACAGGGAGCCGGCAACTACCCGTGGAACGACTCGTCCGCGTTCGCCGCGTTCAGCATCGATCCGGAGCGGCCGTTCACGGTGTCGGCGTACCTCGAGAAGGCCGGATACGGGTCGCAGGCGGCCGGACCGGTCGTCAAATGCATCTACCTGCAGCTGTCGGGGATGGCCGCGGCAGACCCGGTCGAGTTGTCCGATCCGCTCGACACGTCGAACCTCGAACCGGCGCCGTCGAACCACTTGCGCGACCAATCGTGCTATGCAGGACGTTTCTCGCCGACAGCGGTGACCGAGTGAGCTGACGGCGACGTCAGCACACCTGTACACCCGAACACGTTCGACATGGCGACCTCATTCCTCTCTCGCAAGCCCGATTCGGGGCTGGGCAACATCCGGGCCAGCCCTGCCGATCCCACGCGCAACATCGACTGGGTGCTGATGACCGCGCAGATGCTGCTCGCGGTGATCGGCTGTTTCGTCGTGTTCTCGGCGACTCGACTCCGGTTCACCGACGAGTACGACCTCGTGACGAAGCAGGTGATCTTCGGCATCCTCGGGATCGTCGCGATGATCATCATGATGAGCGTCGACTACGAGTACTGGAAAGAACGTGCTCGACTGCTCTACATCGCCACGATCGTCAGCCTCGTGCTGCTGCTGGTGATGGCCGTCGCCCAGGGCGAGGCGCTGATCTCGTTCGACCTCGGGCCGATCAACTTCCAACCGGCCGAGTTCGCCAAGCTGACCACCTTGCTGATGCTCGCCTCGTTCCTCGCGGAGGAACGTAGCGACGAAGTGTCGTACGCCCGTTTCCTGGGCGGCCTGATCATCGTCGGCATCCCCGCCGTGCTGATCATCATCCAACCCGACCTCGGTTCAGCGTCGGTGATCGTGTCGATCGCGATGGGCGTGCTGCTCGTCGCCGGGGCGAAGCTGCGCTACATCTTCCTGATCTCGTTCCTGTCGCTCGCGACGGTCGCCGCGGCGTTCTTCGGCCGACTGGTCAACTCGTACCAGCTGGCCCGCATTCGAGCGCTCATCAACCCCGACGCGGTCGATTCCAGCGACACCTACCAGGTCGACAACGCGATGCGTGCGCTCGGAACCGGGGGCGTGTGGGGCAAGGGCTACCTGAAGGGACCGCTCACCAACGACGGTGACATTCCCGTCATGTGGGCGGACTTCCCGTTTGCGGCAGTCGGCGAGCAGTTCGGCCTGGTCGGCTGCGCGGTCGTGCTCGCGCTGATCTCGGTGTGTCTGGTCCGGATCTGGCGCATCGCCCACCTGTCGCGAGACCTGCTCGGCACGTATCTGTGCGCCGGCGTCTTCGTCATGTTGCTCTGGCAGACGTTCCAGAACATCGGGATGACGTTGAAGATCATGCCGGTCACCGGTCTGCCGCTGCCGTTCATCAGCTACGGCGGATCGGGACTGATCGTCTACTTCGCGATGTTCGGCCTCGTGCAGAGCGTCCACATGCGGCGGATGCGCTGAGCGAGCTCAGCGCCGGCGCCTGGCGGCGCCTCACCTCGCCTGGCGGCGAGGATCCGCCCTTTCTCCGGACTGGCCTCCGGACTCGCTGCGCTCGCATGTGAGGCCTGGCAGCTCGGACCTCCGGGCTGGTGGGTCCATCGGTCGGTTGGGTCCATCGGGTGTGACCCTTGGCCCAGTAGGATGTCCCGCCAGTGATCGACACCGATGAACACACCCCCTCACCGGCAGTAGTCGCCGGCGCGGCGCCGGTGGTGTCGACCCCGACGACCCGTCCCATCAGCCGATGCGGCGGTACCCACACCACGAATGCCGAGGTCCGCCCGTGAGCGGCCCGACCTCGGCGACGGGGCCACAGCATGGTCTGTCGCCCCTGAGAAGGGATTCCATCCACCATGGACAACAACCAGAGCACCGCCTCAGACAGCGCGGCGCCCGACACGCAGGAGTCGAATCGCTCCGCTGAATCCGGGTCCGCACCGGTCGGGAACGACGATCGCAACGACGTCGAACTGCCCGAGAAGATCTCCGAAGGACGACCGTCCGCAGCGGCGTCCGAACGCGCACTCGTCCGGAAACCGAAGATCGGCGACACCATGCCGGTCCCGAGTGCCCCGCCCCCCGGGCGGGCGGCATCGGCTCCAGCGGACGACGAGAAGTCGAGCGCCGGCGGTGGCGGTGGCAAGCGGCGTCGCCGTGGCGGCCGCGGGCGTGGCGGATCGAAGTCGTCCGAGAGCGGCGAGGGTCGTGACCAGCAGCAGTCGCAACAGAAGACCAAGGGCGGCGGCGACGCCAAGAGCAAGTCGCCCGGGTCCAAGCGGAATCGGCGCGGGCGCGGCAAGGGTCGCGACCGTCAACCCGCAGCGGACGATGCGTTCCTCGAGCAGCGCAAGGGGCGCGAGCGCAACGGCAAGCCGGTCGGCCGTTACTTCATGTGCGTGCAGGTCCGTCCGGGCATGGCACAGGTCGCCGTCCTCGAAGGTCGCAACCTGATCGAGCACTACGTCAGCCGCCCGGCCGACGACGTCTCCCAGATCCACGGCAACATCTACATGGGCAAGGTGCAGAACGTCCTTCCCGGCATGGAGGCCGCATTCGTCGACATCGCCACCCCGAAGAACGCCGTGCTGTACCGCAGCGACGTGCAGTACGACCCGGGCGACATCGAGGTCAAGGGCAAGAACCCACGCATCGAGGACATCCTCAAGAACAAGCAGATGATCCTCTGCCAGGTCACGAAGAACCCGATCGCACACAAGGGCGCGCGGCTCACGCAGGAGGTGTCGCTCCCGGGGCGGTTCGTCGTGCTGATCCCGAACTCGAAGACCTACGGCATCTCGAAGCGACTGCCAGACGACGTCCGCAAGCGCCTCCGCAACATCCTCGATCGGGTCAAGCCCGACGAGCACGGTCTGATCGTGCGGACCGCGGCCGAGCACGCGACCGAGGACGAGCTGGTCGGCGACATGACCCTGCTGCTCAAGCAGTGGGAGGAGATCGAACGCAAGGCCGCCAAGGTGCAACGCCCGACGCTGCTGTCTCGCGAACCCGAACTCGCCGTGCGCGTCATCCGCGAGGAGTTCAGCGCCGACTACCGCGGCGTCATGATCGACGACAAGCGCCTCTACGAGGAGTTGCGGGACTACGTCACCGCGTTCAATCCCGAACTCGCGGATCGCATCGAGTACTACGACGCCGAGGACGAGGGTCTCTCGCTGTTCGAGCGGTTCCACGTCCACGAGCAGGTCCACAAGGCGCTCGACCGCAAGGTGTGGCTGCCGTCGGGTGGGTCGCTCATCATCGAGCACACCGAAGCGCTCACGGTGATCGACGTGAACACCGGCAAGAACGTCGGCAAGTCGAATCTCGAAGAGACCGTGTTCCATAACAACATGGAAGCGGCCGAGGAGGTCGCCAAGCAGCTGCGGCTCCGGGACATCGGCGGCATCATCGTCATCGACTTCATCGACATGGAGATCAAGGACAACCGGGCCAAGGTCGTCGGGGTCCTGCGTGACGCGCTGGCTCGCGACAAGACCCGGTCGCAGGTGTTCGACATCGGTGAACTCGGACTGGTCGAGATGACGCGCAAGCGGATCGGGGAGGGGCTGCTCACCGAGTACAGCCAGATCTGCCCGGATTGCGACGGCCGCGGCGTGCAGGTCGACTTCTCGATGCTCGAGTGACCGGGGTCGCGCCTTCGGCGTCGGTTCTCCAGGTCGTCAGTGGAGGCAGAACTCGTTGCCCTCGGGATCGAGCAACGTGATCCAGCGACCTTCGGGTTCGTCGAACTCGCGGACGACCTGTGCGCCGAGCGCGACCAGTTCGTCGGCGCGAGCCCGGAGCCGATCGGGCTCGGTGTGCACATCGAGGTGCATCCGGTTCTTGGCGGACTTGTGCTCGGGAACCTTCAGGAAGAACACTCGTGGACCGACGCCATCGGGATCGACGATCGCGTAGGCGCGATTGGCGTCCGATCGATCGATGCCCATCGCATCGAGGGCCTCGTCCCAGGTCGTGAATCCGGGTGGCGGCGGTTCTTCCACGTAGCCGAGCACCTCGCCCCAGAATCCTCCGAGTCCCCGAGGATCCGCGGCATCGAAGGTGATCTGCAGCGCGTGCACCATGTGGCGAAGTCTTTCACCGGTCACCCTCGGATGTCGAGCGGTCGACGACCTACGATCGGGACATGCAGATCGAGATCACCGACGACGCGCAGCGCCTCCTCCAGAAGAAGGGCGGAACGATGTCGATCGACTTCATCCGCCCGACCGGTTGAGGCAAAGTCGCCGAGGTGTCGGTCGACACCAATGTCAAGGGAAAGAACCTGCAGCCGTACCGCACGCTGCGTCACGAGCGGTTCAAGATCCTGATCACGCCGCAGCTGATCGGGATGGCCGAATCGATGCGGATCGTCGCGAAGGGTGGCCTCGGCAAGAAGCTGAAGGTCGAGTTCCAGGCCGCGCCCGGCTCTGCCGACGGGGGCTGCGACGTCTGCTGAATCCGACGATGTGACGGTCGTCGGGCGACAGCGTCGTCAGCGGGGTGTCGGGGAGCGATCCCGCCGATAGTGTTGCTCCTCGCTATGTACGCAATCATCGCTTCGGGCGGCAAGCAGGAAAAGGTCGCCCCCGGTCAGCAGGTCCGTGTCGAATTGCTCGACGGTGACGAGGGCAGCGAGGTCTCGCTGCGTCCCGTCATGCTCGTCGACGGCGACACGATCCTCTCGACCCCCGACGAACTCTCGAAGGCTTCGGTCACCGGCAAGATCGTCGGCAAGACCAAGGGGCCCAAGATCAACGGGTTCACCTACAAGAACTCCACGACGTACCGCCGTCGCTACGGCCATCGTCAGAAGTACCACATGGTCGAGATCACCTCGATCTCCGCGAGCTGAGAACAGGAGCACGTCATGTCAAAGACCAAAGGTGGCGGTTCAACCCGCAACGGGCGCGACTCCAACGCACAGCGCCTCGGTGTGAAGGCCTTCGACGGTGAGAAGATCACCGCCGGCTCGATCATCGTGCGCCAGCGTGGCACCCGGTTCCATCCGGGCCACAACGTGAAGATCGGCAAGGACGACACGCTGTTCTCGACGATCGACGGGTCGGTCAAGTTCGGATCCCGCAAGGGCCGCAAGACCGTCGACGTCCTCGAACTCCAGGACTGAACGTCCCGGCGCTCACGCAGCGCCCCATGAACTGAAGAAGCCCCGGCCGATCGGCCGGGGCTTCTTTCGTTCTGCGCGTCGATCGAGAGCGTTACGTCACGGGTCAGACCCGTGACGTAACGCTCGGACGATCAGAGGGCGGCTTCGAGTTCGTCGACCTGCTGGACGAGCTCGGAGGGGAGGCGGTCGCCGAAGCGGGCGAAGTGATCGCGGATCTGGGGGACCGCTTCCTTCCAGCCGACCGAGTCGACCGACAGGATCGCATCCAGGTCGGCGTCGTCGATCTCGAGACCGTCGAGGTCGAGTGCGTCCTTCGGCGGCAGCTTGCCGATCGGGGAGTCGACCGCGTCGGCGGCGCCGTCGCAGCGCTCGAACACCCACTTGAGCACACGGCTGTTCTCGCCGAACCCGGGCCACAGGAAGCGGCCGTCCTCGTCACGGCGGAACCAGTTGACGAAGAAGATCTTCGGCAGCTTGGAAGCGTCGGTCTTGTCGTTCATCGACAGCCAGTGGGCGAAGTAGTCGGCGTAGTTGTAGCCACAGAACGGCAGCATCGCCATCGGGTCGAAACGCAGTTCACCCTGGACGCCCTCGGCCGCAGCGGTCTTCTCCGACGCCATGATCGAGCCCAGGAACACGCCGTGCTCCCAGTCGTTCGCCTCGGTCACGAGCGGAACCGTTGTCCGGCGGCGACCACCGAACAGGATCGCCGAGATCGGTACTCCGGCGGGGTCTTCCCACTCGGCGCCGATCGACGGGCACTGTGACGCCGGCGCGGTGAAGCGGGCGTTCGGATGCGCTGCGGGGGTGTCGATCTCCGGGTTCCACGGGTTGCCGCGCCAGTCGGTGGCGCGTGCCGGGGGATCGTCGGTCATCTCCTCCCACCACACGTCACCGTCGTCGGTGAGCGCGGTGTTGGTGTAGATGCAGTTCCCCCAGAGGGTCTCCATCGCGTTGTGGTTCGTGGCGTGGCTCGTACCGGGTGCGACCCCGAAGAAGCCGGCCTCCGGGTTGATCGCGTAGAGCTGGCCGTCGTCGCCGAACTTCATCCAGCAGATGTCGTCACCGATCGTCTCGGCACGCCAGCCCGGAATCGTCGGGACGAGCATCGCGAGGTTGGTCTTGCCGCAGGCGGACGGGAACGCGCCGGCGATGTACTTCGACTCGCCCTGCGGGTTCGTGAGCTTGAGGATCAGCATGTGCTCGGCGAGCCAGCCGTCGTCACGGGCCATCACGGAGGCGATGCGGAGGGCGAAGCACTTCTTGCCGAGCAGTGCGTTGCCGCCGTATCCGGACCCGTACGACATGATCTCGCGGGTCTCGGGGAAGTGCACGATGTACTTGTTCTCGGCGTCGCACGGCCACGGGACGTCTTCCTCCCCGGCTGCGAGCGGTGCGCCGACGGAGTGGAGGCAGGGGACCCACTGGTCGTTGCCGAGCGCGTCGAGGGCGCCCTGGCCCATGCGGGTCATGATCCGCATGTTGGTGGCGACGTACGCCGAGTCGGTGAGCTGCACGCCGATGTGGGCGATCGGCGATCCGAGCGGGCCCATCGAGAACGGCACGACGTACATCGTGCGGCCCTTCATCGCACCGGTGTAGAGCCGGGTCATCTCGGCGCGCATCTCATCGGGATCGCGCCAGTTGTTGTTCGGGCCGGCCTCTGCCTCGGTGGGCGAGCAGATGAACGTGCGGTCCTCGACGCGGGCCACGTCGGCCGGGTCGGAGTGCGCCCAGTAGCTGTTCGGGCGCTTGGCCTCGTCGAGCTTGGTGAAGGTGCCGGAATCGACGAGCACCTGCGCGAGCCGGTCGTATTCCTCGGCACTGCCGTCACACCAGTAGATGTCGTCCGGCTCCATGATTTCGGCCCACTCCGCGACCCAGTCCTGCAGCCGTTGGTTGGTGGTGGTTCCGCTCATGTGTGACTCTCCGTTGAGTTGTTTCACGGGAGTTTCCCCGCGTGTGCTCCACGGTAAACGCGAGATGACACGGCGCGCGAAACCGGAGGGGATGTAATCGCTTTCATCACAAACACACATCGAACCATCTCACGAAGAGATGATCGGAGGGGGCGGAATCGCTTTCCGCGATGGGAGGGTCAGTGCCCGGGTGTGCCCATGTCGACCTCGGAGCCGAGGCGCAGCGCGGTGGCGCGGCCGGCATCGTCGAGGTCGAAGACGACCCGCTGGCCCTGGCGCAGCATGCGGAACACCGACCCCTCGAGCGCGTTCGCGGCGAGGTCGTAGTCGGCGAGGTCGGTGTCGGCCATGACGAGGCCGTCACCGGTCTGGGGATCGTAGGCCTTGATGACGCCCTGCATGATCGAACGAACCGGCGTCAGCCGGCCTTGACGACCTTGCCCGACTTGATGCAGCCGGTGCAGACGTTGACGCGCTTGGTCGCGCCGTTCACCGACGCACGGATGCGTTGGATGTTCGGGTTCCAACGGCGCTTGGTCCGCCGGTGGGAGTGGGAGACGGACATGCCCCACGACGGGCCCTTGCCGCACACTTCACACTTCGATGCCATCATCTTCTCCTGGAGAACGTTTGCTGTCCGGCGTCGGGTGCCCCGTGTGGGCGTACCGAACGGCCAGATGATGCTAGCGGCGCTTTCGCACCGTCCAACCGCCGACACATCTCCACGACCCCTCTACACTCCGATGCCGTGCCCACTCTGGAACGGTTCAGCACCGAGTCGCTGCGCGATCTCGTCGTCACCTTCCGGGACACGGTCAAGGCGCATGCGGGCGGACTCAACCGCCTCAATGTCTATCCGGTTCCCGACGGCGACACCGGGACGAACATGGCGCGCACGCTCGATGCCGTCGTGACCGAGATGGAGACGGCCGACGCCGACGACCTCGATGCGACCTGTGACGCGATCAGCCACGGCTCGCTCATGGGGGCACGCGGGAACAGCGGCGTCATCCTCAGCCAGATCATGCGCGGCTTCGCGACGACGATGAAGTCGATGACCCCCGACAGCGACGAGCGGGGCAAGCGCTTCGCGGACGCGCTCCAGGCGGCGTCGGCCGGTGCCTACCAGGCGGTGTTGAAGCCGATCGAGGGCACGATCCTCACCGTCGTGCGCGAGAGCGCCGAGGCCGCCCGAACCGCGTCGGACGATGGCGGCTCGCTCGCCGACGTCGTGCGGACGGCGCGCGAGGCGGGCAAACGCGCCCTCGACAACACCCCCGAACAGCTCCAGGTCCTGAAGGATGCCGGCGTGGTCGATGCCGGCGGCGCAGGTTTCCTGCTGTTGCTCGACTCGGCGCTCCACGTCGTCGCCGGCGACCCGCTTCCCGAGGCCGAGAAAGACGACGGGACCGGCGGGGCGGTGGCCGCCGCGTTCGACGCTCCCGCACCCGAGCGGAGCGGAGCATTGAAGGTCGGTGGGGCCGGCGAGGTCGACGTTGCCGACCAGCGCTACGAGGTCATGTACTTCATGGACCTGCTCGACGAACGGATCGAGGATTTCAAGCAGGGATGGGGTGCGATCGGTGACTCGATCGTGGTGGTCGGCGGTGACGGGATCTGGAACTGCCACGTTCACACCAACGACATCGGCGCCGCGGTCGAGGTCGCGCTCGACCTCGACGGTCGGCCGAAGCAGATCCGAGTCACCGACCTGTTCGAGGAAGTCGACGACGAACACGCGAAACGCGAGGCCGCCATGACCGGGGACCGGTCAGCGAGCCCGTCGGCGCCGCAGCCGGCGGCGGCCGGCGCTGGTCTCCCGCCGGTCACCACCGCCGTCGTCGGCGTGTGCAGCGGCGACGGCCTCGTCGAGCTGTTCGCCCAGCTGGGCGTGCAGGGTGTGGTCACGGGCGGACAGACGATGAACCCGTCCACGGCCGAACTGCTCGACACCGTCGAGCACGTCAACGCGCAGCAGGTCGTCATCCTCCCGAACAACAAGAACATCATCCCCGTCGCCGAGCAGGTCAACGCCTTGACCACGAAAGCCGTGGTGGTCGTTCCCACCCGCTCGGTCGCCGAGGGCCTCGCCGCGCTCATCGTCTACGACCCCGAGGCGACGAGCGCCGCGAACGGAACCGGAATGGTCGAGGCGGCGGCGTCGGTGACCACCGGCGAGGTGACGCAGGCGGTGCGGGACACGAACGCCGAGGTCGGAGCGATCCACAAGGACGATTGGATCGGCATCGTCAAGGGGGACGGCATCGTGTCGTGCGCGCCAGACCTCTTCACGACGGTCGTCGGTCTCCTCGACGAGATCCTCGACGACGACTCCGAGCTGATCACCGTGATCACCGGCGATGGCGCCGACGCCGCAACGACGGAATCGATCGAGGGATGGCTCGGGGATCACCACGGCGCCGTCGGGGTCGAGGTCCACGACGGCGGACAACCCCTCTACCCCTACCTCTTCGGTGTGGAGTAGAGGCGCCGCATCCGAGCGCTGCTGGGAGAAGAATTTTGACCGGCCTCGAGCACGTCCGATGACGGGTGATGCGGGATCGGGCAGGATGGCGTTCGATGAGTGAGCCGATCACGTTGCGGGACTTGGCGGGGATGTCCGTCGAGCGGCTGAAGGGCGTCGGCCCGAAGAAACTGGCCTCGCTCGAGAAGGTCCAGATCGAGAACCTGTTCGATCTGGTCACGACCTACCCGCGGCGTTGGGTCGATCGCACGAACGAGGCGCGGATCGCCGACCTCGTCCCGGGCGAGGAGGCGCTGGTGCTGGTCACCGTGCGCTCGGTCAACAAGCGGATGACGCGGAACCGGCGCGCGATGGTCAACGTGAACGTCGGCGACGGGTCGGGGCGGATGGACGTCGTGTTCTTCAATCAGCCGTGGCGCGAGCGGCAGCTGAAAGAGGGCCTGCAGATCGCACTCTTCGGCAAGGCCGACACCTATCGCGGCGGCCTGCAGATGTCGAACCCCGTCGTCGATCTCATCGGCGACCGCACGGGGAGAATCGTTCCGATCTATCCGCAGAGCGAGAAGGCCCAGATCAACACCTGGGAGATGGCGGGTTGGGTCGAAGAGACGCTTCGCAGATGTGCCGCTCGCGGAATTGCCGATCCCGTGCCGTCGGCGGTGCGCTCGGAGCACCGTCTGATCCCCCGGTCCGAAGCATTGGAGGGCATCCACCTCCCCGAGGACATGAAACAGAAGGAACGTGCTCGTCGGCGGCTCGCGTTCGACGAACTGCTGCGGGTGCAGTTGGTGCTGGTCCTGCGCAAGCGCGCTCTCGAACGAGGCCAACACGGTGTCACCCACACGCCCGAGGGTGAACTGGTCGAGCGCTTCTACGATTCGTTGCCGTATCCGCTCACGGGTGCGCAACGACGCACCATCGACGAGATCTTCGCCGACCTCGCGAACCCGCATCCGATGCACCGGCTCCTCCAGGGCGACGTCGGCGCGGGCAAGACCGTGGTGTCGGTCGCCGCCATGCTCGTCGCGGTGCAGAGCGGACACCAGGCGGCGCTCATGGCCCCGACGGAAGTGTTGGCCGAACAGCACGCCACGAGTGTTCGCGAGATGCTCGACGGGGTGACCGTGCCCGACCCCGACAACCTGTTCGGAGATCGCCCGTTGCGGATCGAACTGCTCACGAACCGGGTGACGGGCGCCGCGCGCAAGGACGTGCTCGCGGGACTCGCCGACGGATCGGTCGACATCGCGATCGGGACGCACGCGTTGATCCAGGACGCGGTCGGGTTCGAGTCGCTCGGCATGGTCGTCGTCGATGAACAGCATCGCTTCGGCGTGGAGCAACGGTCGGCGTTGCGGGACAAGTCGGCGGGCGGCCGGATGCCCGACACGTTGGTGATGACCGCGACGCCCATCCCGCGGACGGCAGCGATGACCGTCTACGGAGATCTCGACGTGAGTGTGCTCGACGAACTTCCGCCGGGTCGGACACCGATCGTCACGATGTGGGCCAACGGGACGCTGATGGAAACCGGTGTGTGGCGCGATGTGCGCTCCGAGGTCGAAGCGGGCCGTCAGGCGTACGTGGTCTGTCCGTTGATCGGCGAGAGCGACAAGCTCGAAGTGGCGTCGGCCGAGGAGACGTTCGAACGTCTGGCGAACGACGAACTGGAGGGGCTGTCGTTGGGTCTGCTGCACGGCAAGCTCACGCCCGACGAGAAGGAGGCGACCATGGATCGCTTCCGCAGCGGAGAGATCGACGTGCTCGTCGCCACGACCGTGATCGAGGTGGGAGTCGATGTTCCCAACGCGACGGTGATGGTGATCCTCGACGCCGACCGGTTCGGGATCGCACAGCTCCATCAGCTGCGCGGTCGCGTCGGCCGCGGCGAACATGCCTCGACGTGCTGGTTGGTCACACAACAGACCGATCCGGAGGTCGACGCGAGCAACCCGCGTGTCGAGGCACTGGTCGAGACGACCGATGGGTTCGCGCTCGCCGAGGTCGATCTCGCACTGCGGGGAGAGGGGACTCTGATGTCGAGCGCGCAGAAGGGCCGCAGCGACCTGAAGCTGGCGTCGCTGCGACGCGACCGCAACCTGGTCGAACTCGCGCGGGAGGCGGCCTTCTCGATCGTCGATTCCGATCCCGATCTTGCGCAACATCCGCTGCTGGCCGACGAACTCGACATGATCTTCAGCGACCAAGACGAGGAGTTCCTGTCCCGTTCGTGAATGCGCCCACTCTCGTGCGTCGGTACGGTCACGCGGGTGACTGATGCTGATGAGTTCCAATGGTTGGAGGACGTCGAGGGGTCCGACGCGCTCGAGTGGGTCCGGGAACGCAATGAGCGCGCCGAGGCGTCGCTCTTCACCTCTGCGGAGTTCGAATGGTTGCGCACCTCGACGCTCGCGGTACTCGAAGCCGACGATCGGATCGCGTATCCGACGCGACACCGCGACGTCGTCCACAACTTCTGGACCGATGCCGACCATCGCCGCGGTCTGTTGCGACGCACGAGCTGGGACGACTACCGCGGCGGCGATCCGGCGTGGGAGACGATCCTCGACGTCGACGCGCTCGGTGCCGACGAAGGTGAGTCGTGGGTGTTCCACGGAGCGTCGGTTCGACGGCCAGATCGACGGCGGGCACTGATCGATCTCTCACCCGGGGGGTCCGACGCGTCGGTCACGCGTGAGTTCGATCTCGTCGAGAACCGCTTCGTGCCGGAGGAGGAAGGCGGTTTCGTTCGCCCACTGGCGAAGGGAGGCCTGACGTGGATCGACGACGACACGGTGTACGTCACGAGTGACTTCGGCGCCGGAAGCCTGACCCGCTCGGGATACCCGCGGACCGTGCGCCGCTGGCGGCGGGGGACACCGATCGAGGCGTCCGAGATCGTTTTCGAGGGGGAGGAATCCGACGTCGCGGTCGGCGTGTCCGTGTCGACCTTGCCCGGCTTCGAACACCACGTGTTCGAGCGAGCACCCGACTTCTTCACCAGCCGCACCGCGGTCCTGCGCGACGGCGAGACCGTTGAGCTGGCCGTTCCCGACGATGCCGAGGTGCGGGTCCACGAACGATGGATCTTCGTCGTGCCGCGCAGCGATCTCGAGGACGACGGTGCGGTGCACCCGGCGGGGTCGCTGTTGGTTTCCGACCTCGACGGCTTTCTCGACGAACGCTCGTCGCTCTCGGCCCTCTTCGTTCCGAGCGCGACCGCATCGCTCGTCGACTTCACGTGTACACGCAACCTCGTCGTCCTCGACGTGCTCGACGACGTGCGCAACGTGCTGTCGGTCGCAACGCCGCCGTCGTCGGTCGACGGTGACTGGATGGTCGAGCCGTTGACCGGACTGCCGGACGTCTGGTCGCTGTCGGTGAGTGCGGTCGACGCCGACGCGCGCGACGACATCTGGTTGATCGCCAACGACTTCCTGACGCCCGAGCAGCTGTACGTCACGTCGCTCACCGACGACGGACCTCCCGAGTTGCTGCGCCAGGCGCCGCCCCGTTTCGACGCTGCCGAGATGGCGATCGAGCAACATTTCGCCCCGAGCGCCGACGGCACGCGGATCCCGTACTTCGTCGTGGGGACCCGTGAAGCGCTCGCGTCGACGGATGGTTCGCAACCGACGCTGCTGTCCGGATACGGCGGTTTCGAGGTCCCGCGCGTCGCCGCCTACTCACCCGTCGTCGGACGCTCGTGGCTCGTCGAGGGCGGCGTCTACGTGCTGGCGAACATCCGCGGCGGAGGTGAGTACGGCCCGGCATGGCACCGCGCCGGTCGCCGTGACCAGCGCCCACGGGTGTACGAGGACTTCGAGGCCGTCGCCCGAGCGCTCATCGAGCGCGGCATCACGTCGCCCGCCCGTCTCGGGATCACCGGCGGCAGCAACGGCGGCCTGCTCGTCGGAAACATGTACCTGCGGACCCCGGAGCTCTTCGGAGCCGTGGTCTGCCAGGTGCCGTTGCTCGACATGCAGCGCTACCACCTGCTGTTGGCCGGAGCGTCGTGGATGGCCGAGTACGGAGATCCGGACGATCCGAGCGACTGGTCGTACCTCCAGGGCTACTCGCCGTATCACCTCGCAGACGCCCTGCGCGGCACCGACATCGACCTGCCGCCGATCCTGCTGACCACCTCGACGCGAGATGATCGCGTCCACCCCGGGCATGCACGCAAGATGGCGGCCAAGCTCGAGCGTGAAGATCGTGACGTGACGTACTGGGAGAACATCGAGGGCGGCCATGGGGGAGCGGCTGACGCGGCTCAGCAGGCGACGATGCAGGCGCTGATCTTCACGTTCCTCCGTGATCGGCTCATGAAGGGCTAGCGGTTCGGGACCCGGCGAGCACCGACGGGTATGGTCGCCGGATGCGTCGCCAGGACAAGGCCGATCGGATCGGTGAGATCCTCGACGAGCTGTACCCGAACCCGCCGGTCCCGCTCGATCACACCGATCCGTACACCCTGCTCGTGGCGGTGATGCTGTCGGCGCAGACCACCGACAAGAAGGTCAACGAAGTCACCCCGGGCCTCTTCGCTGTCGCCGACACGCCGCAGAAGATGGCGGCCCTCGACCCCGAGGACATCCTGGCCCACATCCGAACGGTCGGACTGGCGCCGACGAAGGCGAAGAACCTGTGGCTGATGGCAAACCAGATCATCGACGCCGGAGGCGAGGTCTACGGCGACTGGGACTTCCTCGAGTCGCTCGCCGGCGTCGGCCACAAGACGGCGTCCGTCGTGATGGCGGGGAGTTTCGGTGTGCCGGCGTTCGCAGTCGACACGCACATCCATCGGCTCGCCGCGCGATGGGGACTGTCGAACGGTTCCAACGTGGAGCGGACCGAGCGGGACCTGAAGGCGGTGTTCCCCATCGACACCTGGGGCGACCGGCACCTCCAGATCATCTACTTCGGGCGGGAGTACTGCCCGGCACGTCGCCACGACCTCTCGACGTGCCCGATCTGCGGCTGGGCCGCCTCCAAGAAGCGCATCGCCCTCGAGTCCGGACGCTGATCCATGGGCCCGGGCGAAGTCGCGGCGCTCGGTGTGGCCGTGATCGCGTTCGCGGTGGTCTCCATGCGCATCGAGCGGTGGCCGCTGACGATGCCGATGGTCTTCGTCGCCGCGGGAGTACTCGGCGACGCCACCGACATGGTGGACGTTGCTCCGGACAACGAGACGATCGTTCTGCTCGCCGAAGTCACGCTCGCGATCATTCTCTTCAGCGATGCCGTGCGCATCGACATCCGCCGCCTGAGGCGCTATCTCGTGATCCCGTCCCGGCTGCTTGCCATCGGCCTCCCGCTCACGATCGTGCTCGGCACCCTGATCAACGCGTTGCTGTTCCCGGAGCTGCCGCTGGTCCAGGTCGCGCTCATCGCCGCGATTCTGGCGCCGACCGACGCGGCGCTCGGAACCGCGGTCGTCGAAGACGAGACCGTTCCGGTGCGCGACCGGCTCGCGCTCAACGTCGAGTCGGGGGTCAACGACGGACTCGTCGTTCCCGTCGTGGCGGTGATGACCGCGATCATCCTCGAAGAGGAGCAGAGCGCCGCCGACTGGGTGGTCTTCGTGACGCAACAGATCGGCCTCGGGATCGTGCTCGGGGTGGTCGTCGGCGGTGGGACGATCATGGCGCTGCGGTGGTCGGACGATCGGAACTGGGCCGACGCCCGGTTCCAGCAACTCGCCACCTTCGTGGTCCCGATCGTGGCGCTGTTCGCTGCCGAGGTCGTGGAGGGCAACTCGTTCATCGCCGCGTTCGTGGCCGGGCTGATGTTCGGCTCGTTCCGGTCGCGCCCGGACGAAGCGGTTCCCACGCTTCCGGTGCGGCTGGGTGCCTTCACCGAAGATGCCGCACAACTCTTCGGATTGGCCGCGTTCTTCGTGTTCGGCAACGTGCTGCTCGCCGATGCGCTCGCCGACGCGACGGTGACGATCGTGGTCTGCGCAGTGCTGAGCCTGACGGTCGGTCGGATGGTCCCGGTCTGGGTCTCGCTCATCGGAACCTCGCTGAAGCCACCCTCACGCCTGTTCCTCGGCTGGTTCGGTCCGCGCGGACTCGCCTCGATCGTCTTCGGCCTGCTGTTGCTCGAGGACACCGAGTCGCTCGTCGGCGTCGGGGAGCAGGTGTTCGGCGTGATCGCGTTGACGGTCGCGTTCTCGATCGTGCTCCACGGTGCCACGGCGGCTCCAGGTGCCCGTCTCTACGGAGCATGGGCGGCGCGGGCGATGGAGACCGGCGACGAGTCCGATCGTGCCGAGATGATGATGGAGCACGAGCTCAGCGATGAGGAGCGATCGATGATCCCGAAGGGCCGCTGGTCGCTGAAGCGGTGACGCTCGCGCCCGCCCCGGTGTCACCAATCGGCGCGACCGTCGCTCTCGATGTCGGAGTCCTCCAGCACGAGGTCCCAGCGGTCGAGGCAGTCCTCGCACCGGTACGCGACGGCGTCGCCGGCCTCCCAGTAGCCGTCCTCCCGTGGCGCGGTCAGGAGAAAACACCGTCCACCGCAGTCGATGCACGTGATCTGCGGAGGCGGAGCGAACATGGAACCAGTCTGCCTGCTCGTGCGGGTGGTCCGGTCGACCGGTCGACGACGGGTGGCGTCGATACAGTGCGCCGATGCGCGTTGTAGCGGGAGAACTCGGTGGTCGCAAGCTGGTGTCGCCGGAGGGAACGTCGACGCGGCCGACCACGGACCGGGTTCGTGAGGCGATCTTCAATGCGCTCGGGTCCGCTGGTCTGATCGACGGAGCGCTCGTTGCGGACCTGTTCGCCGGCACCGGTGCGATCGGGATCGAGGCGCTCAGTCGCGGAGCGGAACGGTGCACGTTCGTCGAACGCGATCGCGTGGCGCTTCGTGCGCTGGAGGAGAATCTCGACACACTCGACCTCGGCGGGCGTTCGAAAGTCGTCCGGTCGGACGCGGCGCAGGCCGCTGGACATCTCGACGTCGACATCGTGTTCGCCGACCCGCCCTACGACTTCGACGGGTGGGAGGCGTTGCTCGGAAGTGTGAGTGCTCCCTTCGTCGTGGCCGAGTCGGGGCGCCCGTTGAGCGAGGCCGACGGCTGGACCGTCGTGCGTTCCAAGCGGTACGGGCGAACGTGGGTGACCTTTCTCGAACGAACGGCGCAGTAGCGTTCCGCAGGCATGAGTGACGATCCCACTGCGACGGCGCCGGCACGGCGGGTGCTCTATCCGGGGAGCTTCGACCCGCTGCACCTGGGTCACCTCGACGTGATCGAGCAGGCACACGAACTCTTCGGGGAGGTCGTGGTCGCCGTCATGTACAACTTCGCGAAGCCCGCGGGGATGTTCGAGGTCGACGAGCGAGTTGCATTGATCGAGTCGGCGACCGACCACCTCGGCGGCGTCACGGTCGAAAAGCACTCCCGCCTGGCCGTTCAGGCCGCCGCGGACGCCGGCGCCGACTTCGTCGTCAAGGGCCTGCGGACACCCGGAGACTTCGAGATCGAACAGCAGATGGCCCAGATGAACCAGTCGGTGACCGGGATGCGGACCGTGTTCGTCCCGTGCCGTCCCGACCTCGGTTTCGTGAGTAGCCGTTTCGTCCGTGAGATCGCCAACTACGGTGGGGACGTATCCCACCTGGTACCGCCGGTCGTCGCCGACGCTCTGGCTCGCCGGGTGGCGGAAGACGAAGAGGACTGAACGCGCCATGACCTACGACGATCGCTACGACGACCGGTACGACGAGACCTACGAGCAACGGGACCCCCGAGACGCCTACGACGACGTCGTCGACGACAACGACTATTCGGCGGTCGGGGAGGCCGGCAACTTCGTCGGCGACGCGGAAACGCTGCTCCGGCGGGCGATCGACATCGTCGCCACCGCTCCGACGATGCCGCTGTCGTCGTCACCGCGCATCGACCGTGACGAGATCATCGAGTTGCTCGAGGAGTCGCTCAACCGTCTGCCGGACGAACTCCGTCAGGCGCGCTGGATGCTCAAGGAGCGCCAGGAATTCGTCGGCAAGACCCGTCGCGAGGCCGATGAGCTGCTCGAGGCCGCCCGGGTGCGCGCCGAGCGGATGGTGCAGCGCACCGAAGTCGTCCGCGCCGCCGAACAGCGGGCGCGGCAGGTCATGGAGACGGCCGAAGCGGATTCACGTCGACTGAAGCACGAGACCGAGGACTTCCTCGACCAGCGTCTCGGCTCCTTCGAGATCCTGCTCGACAAGCTCGGCAAGACCGTCCACGCGGGCCGCCAGCGCCTGTCGATCGGCGGCGAAGTGGTCGAGGTTGCCGACGACACCGTCGACGACCACGGATTCTTCGATCAGGAAGCCTGACCCGGATCAGGAAGCGCTCTCGCCCAGCGAGAACCAGGCGGACTTCTCCTGGGTGTACTCGATGAGGCTCTCGATGCATTTGTCGCGGGAGTTCCCCGACTGCTTCCACCCGCCGAAGGGCTGGGTCATGTCGCCGTCGTTGAAGGTGTTCACCCAGATCGTGCCCGCCTCGAGGTCGCGGACACAGCGGTGTGCGCGGTCGAGGTCGCTCGTCCAGATTCCGGCCGCGAGCCCGTACTCGGAGTCGTTGGCGAGATCGATGGCCTCTCGCTCCGAGCTGAACGGAATGATCGCTGCGACCGGTCCGAAGATCTCGTCGCGCGCGATCGTCATCGAGGGATCGACGTCGGCGTAGGCGATCGGTGCGACGAAGGCCCCGTCGCGGAGTCCGCCCGGCATCACTTCGGCGAAGATGCTGCGCGCCCCCTGGCGAGCGGCCGTTGCGATGTGCTCCGTCACCCTCGCGCAGGACTCCTGGTCGACGAGTGGACCGCAGCGGGTCGCAGGGTCGAGCGGGTCACCAGGTACGTAGCGACCGGCGGCCCGTTCCGCGAATCGCTCGCAGAACTCGTCATGGATCGCGACGTCGACGAGCAACCGTGAACCGGCGTTGCACACCTCGCCCATGTTGTCGAAGATTCCGTCGATGGCCGAGTCGACCGCGGTGTCGAGGTCGTCGAGGTCGGCGAAGAACAGTTGGGGGCTCTTGCCGCCGCACTCGAGCGCGACTTCCTTCATGTTGGAGTTGCCGGCGCTGACGAGCAGCTCCTTGCCCACTTCGGTCGAGCCGGTGAAGGTGATCTTGTCGACGCCGGCGTGGAGTCCGAGCGCGCGTCCCGCGTGCTCACCGAGACCGGCGAGCGCGGCGAACGCGCCGGGCGGTCCGCCGGCCTCGAGGAACAGGTCCGCCATGCGCAGCGCGCTCAGCGCAGCCTGTTCGGCCGGCTTCAGGATCACGCAGTTGCCCGCCGCCAGAGCGGGCGTGAACTTCCAGGTCGCCATGAGGAGCGGGTAGTTCCACGGGGAGATCGCGGCGACCACTCCGTACGGCTGACGCAGCGTGTAGTGCAGCACCGCGGGATCGGTCGCGGTGGTGGTCCCGGTGATCTTGTCGATGGCTTCGGCGAAGAAGCGGATGGTCGTGACCACCTCGGGAAGGTCGTACTGGACCATGTCCGAGATGGGGCGGCCCATCTCGACGGTGTCGAGCGCGCAGAGTTCGGCGGCGTTGGTCTCGACCAGGTCGGCCCAGCGGAACAGCACGGCGGCACGCTCTCGTGGAGGGAGCCGTGACCAGTCGCCGCGCCGGTGTGTGGCCCGGGCGGTCGCAACCGCGGCATCGACGTCGGACGCACCGCTTCCGGCGATCCGTCCGACGATCCGGCCCGTCGTCGGGTCGACCGAGTCGATCACGCTCCCGTCGAGCGCGTCCCGACGTTCACCGTCGATCACGTTGCGCCCGTCGACCGTCAGTTCGGCGGCGAAGGACTTCCAGGTCGCGTGGTCCCACTCGGCGATCGCCTGCAGTGATGTGTCGGTCACGATCCGGCGTCCTCGGATCCGACGACCACGGCCAGATCGTCGAGTCGGTCGATCATGACCTCCCAACCGAGCGCCTCGGGTTCGTCATCGACGATCTGGGCGGGGAATCCCGGCGCGCGTATCTCGACACCGCACTGTTCCTCCAGCCGTCGCGTGACCATCGGCGACCAGGCACGCCCGCCGTACCGGACGGCCGAGTCGGCGAACGCGTCGGTGACCGCCGTGGCGACGTCGGTCGGAACCTCGTACCGGTCGGCGAGGGCCGTGAACAGGCCGAGGTCCTTGGCGACGAGATCGAGCGTGAAGTTGATGTCGTAACTCCCGTTGAGGATGACCTGGCTCTCGGTCTCGTGGACGAACGAGTTGCCCGACGACGCCTTGATCGCCTCGTAGGTGGTCGCCATGTCCATCCCGGCCTTCTTGGCGACCGTCCAGGCTTCGGCCAGCGCGGCCAGATGGGCGGACGCGAGGTAGTTCGTGATGACCTTCTGGACCGATGCGGTGCCGAGCTCGCCGGTGTGCAGGATCCGTCGACCGAGACACTGGAGCACGGGAAAGGCTTGCTCGAAGGCAGCCCGCTCACCACCGACGAAGATGGAGATGTTGCCGGTCGCGGCGCGGTGGCAGCCACCCGAGACCGGGGCATCGAGGGGTCGGGCTCCCCGTTCCGCGACGAGTTCACCGAGGCGGCGGACCTCCGATGCGTCGGTCGTGCTCATCTCCAACCAGAGCGCTCCGGGTGTCAACGCCGAGAGCACTCCGTCCGGGGCCTCCATCACCGCAGCGCTGATCGCCGGCGACGGCAAGCAGGTGATGACCAGGTCGGAGTCTGCGGCGAGCTGCGCGACGCTGTCGGCGCGGCGGGCACCGAGGTCGACGAGCCGCTGAGCCGCGGCCCCGTCGAGGTCGTGCACGGTCACGTCGAAGCCGTTCCGTGCGAGGTTGGCGGCGAGTTTGCCGCCGACGTTGCCGAGTCCGATGAAGCCGATGTGCTCGACGGTGCGGGACTGAGGGTCAGTGGAAGAACTGGGCACGAACACTCCTGGTGCTTCGGGGATTTCTCGTTTCCGAGAGTCGCCAGGGTAGACCCACGGGTGTCGACAATCGAGGTTCCCGGATCAGACCACGGTCGCCGCGACGGGTTGCCGGTCGAATGTGCGCCAGGCATGGCTGAGGCGTTGGAGACCTTCGGCCAGCTGCGGGTACGGAGCGGTGAAGGGGATGCGAATGTTCGGGCAGTCGGCGTCGATCGCACCGAACTGACGCCCGGAGGCGATGAGCACACCGTGGCGATTGGCGTGTTGGACGAACGCCGTCGCCGAGGTGTGCTCCGGGAGCGACGCCCACACCGACAGCCCACCTCGGAGCGGGGCGTACGACCAGTCGTCCAACTGTTCGCGCAGCGTGGCGAGAACGAGATCGGCGGCCGGACGAAGCTGGTCCAGCCGACGGCCCGTCAACTCGTCGTAGCGTTCGACCACGGCGAGACCGAGTGCCTGGCTGATCGCCGGTGTGAACATGTCGGCCACCGCTTTGTGGGACCGGAGCCGGTTGATCACCTGGGCGTCGGCACGGAGCCATCCGAGCCGCAAACCGGGCCAGGCGACCTTGCAGATCGAACCGGCGATCAGTCCGTATCCGCCGGTGTCGTGCTCGTCGATCGCTGGCAGGTGTCGGCGGTCGAAACCGAGGTCCGCTGCGACTCGATCCTCGAGGGTGGGAATGCGGTAGCGACGCGCGAGTGCTGCGACGGCGGCCACTCGTTCGGGAGGCAGCCGTGAACCGGTGGGGTTCTGGTGCTGGGGATTGAACGCCATCAGGCTGGGTCGAAAGCGGTCGATCTTCGCTTCGAGATCGTCGACGACGAGTCCGTCGCGGTCGAGCTGCACCGGTTCGAAGCGAGCGCCGATGTGCTGAACGGCATCGATCAGCCCAGGCCAGGTGTCCTCCTCTCCGAGAACCACCTCGCCCGGATGCGCCATCGCGCCGGCAACCAACGAGATCGCCTGCTGCGCGCCGGAGGTGACGAGGACCTGGTGCGGTGATGTCGGCAGCCCTTGGCGAGTGTGCAGGGCGGCGATGGACTCGCGGAGCCGCCACCATCCGAGTGGCTCGGCGCCATCGAGGTCGGCTGCGTGCGGGGTGAGATCGATCGAGCTCACGAGGTCGGCGACCTCGGGCAGCATGATCGGAATCGCCTTGAGCAGATCGACTGCTGCGCCTTCGGTGGCCCACAGGCGTTCGCCGATGAAGTCGTCCGAGCGCGTTCCCGTGGTGACCGGCCGACCGGCGACGATCGTCCCACTCCCGCGGAGTCGTTCGACGGCCCCATCCGACGCGAGCTGGTCGAACGCTCGCACGATGGTTCCACGCGAGACCGAGAGGGCGCTCGCGAGTGTCCGTTCCGGAGGGAGTTGTTCCCCCGCCCGGAGGCTGCCGGACGCGATCAGCGTGGTGATCTCGGCCGCCAGCTGCTGATAGAGCGGTCCGTCGTGAGTGGACCACGGACCAAGTAATTGGACCAGTCGATTGGTACCCACCTTCGGGGCATTGGAGCTCGAAATCGGGGCCATGGAGTTCGAGAATAGGTCCATGACTTCCCTCACGACAGAGCCAATTGAGACCGATTGGATCACCGAACCGCCCGCCCGTCGACCGATGGGTGCAACGGCGGCAGATGTCAACGGGCTGTTGGCCCGAGTCGAGGTCGCCGACGTGGACGAACGCCTGGTCCCCTTCCTCGCCGCTGCTGCCGCCGAACTGGCACTGCTCTCGGGCGTCGGATGGAAGTTCAGCGGCGATGACGCCCCGGTCGCCCTGCTGCGAATGATCGCCAGGGCCGCGATCATCCACCCGCTGGTCGGTGGCCCACACACCGCGCGCCTCCACGACGAGCTCACGCGAGCGGCAGGGACATCCGGGACGGACAGCGTTCGGTCGTAGGCTGCGAGCATGGATGCACCGACGAAACGTGCACTACGGATCAACGCGATCGAGCTGCTGCGTCAGCCCGGTGCGGTCAAGACCGTCGACGTCGAGGTCTCCGGCGAGGACCTGGACGTCGTGCACGATGCACTCGCCGGCGACATTGCGATCGAGGTGGACCTCGAAGCGCTCAACGACGGGATCGTCGTGCGCGGACACGTGGCCGCACCGTGGGCCCGGCCGTGCCGTCGATGCCTGAAGCAGCTGTCGGGAGTGGCCTCGGCAACGATCGACGAGCTCTATCAGGTGGAGGTCTTGGACGAGGACGCCTATCCGATCGAGGACGGACAGCTCGACCTGGCACCGATGGCTCGGCAGGCCGCCTTGCTGGAACTCGACGACGAACGGCTGTGCCGGGAAGCGTGCGCCGGGTTGTGCCCGCAGTGTGGGGTCGATCGCAATGTGGAGAGTTGTGCGTGCGACACCGAGGTCAAGGACCACCGGTGGGCGGCCCTCGACGGCCTGGTGCTCGACGACTGATCGGCGGTCGAGGAGTGCGGACCGGCACGTTGGAGCGCCACGAGGTCCCGATAACGTGATGCGGCCCTGACGACCGGCCCTGACCCGACCTGAGTGACCGCTCAGGACATCGTCGCACGGAGAGAACGAGAGCAAGAGATGGCTGTCCCGAAGAAGAAGACTTCCAAGATGAAGACCCGCAGCCGCCGCGCCAGCGCGTGGCAGCTGAAGGCTCCGTCGCGCAGCGTCTGCCCCAAGTGCAGCGCCGCCAAGACACCGCACACGGTGTGTGGCACCTGTGGTTGGTACCGCGACCGGTACGCCATCGACGTCAGCTGACGCTGCGGTCCTCACGCTGACCGACATGCTCCCCGTCGCTCTCGACGCCATGGGCGGCGATCACGGCCCCGGCCCGAACCTCGACGGAGCCCACGCGGCCGTCGCCGCAGGGATTCCCGTCGTGCTCGTCGGACCCCCCGACCTCCAGGGGCGGGAATCCGCCGATGGCACTGTTCTCGACCTGATCGAGGCGTCCGAAGTCATCGGCATGCACGACGACCCCGCGTCCGGAGTCCGTCGGAAGAAGGACTCCACGCTCGTCCGCGCCGCCGAGGCGGTCCGCGACGGACGCGCCGCAGCGATGATCTCTGCGGGCAACACCGGCGCGACGATGGCCTCCGCGCTGTTGCGGATGGGCCGGATCAAAGGCGTCAAGCGACCCGCGATCGCCACACCGATTCCCGTTCCCGGCTCGTCCCCGACGGTCATGCTCGATGCCGGTGCCAACGCCGAGGTGCAGCCCGACTGGCTCGCCCAGTTCGCGCAGATGGGCTCGATCTACGCCCGCCATCGCTTCGACATCGACAACCCGCGCGTCGGGCTGCTGTCGATCGGCGAGGAGGCGACCAAGGGTGACACCCTCCGCAAGGAGACCCACGAACTGCTCGTGCAGACGCCGGGCATCAACTTCATCGGCAACGTCGAAGGTCGCGACATCATGAGCGACGAACTCGACGTGTGCGTCACCGACGGGTTCACCGGCAACGTGGTGCTGAAGACCCTCGAAGGTGGGATGAAGGCCATCATCGGCGCGCTCCTCGAAGCGTTCTCCGCCGAGGAGTACCAGGAACACGCCGAGGCGCTGATGCCGGCGCTGATGCCGCTGTACTCGGCGCTCAGCCCGGACACCTACGGCGGGGCGATCCTGCTCGGGGTCGACGGCGTGTGCATCATCTCCCACGGTTCATCCAGCGCCGAGGCGATCCGGAACGGGATCGGGGTCGCGCGGGACATGGTCGACCACGAGATCACCGCCGAGATCACCGCGGCGATCGCTGCCACTCGCTGAGCGCAGCGCTCCCTTCCGGACGGGATGCCCCAGGTAGGGTCTGCGCAATGTCCTCGGAAAACACCATCGAGCGCGACGAGATCCTCCGGATCGTGCGTGACCGCCTCGCCGACATTCTCGAGATCGAGCCCGACACCATCTCCGAAGGGCAGTCCTTCGTCGATGACCTCGATGCCGACTCGTTGGCGTTGATCGAACTGGTCGAATCGCTCGAAGAGGAAGTCGGCGAACGGGCCGCCGGTTTCCGCATCGAGGACGAGGACCTCGAAGACCTGAAGACGGTGCGCGACGCCGTCGACTACGTCTTCGAGAACGCCAACGACTGACGCTCCCACGGCTTCGACGACTGCGGTGGACCTCGACGAGCTGAGCGAACGGATCGGCTACCGATTCGAGCGCGTCGAACTCCTCGATCGGGCGTTGGCGCATCGTTCCTGGTGCGCGGAGCACGACGGTGCCGACAGCAACGAGCGGCTCGAGTTCCTGGGCGACGCAGTGCTCGGCTGGGCGATCGCCGACATCGCATATCGCCGTTTCGACGACCTCTCGGAGGGTCGTCTGACCGACCTCCGGAAGAGTGTGGTGAATGCCCACACGCTGGCCTCGGTCGCCGGCGAGATCGGTCTCGGTGCCTACATCAAACTGGGTCGCGGAGAAGCTGCGGCCGACGGAGCCGGAAAGCCGTCGATCCTGTCGGACGCGTTCGAAGCGGTGCTGGGCGCCGTCTACCTCGATGGTGGCACCGAGGCCGCGTTCGATCTCGTCGAACGACATGTCGCCACCCGGCTCGCCGCGACGATCGACGGTCTCGGCCATCTCGACTGGAAGACCGAGCTGCAGGAGCGGTGCGCTCGTCACGGTCGTCCCGCACCCGAGTACCAACTCACCTCGACCGGTCCCGACCACGAGAAGGTGTTCACCGCCGTCGTGCGCGTCGGCGACGACCGGCTCGGCACAGGTGAGGGACGCTCGAAAAAGGCCGCCGAGCAGATCGCTGCCGAAGCGGCGTGCCGCGTACTCGACTGACATGCCCGAACTCCCCGAGGTCGAGACGGTCCGGCGTGGACTCGATCGACACCTGGTGGGGCGTCGCATCACCCGGGTCGAGGTCGGTCGGGAACGAGTGGTGCGGCGCACGTCGCGCGAGGAGCTGATCGCCGGGCTCACCGACACCGTGGTGCTCGCTGCCGATCGGCGCGGGAAGTACCTGTTGTGTCCCCTCGACAGCGGCGAGTCGATGATGATCCACCTCCGGATGACCGGGCAGGTGCTGCTCGCCGAGGGTGGCGCCGTCCGCCCGCCGCACACGCATGTCGTGATGCATCTCGACGACGGACGCGAGGCGTGGTTCGTGGACCCTCGAACGTTCGGTGAGGTGGTGGTGTTCGATCCGGACCTCATCGAGGAGCAGCTTCCCGGTGTGGCGGCGTTGGGCGTCGATCCGATCGCCGACGAGTTCCCGCGGACCGAACTCCGGCGGATCGTCCGGTCGACGTCGCGGGCGTTGAAGCCGCTGCTGCTCGACCAACACGTGATCGCCGGGATCGGCAACATCTACGCCGACGAGGTGCTGCACCGGTCCCGTCTGCGCCCAGATCGTGCGGCGAACTCGATCGATGCCCCGGCGACCTGGAGGATGCACGACGCGATCGTCGACATCCTGTCGGCCTCGATCGCCGCCGGCGGATCGACGCTCGGCGACAACCAGTACGTCGACCTGATGGGGCAGTCCGGGTCGTATCAGGACGACCACCGAGTGTACGGCCGCACCGGCGAGCGCTGTTCGACGTGCGGACGAGGCTGGATCCGGCGCACCGTGAGCGGTGGCCGCAGCACCCACTTCTGTCCCGTCTGCCAGCGCTGACCCGGCGGTCACGGTGGGTTCGGGGGCGGAGCAAGTAGCTTCTTGGACGCTGTGTTCTTGAAGAGTCTCGCCCTCAAGGGCTTCAAGTCGTTTGCCGATTCGACGAACATGGTCCTCGAACCCGGCGTCACCGTCGTGGTCGGGCCGAACGGGTCGGGCAAGTCCAACGTCGTCGACGCGATGGCGTGGGTGCTCGGTGCCCAGTCGCCCAAGGCCGTGCGCAGCCAGAAGATGGACGACGTGATCTTCGCCGGCACGGCGACCCGACCGGCGCTCGGCCGTGCCGAGGTCAGCATCACGATCGACAACTCGGACGGAACGCTCGGCGTCGAGTTCAACGAAGTGACGATCACCCGTGTGCTGTTCCGCACCGGAGAATCGGAGTACCAGATCAACGGCGTGGCGTGTCGTCTGCTCGACGTCCAGGAGATGCTGTCCGACGCGGGAGTCGGTCGCCAGCAGCACGTGATCGTCAGCCAGGGCCAGATCGACGCCGTCCTCAACGCGCGGCCCGAGGAACGCCGAGCGATCATCGAGGAAGCCGCCGGGGTGCTCAAGTTCCGCAAGCGCAAGGAGAAGGCCGAGCGTCGCCTCGATGCGACCGAGGCGAACCTGCTGCGGGTCCAGGACCTCCTGCGTGAGGTGCGGCGACAGTTGCGACCACTCGAACGGCAGGCGAAGGCGGCCGAACGCCACGGATCGCTGATCGTGGAGTTGACCGACCTGAAGACGTTCGTCGCCGGTCGCGAGATCGACGGATTCCGCACGAAGCTCGAAGCTCTGGCCACGACGAAACTCGATGCAGCGAGCGCCGAGCAGGAGATCAAGACGACGCTGTCGGGACTCGACACCTCGGTGATGTCGATCGAGGCCCAACTCAGCGCCCGTGGTGCGAGCGACGTCAGCGACAAGCTCGTCCGGGTCGAGCAACTGCGCGAACGGGCTCGCGGACTGACCGCCGTGCTGGTCGAGCGTCGACGGTCGCTCGAGCGGGACAAGGGGCAGCTGATCGATGCCGGTGTCGTCGCCAACCTCGAGGCGGACGCCGCACGATTCCGGTCCGAACTCATCGACGTCGTCGCCGAACTGGAGACGTTCGAGCCGGCCGCCGCGGAGTTGCTCGACGAAGAGCAGGCGTTCGCCGCGGAGCGCTCCCAGGTGCTCGACGCAGTCGGCTCGGATCAGCCGACCGCTCAGGCTGCCAGCGCCGCTGCGGAGGTCCGTGGTGAGGCACGATCGGTCAAGGCGAGCCTCGAACGCTCGCTGGGCGATCTCCGACGCTCGCGGAGCCGCCAGGAGTCTCTCACCGAACGCATGCAGTTGGCGGTGGACGAGGCCGAGCGATACCGAGCCGAGTGCGAGCAGGCGGGCTCGGTCGAGGGGCCGCTCTTCGATCGCCTGGCCGCTGCCGAGGACGCCCTCGCGACGGCCGAGTCGGATGCCGAGGCGGCGCGCGTCGAGCGAGCGGAGGCCGCCGATGCCGCATCCACGGCGACGGCGCGGGTGGAGGCGTTGCAGTTGGCGCTCGACTCGGCGCGAGCGCGGGCTGGGGCCGAGCGTCTGCAAGGTGTCGATGGTGTGCTCGGCACGCTGCTCGATCTGATCGAGATCGATGCCGGGTGGGAGGCCGCCGTCGAGGCGGCACTCGGCGAGTCGTTGACCGCGGTCGTCGTGTCGGATCCCGATTCAGCGCGCAACGCGCTCGATGCGCTGCGTTCGTCGGACACGAGCGGAGCCGTGCTCGCACTCGGATCGAAGTTCTCCGCACACGAGCCGACCACGTCCGGTCGGCCCGTTCGGGAACACGCCCGCTCGGCGAACCCCGACGTGCGTGCACTGCTCGACGGGTTGCTCGGCGGGGCCGTCCGCATCGATGACATGCCTGCTGCGCTCGACGCAGCGATCACCCATCCGGACGCCGTGATCGTCACCGAGGCCGGCGATCGTTTCGGCCTGAGCGGTTGGCGGATCGGAGCAGCAGGTTCTGGTGCGACGGCGGCGGCGCTCGACGAGGCGCAGGCTCTGGCCGATGGGGCCTCGTCGCGTCTGGAGATCGCCGATGCCGCGCTCGCTACGGCGACGGCAGAACTGGCAGCGGCACGCCGGAGCGAGTCCGACGTGAGTCGACTCCTCGACGACAACGACACCAAGTTGTCGGCCGCCTCGGATGGTTTGGCGCGGGCGCAAGGCGAGCAGCGCAGCGTGCAGGCAGAGCTCGAATCGGTCGGCAGGTCGATCGAGGAGGCGGCGGAGAACAGCGAGCGTGAGCAGCGGCGGGTCGACGAACTCGAAGCGCTGCTCCCTGCCTTGGAGTCCGACGAGCAGGCCGAGGCCGATGCGGCACGGGCTCGCGGTGAACTGCGGGCCAACCTCGAGCAGCGCGCAGCCGCCCTGGCATCGAAGCGCAAGGACCTCGAGGTTCGCAACGCCGGTTTGATCGAGCACCGTCAGATCCTCGAGAAGCGCATCGCCGAGACGGAGCGGCGACTGGAAGCCGACGCGGAGGCTCGAGCATCGGCAGAGGAACGGCGCGTCGTCATCGAACGATCGATGGGTGTGATCGATCGCTTGGCGGCGGTCGTCGGCTCCCATCAGGAGGTCGTCGAGGCGCACCATGGCGAACTCGTCGAGGCTCGCCGGAAGCAGAGCGTCGAGGTGCGCGGCCTCACGACCGAACTGGATACGTTGCGCCGCGAACGTACGGACAAAGAACGCGAACTCGATGTCACTCGCGAACGCGCCCGGAAGGCCGAGATCGAAGAGGCCGAGGCGAAGCTCCGTCTGGAGAACTCGATCGAGACGCTGCGCCGCGACCTGGACATCGAACCGGCGGTCGCGGTCGCAGCGGAGATGCCGGAGATCCCCGAGGGGGCGACTCCTGCGGGGCGCGTCCGCGAACTCGAACGCGAGCTCCGGCTGCTCGGCCCGATCAACCCGTTGGCACTCGAGGAGTTCAACGAACTGGAGACCCGTCACGCCTTCCTCGAAACGCAGCTGGAGGATGTGCGCAGCACCCGGCGCGAACTCGCGCGGGTGATCGCCGCGGTCGACGCCGAGATCCAGAACGTGTTCGCGGCCGCGTTCGCCGACGTGAGTGCCAACTTCACCGAACTCTTCGGGCTGCTGTTCCCGGGCGGCACGGGCCGGCTGAAGCTGACCCATCCCGACGACTTGCTGCAGACCGGTATCGAGGTCGAGGCGAAGCCGAGCGGAAAGAACGTCAAGAAGCTGTCGCTGCTGTCCGGCGGAGAACGCAGCCTCACCGCGCTCGCGTATCTGTTCGCCGTGTTCCGTTCGCGTCCGTCGCCGTTCTACGTGATGGACGAGGTCGAGGCCGCCCTCGACGACGTGAACCTGCACCGGTTCCTGGGGTTGATCCAGGAGTTCCGCAAGGACGCCCAGCTGATCATCGTGTCGCACCAGAAGCGGACGATGGAGGCCGGCGACTGCCTGCTCGGCGTGAGCATGCAGCCGGGCGGTTCGTCGAAGGTGATCACCGAACGCATCGACACGGCGCGCTCGTCGGCCGACACCTGAACCAGCCTGCTCAGTGCCGGGGCCGGCGGCGGTAGCGTCGCATGGCGATGGGTGCCGTAGAAGTTCTCCTGCTCGTACTGCTCGCCTTCGTCCTCGTCTTCGGCGTGGGCGTGGTGGTCCTGAACCGTCGCAACCAGCGACAGCTTCCGCCGTCGTCTCCCGGCGTCGACGGTCCGGGCAGAGGCGGAGCCGGTACGAAGTCGGGCACGATTCTCGAGGAGCGTTCGTCGGCGACGATCACCGACGAGGATGAGGCTGACACCGCGGTCGTCGAACCCGAGGTCGAGCCGGAACCCGCCCCGGGAACGCTGCGCGAGCGTCTCGCCAAGGCCCGGTCGACGTTCGCCGGTGCGATCTCGGGCGTCCTCGGTCGCTCCGGGATCACCGACGAGAGCTTCGACGATCTCGAGGAGGCGCTGTTGCGCGCCGATGTCGGCGTCAAGATCACCGACGAGCTGCTGGAAGGCCTGCGCGAGCGGGTCGCCGCGAAGGAGATCACCGAGCCGAGCGAGCTGCTCGACGCGTTGCAGGAGGAGATGGCGAGCCGCCTGCGGGGGAGCGAGCGTTCGCTCACATTCGAGGCGCGCGCCGAGGGCGAGCCGAACGTCTGGATGTTCGTCGGCGTGAACGGCGTCGGAAAGACCACGACGATCGGCAAGCTCGCGAACCAACAGACCGTCGAGGGTCGTTCCGTGCTCCTCGCGGCGGGCGACACGTTCCGCGCCGCTGCCGCCGAGCAGCTGAGCACGTGGGCCGAACGAGCGGGAGCGGATTTCGTCCGCGGAGCCGAGGGTGGCGACCCCAGTTCCGTCGTGTTCGACGGAGTCGAGCGGGCCGCGGCACGCAACACCGATCTCGTGATGGCCGACACCGCCGGTCGGCTGCACACGAAGTCGAACCTGATGGACGAGCTGAAGAAGGTGCGCCGCGTGGCCGAGAAGGGCGCGGGCGAGGTGACCGAGACGCTGCTGGTGATCGACGCGACCACCGGTCAGAACGGTCTGATCCAGGCGCGCGAGTTCCACGAGGCCACCGACGTGACCGGAGTGGTGTTGACCAAGCTCGACGGCTCGGCGAAGGGCGGAATCGTGTTCGCGATCGAGACCGACCTCGGGATCCCGGTGAAGCTGGTCGGCATCGGCGAGACGATCGGCGACCTGATCCCGTTCGACCCCGACGAATTCGTCAACGCCCTCTTCGAACGCTGACCGTTACGTCACGGGTCAGACCCGTTACGTAACGCCTGGAACGGTCGCCGGTAGCGTTGATCGACGTATGTTCGACAATCTCTCCGGCCGGCTCGAAGGCATCGTCAAGAAGATCCGCGGCAAGGGCCGCCTCACGGAGTCCGACGTCGACGACGTGATGAAGGAGATCCGCTCGGCGCTCCTCGAGGCGGACGTCAACGTGACCGTCGTCCGGTCCGTCTGCAACCGCATCCGCGAGCACGCGATCGGCGCAACCCGGTCGAAGGCGCTCGACCCGGGCCAGCAGGTCGTCAAGGCCGTCAACGACGAGCTCACCCGAGCGCTCGGTGGCGAAACCCTCTCGATCCAGTTCGCCTCGAAGCCGCCGACGGTGGTGTTGATGGCCGGTCTGCAGGGCTCGGGCAAGACCACCAACACCGCGAAGCTCGCGAGCTGGTTCAAGGCCCAGGGACGCCAGCCGCTCCTCGTCGGTGCCGACCTCCAGCGACCGGCCGCCGTCGAGCAGCTCCGTACGCTCGGCGCCCAGATCGACGTGCCGGTCTATTCCGATCCCGAGGATCCGGTGCTCACCGCCTTCCAGGGACTCGAGGAGGCGAAGCGGCTCGGGCGCGACGTCCTCATCGTCGACACGGCCGGACGCTTGTCGATCGACGCCGAGATGATGGAGCAGGTCCGGTTGATCTCGGGAGCGGTCGATCCCGACTACACGTTCCTCGTGATCGACGCGATGACCGGCCAGGACGCCGTGCAGACCGCCGAAGCGTTCCACGAGACGCTGAAGATCGATGGCGTGATCATGTCGAAGATGGACGGCGACGCCCGCGGTGGCGCCGCGCTGTCGGTCAAGGAAGTGATCGGGCGACCCATCGCGTTCGCTTCCACGGGCGAGAAGATCAACGAGTTCGAGCAGTTCCACCCCGACCGGATGGCGAGCCGCATCCTCGGGATGGGCGACATGCTCACGCTGATCGAGCAGGCCGAGCAGGCATTCGAAGCGGACCAGGCCGAACAGGCCGCGCAGAAGATGATGGAGGGGCAGTTCACCCTCGACGACTTCCTCGACCAGATGCAGCAGATCAAGAAGATGGGTTCGCTCGGCAGTCTGATGTCGATGATGCCGGGCATCCCGAAGGAACTGAAGGACGCGAACATCGACGACGACGACCTCAAGCCGGTCGAAGCGATCATTCGGTCGATGACGATGGAGGAGCGCACGTTCCCGAAGGTGATCAACGGCAGTCGGCGCGTTCGGATCGCCGCAGGGTCCGGCACCCAGGTGGGCGACGTCAACCGTCTCGTGAAGCAGTTCGACGAGATGCAGAAGATGATGAAGAAGATGGGCGTGCTGGGCGGCGGAATGCCGGGCGGAAAGCGTGGCAAGAAGGGGAAGAAGGGCAAGGGCGGCCCGAAGCGTCCGCAGGGACTGCCCGCCGGTCTCGACCTCGAGAACATGGATCTGCCCGGCATGCCCGGCGGCCCGGGTGGCCCCGGGATGCCCGGACTCCCACGCTGATCGAGGGCGTCGGTCGTCAGCCGAACGCGACGGGGATGATGATCGCCGATGTGATCACGGTCGCCACGGTGAGCGGCGCTCCGACGCGCGTGAAGTCGCTGAACTTGTAGCCGCCCAGGCCGTACACCATCAGGTTCGTCTGATACCCGACGGGTGACAGGAACGAACACGACGCTCCGATCAACACCGCGATGGCGAGCATCCGCGGTTCGGCCTCGGCGTCGGCTGCGACCGAGAGCGCAATCGGCAACATCACGGCTGCCGCCGCGGTGTTCGTGAGCAGCTCGGTCATCACGAGCGTCGCGAGCATCACCGCGACCACGAGTCCGACGTTGCCGAAGCCGAGATCGTCGGAACGCTCGACCAGCCCGGCGATCTCGCCCGCGAGTCCACTTTGAGCGACCCCGGCGCCGAGGCTGATCGCAGCGGCCATCGTCAGGACGACGTTGAGGTTCACGGCGCGCCAGCCTTCGCGCAGCGTGATCGCTCCACCGAGGATCACGGCGGCTGCGGCGATCAGCGCCGATTCGAACAGCGACAACCACCCCGTTGCCGCGATCGCCACCATCGCGATCGTCGCCGTGACAACGAGCCAACTCCGGCTGCGACGGGCGGGAGGCGGCTCGCTGATGGCGGCGACGAGTGAGAAGTCGGCATCTCCCCGCCACCGCTTGCTGAACGACTCCTCGGCGAGCACGAGCAGCACGTCGCCGGCGCGGAGCGGAATGCGTCCGAGTTGACCGCCGAGCGTGGCGTCGGAGCGGTGGATCGCCATCACCGCCCCGCGGTACCGGCTGCGAAAGTCGACCGAACGCAGCGACTGGCCGACGAGGCGCGACGTGGGCGAGACCACGGCCTCGAACACCTGCGTTCCGGCCCCCTCGGCCCCCAGCACATGTGATTGCTCGGTTGCTTCGAGGCCGGCGAGTTCGTGGAGATCGATGACCCGTGCAGCGTCGCCGACGAAGCAGCACACGTCACCCGCCTCGAGCATCGTGTCGGGTGCCGCGGAGACCGACGCGATCTCGCCGCCGTCGGATCCGCCGCGCTCGATCATCGCCAGGAAGATCCCGTCGAGATTTCGGAGTCCCGATTCGCCGATCGTTCGCCCGACGAGGGGCCCGCCCGTCGTGACCCGCGCGGCCATCTGGAACTCGCGTGCACGCTGGCCCAGGTCGTCGGCGATCCCGGTCCGCTCGGGGAGCAGACGGACGCCGATGGTGGACAACACCACGACACCGACGACGGCGACAGGAAGACCGACGACGGTGATCTCGAAGACCCCGAGCGGTTCGTCTCCGGATTGCTCGAGCAGATCGGAGACGACCAGGTTGGTCGATGTGCCGATCAGCGTGACGACTCCACCGAGGATGCTGGCGAACGACAGCGGGAGCAGATATCGAGACGCGTCGTTCCCCGTGCGTTGCGACCAGCGGACGACGCGTGGCGCGAACATTGCGATCAGGGGAGTGTTCGGTACGACCGCGGAGAGCGCCGCCGTGCTCCCGGCGAGCGCGGGGAGTGCACCGCGTCGGTTCAGCGTGCGATCGACCAGCCCGGCGAAGGTCCCCGTCGCCGTGGCCGCGCCGGCGAGCACGTAGAGGGCGGCGATCGTGGCGGGTGCCGGGCTCGACAATCCGCTCAGGGCCACGTCGGGCTGGATCACGTCCGTGAACAGCAGCGCACCGACCGCACATCCGAGAACCACGACGGGCGGGAGCCGATCTGTGACGAGCACGGCGATCGTGGCGATGAGGACGATCAGAGCGATCCACGAGTCGGCGCTCATCGGTGCGACGGTAGCCGCTGACCAGCCGATCAGCGAAGATGCCGACGAGGGGAACGATCGTGTCGCCGCTAGCCTTTCGACGTTCTCGAATTCGATCCCCAGGAGTGACGATCAAGATGGCAGTCAAACTGCGACTCACACGTGTCGGCAAGACCAAGCAACCCCAGTACCGCATCGTGGCGGCGGACTCCCGCTCGCCCCGCGACGGCCGTTTCATCGAGATTCTCGGCCAGTACAACCCCCGCGAGGAGCCCTCGCTGATCAACGTCGACAACGACAAGATCGTGAAGTGGCTGAGCGAGGGTGCGCAGCCGACCGAGCGCGTCGCCAAGATCATCAAGATCTCGGGAGCGCAGGAGCAGTTCGAAGCCTCCAAGGCATCGAAGTGAGCGACGACGCCAACAACGAGTTCGCCGGCACCGCGGTTGCGGTCCTGACCCACATCGTCAAGTCGATCGTCGATGATCCCGATGCCGTCACCGTCGAGGTCGACGAGTCGGGCAACCGTCCGGCGCTGAACGTCCGCGTGGGCGACGGCGACCTCGGTCGCGTCATCGGCCGCCGTGGGCGCACCGCTGCAAGCATCCGCACCGTCACCCGGGCGGCTGCGAGCAAGGACGATGTCGAGATCGACATCGAGTTCCTCGACTGAGCGCGTTCCGATGAGGCCGTCAGGCCGCCAGGACACACCACCGGCTGGTTGGCTCACCATCGGGCACTTGCGGCGACCGCACGGCCTGAAGGGCGACATCTTCGTCCAGCTGACCACCGATCGTCGCGAACGCGTCGACGCCGGTGCCGAACTCTTCGCCCGTGGGCAGATGCTGTCCGTCGTGTCGAGTCGCGTGCTCGGAAACGGCCGGATCATCGCTCGGTTCGAGCAGATCGCCGATCGGACCGACGCCGAGAAGTGGACCAACGTCGAGCTGTTCGCCGCGCCGATCGACGATCCGTCAGCCCTCTGGGTTCACGAGTTGATCGGTCAACGGGTGGTCGACCAGGACGGCATCGATCGGGGAGTCTGCACCGCGGTCCTCGAGAACCCTGCCGCGGAGATCATCGAGACCGACACCGGTGCGCTCGTTCCCGCGAACTTCGTCGTGACCGCCGCGGACGGCACGATCACGGTCGATGTGCCCGACGGGCTGTTCGAGCTGAACGATGACTGAATCGGCGTCCGGCGCAGCTTCGTCCTCGTCGGCGACGCTGCGGATCGACGTCTTCTCACTCTTCCCCGATCTCGTCGATCAGTTCTGCGCCGAGAGTCTGCTCGGCAAGGCGCGATCCGGCGGGGTGCTCGACCTGCGTTGCCACGACATCCGTGACCAGGCGACCGACGTCCATCGGACCGTCGACGACGCTCCGTACGGTGGGGGAGCGGGCATGGTGATGAAGCCGGACCCGATCTTCGCCTCGGTCGAAGCGAACGATCCTCCCCGTCCGCTGTTGCTCCTGAGCCCCGGTGGACGGCGCTTCGACCAGTCGATGGCGGCCGAGCTCGGTGACCTGGCGGAGACGACGGGTGGATTCAGCCTGCTGTGCGGCCGCTACGAGGGAGTCGACCATCGTGTCCGACGCCACCTCGTCGACGACGAGGTGAGCATCGGGGACGTGGTGCTCAGCGGCGGCGAGGTCGCAGCGTGCCTCATCATCGAGGCGGTCACCCGCCTGCGAGCGGGAGCGATGGGCAACACACAGAGCCCGATCACCGAGAGTTTCGGTGCATCCGGACTCCTCGAGGAACCGCAGTACACCCGGCCGCTCGAGTTTCGTGGCTGGGACGTTCCCGAGGTCCTCCGCAGCGGCGATCACGCCCGAATCGAGCGATATCGCCAAGCGCAACGGCTGCATCGCACGATCCGCGAGCGTCCCGATCTCGTCGAGTCGCGAGGCGGTGTGACCGTGGACGAACAGTCGCTGTTGGAAGAGTTCCCTCCTGACCCGTATCATTGACCGGCCCACCGGGACCGGTGGGCAACGCAGACAGCCAGTGATCCGACGGTCGCGGGCACATCTTTCGACTCGACCCAGCAGGTAGACGCCATGCAAGCCACCGACTTCATCGATTCCGATTCGATTCGTGACGACATTCCCGACTTTCAGGCGGGCGACGAGCTGAAGGTGCACGTGCGCGTCGTCGAGGGCGGCAAGGAGCGCGTCCAGATCTTCCAGGGCGACGTGATCGCTCGTCAGGGTGGCGGGTTGCAGGAGACCTACACGGTCCGCAAGCTCAGCTACGGCGTCGGAGTCGAGCGGACGTTCCCGCTCCACGCGCCGACCGTGCAGAAGATCGAGGTCGTCAAGCGCGGCGACGTCCGTCGGGCCAAGCTGTACTACCTGCGTGACCGCAAGGGCAAGGCCACGAAGATCCGCGAGAAGCGCGACTTCTGAGCGCCGATCGCGTGCACGCCACGCGATCACATCGACATCGCATCGACGCACGAGCGTCCGTTCGGCCGTTCCGGCCCGTCGTCCACGACGAAAGGACCGTCGATGCACTCTTCATCCCCACGCGAGCCGGTACCGGCTCCACACGACCTGTCGAAACGCGCCCGTGGACAGTGGGGCGAGGACCTCGCCGCCGCTCACTATCGGCGGCTCGGCTATGACGTCCTCGACCGCAACTGGCGATCACCGTCGGGTGAACTCGACCTGATCGTCGAACGCGACGGAATCATCGTGTTCAGCGAGGTGAAGGCGCGGCGCTCCGATCGATACGGTCCCGCCGCAGCGGCGGTCGGCCCCACGAAACAGCGCCGCATCCGTCAGCTCGCGATCGAGTACCTCGACGCACATCGACGCCCCCGTGGCGGGGTGCGCTTCGATGTCGTCGCGATCACCGGCGTGCGCATCCAGGTGATCGAAGCCGCCTTCTGATTCAGCCGAGGAAGGCCCAGGCGACGAGGGCGATGGCGACGAGAACGGCGCACGCCACGAGGACGTAGTCGCTCGAGCGCGCCTTGAACTTCCGATACGGGTTGTAGCCCACGATCCTCAGTATCGTCGCCAACATGGCCACTGACACCCGAGAGACCATCATCGTCGAGCGCGAGGAGGGCATCGTGACCGTCACGATGAACCGACCGCACCGCAAGAACGCTGCGAGCGGGGTGATGTGGAACGAACTGCTCGACGTGTTCCGCGAGATCGACGACAGCACGACGGACCGGGTGTTGGTCCTCACCGGGGCCGAGGGCGACTTCTGTTCGGGCGCCGATGTCGGCGGGATGGACGAGACGACCAACTCATCCGACGAGTCGTCGGAGCAAGCGGCTGCGCCCCCCAAGCACCAGCTCGCGTCGATGCGTCACATCACCGACATCTGCTTGACGCTCAACCGGTTGCGTCAACCCACCATTGCGAAGGTGCGTGGTGTGGCGGTCGGAGCCGGACTCAACATGGCGTTGTCGTGCGACCTCGTGGTCGGTGACGAGACATCCCGCTATTCCGAGATCTTCGCTCGGCGTGGACTGAGCGTCGACTTCGGCGGTTCGTTCCTGCTGCCGCGACGAATCGGACTGCACAAGGCGAAGGAGCTGGCCCTCCTGGCCGAGGTCATCGACGCCAAGGAGGCCGAGTCGATCGGTCTCGTCAATCGCATCGTTCCGAGCGGCGACCTCGACGCGTTCGTCGACGACTGGGCGGCGCGGCTCGCGGCTGGTCCGCCGATCGCGCTCGCGATGACGAAGCGCCTGCTGAACAACTCGATGAACGTGACCCTCGAGGAGGCCCTCGACGACGAGGGGCTCTCGCAGACCGTGAATTTCTCGACGGCCGACACCGCGGAGGCGATGCGCGCCTTCGTCGAGAAGCGCGACCCGAACTTCACCGGTCGCTGAAACCCGAACGAGTGCCGCCACCGGCGTGAGCGGTGTCGTTAGCCTCGTCAACGTGAACTGGTGGAAGGTGGTGCTCGTCGGACTGGCTGCGGCCGTCGTGGGAGCATCACCGGCCGCCGCGGCACCGGAGCCACCGCCCCCGGCGGAGCCGGCGACGCCGTCCGAACCGGCGCCGGCTCCGTCCCCTGCGACCGACTTCGTGACACCACCGTCGGCGCTGATCCAGATTCCCTCCGGTTGCCCCGCGCCGGAACCCGCCGAGTTGGCATTCGTCGGCACGGTGCTCGCCAAGGACGAGTTCGTCGAGAAGGGCACCGTCCGTTTCCAGATCGATCACGTCCGTGCAGGAAGCGCGATCCCGTACGCGGTCGACGGGGTGATCGACGTCCGCTACGGACCCGACTCGCAGTACATCGACATCGACGATCAGGTGCTCGTCTCGGCGGCTGTCGACGCGAACATCGGCGCCCTCGCGTCGAAGGTGGCGCCGGAATCCCCGTTGTTCGGCGGGGACGCCGTCGTCGGGTTGGAGGACACCGAGGTGATCTGTCCGGTCGTCGACGATCCGGTGCAGACGATCAACGTCGACGGGACGCCGATCGAATCGAGTCTGTTCACCCCGTTGCTCGATGACAAGCGACTGTTGCTGTCGACGATCGCGGTACCGGCAGCGATCGTCGGTGTCGTCCTCATCGGCTTGGTGCTCCTGCGACGGGGAATCGATCTCGGGTTCCGGGGGATCTTCGCGCTCGGTCGGGCGGCCGTGATGCCGACGGGTGATCACCGTGCTGCGCGGGTTCGTCGGCACGTGAGTGACACCGAGGCACACCGCCTCGGGTTGGACATCGACGACATCGATGATGACGACGACGTCGCGGACGCGGACGATGACGCGGCGGACAGCGATCGAGCCGAGTCCAAACTGATCGACGTGTAGGCCGCGTCGCAGCGACCCAGCGGTCAGCGGGCGGCGTCGGTCAAGAACTCGACGAGGTGCCGATTGAACGCGGCCGTATTGTCCTCGTGCACGATGTGCGACGCTCCGGGGATCTCCACCCGGCTCGAGTGAGCCATCAACGAATCCAGGTGGTCGGTCAGCAGCCGCCACAGCCGCGGACTGTCGGCTCCGGACACGAGCAGTGTCGACGACTGCACCGAGCGCACTTCGGTCTCCGTCATCGGATCGAAGATCTCACTCAGGTACTCCGCCCGGATGTTGTTGTCGAGGATCTGTTGCCACCGATCGTCACCGAGGTTCGCGAAGCTCTGCGCGCCGAGAACGGCCGTGCCGAACTTGCGGATGGCGTGGTCCATGTCATTCTGCTTCGCGGCTTTCTTCGCCGGAGCGACACCCGTCGCGCCGAATCTGACCAGTGCGAGAGCGAGCGCTGGTGAGCGGGTGACGACCCGAAGCATCTCGGATGGCTTCGGTGGTTCGCTCAGGAACAGCGCGATCACCGGCGGCTCGATCAGCACGAGGCTGCGGACGAGACTCGGGTGACGAATCGCCGTGGTCAGCGCGACGACGCCCCCGTAGGAGTGTCCGACGACATGTGCGGGCCCGATATCGAGTGATCGGACCAGAGCCGCCAGATCCTCGACGTGTTCGGACATCGAGTAGGTGGCGCCGTCGGGTGCGGGTTCGTTCGGCCAGTGGGACCGACGGCTGTACGTGACGACCCGAAACCGTTCGGCGAGCGGTTCGATCTGGCCGGTCCAGGTGCGGGCGTCACTCGCGGACCCGTGAACGAGGACCACCGGGTCGCCGCCACCCGCCTCGGCGACGTCGAGCATGGTCTCGTTGATCGATCGAGACACCATGCCCGAATCTTCTCACCTCGATGCCGTGCGTGCACCGAGATTCGGTCGGCCGCCCGGTCACACGAGTTGGTCGGAGGTGACGATCGAGCGCACCTCGTCGAGAGCGGCCGACCAGTCGGGAATCTCGATCTGCTCCGGCGGCTCACCTGCTCGACAGCGCACGAGGACCCCGCCGACCACCGCTTCGTCGAGGGTCGCTTCGAGCGCGGCACCGTACGCGGCCAGCTGCGTGCGGTAGCGGCCGATCCGCTCGGCGGTCTGGACCGGTCCGGACCACTTGTCGGTCTTGTAGTCGACGATGACCAGCCCGCGGTCGGTGCGCACGAGCAGGTCGATGTAGCCCTCCAGCACGCGCGAGCCGACGGGCGCGGCGATGAACAACTCCCGCCAGTGCTCGGCTCCGTTGACGACCTCACGCACGATGGGTGCCTCGATCGCCGAACGGGCGAGCGCCGCCACGGTTCGGTCGAGTCCGAGGATCGACTCGGCTGCGCACTGCGAGAGCGCCAGGTCGTCGATGTCGTCGCCGCTCGCGAGGTCGCAGAACTGCAGCGTGCCGTGAACCGCCCGACCGATCGACGTTCCGTAACGCCCACGTTGCCACGGGGGAAGATCGATGTTGACCGGCTGTTTGTCGAGCCCCGGATCGTCCTCGCGCTCTCGATCCCGCAACAGTCGCACCTCGTCGGCCAAGCGCGTGGCGGCAACGGCACTTCGCCGACGGGCGTGTGCGGTCACCGCCGACAGTTCGGCGCGCCAGGCCTCGATGTCGTCGACCGGGTCGGGAGCGTCGTGGGTGCCGGAGCGAGCGACCTCAACCGCCGTGAAGGTGCGAGCGATCGAGCCCGACGCGTCGCCGGCGGCATCGCAGTGGAACAGCAGCTCGGCCGAGGTGTAGCCCTCGGCGCCCTGATTCGGAACGTGGTCGTCGGCGGATTTGCGATGCAGGGAGACCACCAGGTGGTCGACGGCGCGCGTGCACGCCACGTAGAGCAGGCGACGACGCTCGGCGTCGCTCATCAGCTCGTCGATCGGCTTGACATCGGCGAAGCTGCCGTCGTCGCCGCGACCGGTGAGGTGCCATTCGTCGTCGTGCCAGACGACTTGCACCCCTCGACGTCGGTTGGGCTGGGTGGTCATACCGCTCACCACGGTGATCGGGAATTCGAGTCCCTTCGACGCGTGGATCGTCATGATCCGCACAGCGTCGTGGTCGCGCTCGGGGAGGATCGTCTCGGACACCTGCGCGTCGGAGGCCTGCAACCGCGCCCATGCGAGGTAGCGGCGGATGCCTCGACCTCCGGCATCGGCCCATGCGCGGGCCTGGTCGATCACGAAGCGCAACCGACGCCACACGTCGCGCGCGTCGGTGCTGGCCAGGGCGACGTCGAAGACCCGGCGCTCCTCGGCCAGAGCGCTCAGCAGGTCGGCCGCGCCCAGGACGGGTACGCGAGCGTTCAACGATCGGATGTGGCGGATCGACTCTGCGACCGGATGCTCGTCGAGGCCCTCCGGTGGTGAGCGGAACATGCCCCACGTACCGCCGGCCTGCTTCCACTCCCACAGTTCGACATCACTGCACGCGTACAGCGGTGAGCGCAGCGCGGCGACGAGCGCGAGCTCGTCGGTCGGATCGTCGGCGGCGCGCAGTGCGATCAGCAGGTCGCGGACCTCGGCGCTGGCGTAGACCACCGATGCGTTCTCGGCACGATACGGCACCTCGATCGAACGGAGCGCAGCCTCGAGCGCGGGGAGGGAGAGTCGGGTGGGAAGCAGGATGCAGATGTCGCCGGGTCGGCACGGACGCAGTTGCTTGGTGTCCTCGTCGACGACCTGCCAGCCCTCGTCGAGTGCCGTGGTGACCGCACCGACCACGTCGACCGCCTCACGTCGCCGCAGTTCGTCGGCGGCACCCGTTTCTCCGACCCAGGTCTTGTCGGCCAGGTCCTCGTGGTGCTCCGCTCCCAACACGGAGACCGACCCGTGATGCAGCAGCCGGTCGTCGCGGCACGCATCGAGGGTCTGGAACCCCGGTTGGGTGTCGGTCTGTTCGGTGATCATCCGACCGAAGACGTCGTTCGTGAAGGAGATCACCGACGAAGTGGAACGGAAGTTGGCGGTCAGCCGAGCCGTGTCGGCGCCGACCTGATCGGCGGCCTGGAGGTATTGCTTGATGTCCGCTCGACGGAACCGGTAGATCGATTGCTTCGGATCGCCGACGATGAACAGCCGGCCGGGGATCGGCGTGAGGCTGCGCCAGTCGCCGTCCTGGCCCGCATCGGACGGGTCCGCGGTGAGGCGCACGGCGATCTCGAGCTGAATCGGGTCGGTGTCCTGGAACTCGTCGAGCAGCACCCGGGGATAGCGGTCGTGGAGAGCCGCGCGCACGGTGGCGTCGGTGGCGAGCAACCGGCGGGCGCGCACCAGCAGATCGTGGAAGTCGAGGACGCCGGCGTCGACCCGGCTCGCTGCAGCGTCGAGGACGAAGCGCCCACAGATCGCTCCCGCCAGCCGCTTCCGGTAGCGACGAACCTGGTCGAGCGTGGTCTCGATCCGTTCGACGAGGTCGGCTTCGCGGTCGCGGAGTTCGTGGAGTGCGGCTTCTCCGAGTGCTTTCCAGTTCGCCTTCGACCCCTTCCGGTCGGGCTTGCCGATCGTCTTGGCCAGCGCCGTGAGGAGCTCGAGCTGAACCGACAGTTGGCCGGCGGACGCGAGCTCCTCGGCTGCAGCGGCGATCGTGGCGACCAGCGCCGCCTGTTTGTCGCCCGGAGGCGTCTCGGTCCGTCCGAGGTCGCGCGCCTCATCGATGACCGGAGCCAACGGAAGTACGAACGGTCCGGGATCGGAGCGGTCGACGAACGACTCGACGAGGTCCCAGTTGTAGCGGAAGTCGATGGCAACCCGCTTGAGGTCCTTGTCGACGCCGAAGTTCTCGAAGTCGCAGAGCTCGACCAGCACACGACCACCGTCGAGTGGGCTGGCCGGGTTCGGCTCGTTCAGCAGCGTGTCGAGCAGTTCGGTCCACTCGTCGTCGAAGCGAAGGTTGCTCTCGAGTTCGTCGAGGACGCCGAAGCCGGGTGGCAGGCTCGCCTCGATGGGGAAGTCGTTGAGGATCCGCCGCGCGAACGCGTGGAGTGTGCCGATCGGCGCGTGGTCGAGGTCCATGAGCGCCCGTGAGGATTCGGCGGAGTCTCGCTGAGTGAGCTCGCGGCGGACACGGGTGCGCAGTTCGGCAGCGGCCTTCTCGGTGAACGTGATCGCTGCGATTCCGACGATGGGGACGCCCGACTCGACCAGGTTCACGACGCGCTGCACGAGCGACGAGGTCTTGCCCGCGCCCGCGCCGGCCTCGACGAAGAGGGTGGAGTCCAGGTCGGAGCGGATGCGAATGCGGTCGCTCTCGTCCGGGGGCGGCGTCATCTGATCAGTCATCGGAGGTGACTCCGTCGGGATCGTCCTGGACGTCGGGGCCGAACCAGCGGGCGATCCGCTCATCGGATCGTTTGGCGGTCCAGCGTTCGAAAGCATCGGTCGTTCCGAGTTCGTCGGGTTCGCAGTAGTGACAGTCGACCCACATCCGAAAGCCGGGTGCCTGCGGCACCTGCGGAAACCAGCCGGACTCGATGCCGTCGATCACGTCGCCGAGGTGCTCGCCGACGACCGACCAGACCTCGTCGTCGAACTCGATGCCGAACCGTTCGTACTTGCCCCGCCCGAACATCGAGTACTCGGCGAGCACGCGGTCGTTCGCCCCCTCGGTCACGGCACGTGCCGCCGCAGCGTAGGTGGGGAGCTGGAAGACGGTTCCGTCGAGCGTGGGATCCGCGGCGGACAGCTTCTTGTATCGTCCGACGCCGCCGGTCTTGTGGTCGGTGACGATCAGGCCGCCGTCGCGCCGCCGGTCGAGGCGGTCGATCGAACCCCGCACCGGGAGCTGACGGTCTCCGGGGAGAGCGAGGACGACCGCTGCAGCGTCTTCGTCGGACCCGTCGGGGAAGCGCAGCTCCGACCCGATGATCGTGATTCCTCGCGCTCGATTCTCCTCGCTGTCACGCTCGAACCATCCGAACAGGTCGCGGTGCATGCGTTCGCGCTCGGATGCCCAGACGGCCGGTCGACCGGTTCGACCCAGGCGTTCGGCGTCGGCACAGGCGGTGTCGAAGTGGGCCTCGAGTGCCTGGCGATGTTCATCGGTCCAACCGGTGTCGGTCGGCTGAGGCAGCACTCCGCTGAGAACATCACGGTGCAGCGCATCGAGCGCGTCGTGGTGGAGCGATCCGCGGTCGAGTGCGTTGATGCTGAGCTGGCTGTCGGGCTCGTCGACCGGCGAGACGCCGAGGAGGTAGTGCACGAAGTAGCCGTGCGGGCACGACACCCATTGCTGGATCTGTGTGGGTGAAATCGACCGGCGCGGGTCGAAGCCGGAGCCCGTCGGCACGGACAACGTCGGGAGATCGATAAGCGAGAGGTCGCCGTCGAACTCGCTGAGCGTTTCGCCGCGACGTGCCTCGACCAACGCCAACCCGCGTCGCGTCGTGATGTCGTCGACCATCGTGTCGCCGTGGGTGAGCAGCCCGGTGGCCGCAACGTGGCGGAGACGGTCTCGGAGGCGTCGTTCGCGCTCGCACGGAGCGAACGGCAACTGCTGAAGTCCGAGCGTCGACGAATCGACCTCGTCGATGTCGGGCGATTCACCTGCCTCCTCGGCGGGGATCCAGTGGGACGCCTGGTTCACGGTGGTGGACCGAAGGTCGCCACGTGGCATGGTGACCACCGTGTGGGCGGAGCCGAGCGTGGAGACGAACTCGTGGTGGAGGCGATGCGCCCGTTGATCGGCGGATGCCAACCCGGCTCGCTCCCGATCGGCTGCGCTGAGCAGCGGATCGGTCCGTGGGCTGGGAGGCAGGAGACCCTCTGCGGCGCCGAGCACGATCGCGACGTCGATGACCAGCCCTCCTGCCGACGCCAGTGAACCGATCGCGACGCCGGTTCCGATCCTGCCGTCGCGCACTGCGGCGTCGGCGAGTTCGTTCTCGAGCACCGTGCGGAACTCGGAGCGCGTGACCGGTTCGGCCACCGTGTCGAGGAACTTCAGGCGCTCGAGCGCACTCACCAGCGCTTCCCATGCGCGGTACTCGGAGTCACTCAGGTGGGCGATGGCATTGGACCCGAGCCGGGAGGCGAGTTGCTCATCGCACCAGTCGACCCACTCGGCCCAGGTCCGCGTCGCCTGAGGGTGGCCGAGGATGCTGCGCAGTTCGACGATGAACTCGCGGAGCGACGTGGCCGGCGGACCCCAGCGCTTGTGTTCGCTGAGCGCGCCGAGGCGTGGAAGCCAGTCTTCGTCACGGCTCACGCCGGCGCGTCGGCTCACCCGCTCCCACTCGGCGGTGGGCAGCGTGAGACCGTCGGCGCCCTTGGCGGGGACGTCGGCGAGGAGTTCGAAGAGCGAGCGCCGTTGGAGGCCGCGACGGTCGACGGCGAGCAGGTCGAGCAGGAACCGTGGCGCGATGCGTTCGGTGAGTTCGGTACCACTTCGCCCGTTCCACGGGATTCCATCCGCGTTGAGGTGGTGCTCGACGAGCCGGGCGTAGGGCTGCTGCGTCGGCCACAGCACGGCGATGCGTTCGAACGGGACCGGGTCGCCGGTGACGGCGCCACGGGCCGCGTCGATGATCGTGCGGACGGCGACTCGGACCTCGTCGTCGGCGTCGGTGGTGGAGACGACCCGAGCGGGCCTGGCCCGGTGTTCGACCGGCTCCGTGTCGTCCTCGCGGATCGAGATCCCGAGCTGTTCGAGCAGGCGGTGCTGTTCGTGGTCGGCGGTCCGGTTCCCGGTGAGTGCGGTGACCAGGTGGACGACACGGTCGGTCGAGAGTTGGCGGACGAACTCGGATCCGAGCGCGTCGAACGGCGCGGGGAGATAGAGCACGACTCGGTCCAGCCCGGGAACCTGTTCGGACCTGAGGCGGTCGGTCGCCCCGGCCAGGAGGTCGGCCTCGTCGTACCATCGACGTTGGAGAATCCGGGTCACCGCGCGGCTCACCCGGACCGCCTCTCGGCCACGAGCGCTCTGGGCGAGCAGCTCGGCTCCCGACTCGCCGGCGAGCCGGAGCTCTTGATGCAACTCGCGAAGCGCCACCACCGTGGCGGGGTGATGCGCAACGACGCCGTAGCTCCCCGGCGCCTCGTCGAGGACCCGCCGCACGGTGAGTTCCAGGAGCGGGGTGGAGACCGGCTGGCGCTTGTCGTGAGCAAGCGACGGACCGGCGAGCAACTCGGCCAGCCGATTGATCGTGACCATGTCGACCCGGAGGATCCCCGAATCGGAACCGAGCGCTCGCCGCGCCATGACGCCGGCGACATTCGTGGGCACGACGACCGTCACCGACGCAAGCGGATCAGACCCCTTCGCCTGTGCGATCGCGGTTGCCAGCGTCGAGAGCGCCGCGGATGGCGAGCAGATCAGAGGCTGGAAGGTCACCCGTGCCATGGTAGGGACGGGGTGCTCCAGAGTTTCAGGGGATCGGAACGGTGAGACACCCGAGGTCGTGCCGGAGCGCAGCGCAGATCGGTGCGAGTGATTCCTGGTCGGCAGCGAGCACCACCACGGCACCACCCGAGCCCGTGTAGTTGGCCGACGCTCCGTGGGCCCGAGCGACCTCGATCATCTGCACGTGTCGCACGTCGAGATCCATGACCGAGGCGCGCAGGTCGAACGTTGCGTCCATCGCTCGACCGAGCGCCACGCGATCTGCCGCATCGATCGCCCGGAACGCCCGACGTGCCTGCTCGGCGGATTCGGCCATCGTCGCGACGAATGCGGGGTCGGTTCCTTCCGGGCGGCGATGGACCGCGCCGCTGTCGCCGCCGGTGTCGGGGCGATAGGCGATCGCGAGCGCGCCGGGTGGTGCGGCGAGGGATCGGTACGTTCCGGCCGCGAGGCGGTCGATCGTGCGGAGGTGGGCCTCGCCGAATTCCATCGCGACGGTCCCGCCGAACGACTGGACCACCCGGTCCTGCAGGCCCGCCGCGATGCCGAGCACGTCTCGTTCCGCTGCGAGCGCCAGCGACGCGAGGAGCGACGGATCGTCGTCGAGTCGTCTCGACCAACTCTCGTGTGGGCGATGCCTGGCGATCGCACGCAGCGTTGCGATGATGATCGCACTCGACCCCGCGAGCCCGACCGAGCGCGGGATCGTCGTCTCGAGCTCGATGGCGACGGGTTGCAGATCGGCTCCGAGGTGTTCTCGAAGAGCGATCAGCGCGGCGGGGATGAGCGGGTGGTCGATGTCGGTGGGGACGGAGGTGACGTACTCCGCCATCTGGTCGACGGATCGGAACGTCGGGATCGTTCCGTCGATGCGGAACACGTCGGCGTCCGTGACCTCGACGGTCGCGTTCAAGCGGTTGACGGTCATCGCGACCACCGCGCCGCCGTGCCCGTCCGACGGATTCCCCGCGAGCGCGGCTCGCGCCGGACAGGACGCAGTCGAGGTCCTGTCGGCTGCGGTCATCGAACTCGTTGTATCACTGTCGGCCAGGACGGGTTGCGTACGTTGGGTCGATGCAGATTCGTCGCGCCACACGCTCCGACCTTCGTCAACTCTGTGTGACGGCCATGCGCGCGTTCGCGGACGACCCGGTGATGCGTTGGCTGCACCCGGATGACGAGGCGTATCTCGAGGACGGCGGTGAGGTCTTGCGTGGGGCGATGACCGGTTGGCTCGACCACGACGAAGTGTGGTGCACGGACGACGTGAGCGCCTTGGCGGTGTGGATCCCACCGGGTCGACCGGAGTCGACGAGTGAAGCCGATCCTCCCGTCGCTCCACCGTCACCCGAACTGCTCCAGCGTTTCGAGATCATCGGTCCGTTGTTGAACGAGCACACTCCCGAGGAGCCGCACTGGTATCTCCAGTTGCTCGCGACGCATCCGGATTGGCAGCGCCAGGGACTCGGTGGCGCGCTGATGGGCGTGATGTTCGAGCGTGCCGACCGCGAGGGGCTGCTCTGCCACCTCGAGACCGAGACGCTCGTGAACGTCGCCTACTACCGTCGACACGGGTTCGAGGTCGAGGCGGAGTTCGACGTCCCGACCGGTGAGCACCTCCATCGTTTCTCGTCGTGGGACGGCGATCCAACGTCCGAGGTCGGCCCGCACATGTGGGGGATGGATCGACAGCCCCGATGACCGGAGTGGGTCAGCTGCGGGCGGCTTCGGCGCGCGCCCGCAGGTCCGACACGGCGTGTTCCAGACCCTCCGGATCGCGATACAGCGCACTTCCCGCGATGAGCACGTTCGCGCCGGCCGCCGCCGCACCGGCGATCGTGGTGGGTCCGATCCCGCCGTCGACCTCGATGTGCACGTCGTCGGCTCGGCCGGCGGCTTCCAACATCGTCCGGACCTCCGCGATCTTCGGCTCCATCGTGGAGATGTAGGCCTGACCGCCGAAACCGGGGTTCACGGTCATCACCAGCACGAGGTCGATCAGGTCGAGGACGTGCTCGACCGCGGACACCGGCGTGGCAGGGTTGAGCGCGACGGCTGCCGAGGCGCCGAGTTCGTTGATGTTCCCGCATGTGCGGTGGAGGTGGGTGCAGGCCTCGGCGTGCACGATCAGGCGCGAGCAACCGGCATCGACGTAGTTCTCGGCCATCACGTCGGGCGTGTGGACCATCAGGTGCGCCTCGAACGGCACCGAGCAGTGTTGCCGAGCCGATCTGATCACATCGGGTCCGAATGTCAGGTTCGGCACGAACTGGCCGTCCATCACGTCCCACTGGATCAGGTCGACGCCGGCCGCTTCGAGGGCGGCGACTTCCTCGCCGAGCTTGGAGAAGTCGGCGGGCAGCACCGACGGGGCGATCATCACGGGTCGGGCCATCGCCCGCACGCTACAAGCCCTGGCCAACTCGTGAACAGTTCGCGCACGGAGC
>NZ_BAOL01000041.1 GCF_000350145.1 Ilumatobacter nonamiensis YM16-303 | reverse complement strand
CGTGAACCATCGGGTGTCTGACACCCGATGGTTCCGATGGTTCACGGTTGGATCGCGTGTTCTGTAATCTGGAACCGTTCCGGATGGCGGAATCACAGGCTCGGCGAGGAGACCGCATTGGGTGCAGAACGACGTGGGCGACGGACCGGCGGTCGAGCCGGGCGCGCTGCGGAACGAGCGGCTCACGCTCCCACGATTCCGCCGTACCTGACACGCAGCATTCCGCCGTACGAGATCGTGGGTACGGAAGCTCTCGAGATCATCGAGCACAACGCCGACACGATCCTGGAAGAGGTCGGCGTCGACTTCCGCAACCATCCACGTTCCCTCGAGCTGCTGCGCGATGCGGGCTGCGACATCCAGGGAGAACGCGTCCACTTCCCACGGGGACTCTGCCGGTCGATCGTTTCGACGAACGCTCCGTCGCAGTACATGCAGCACGCACGCAACCCGGCCCGCAGTGTCGAGATCGGTGGCAACAACACCGTGTTCGCCCCGAACTACGGGTCGCCGTTCGTGTTCGACCTCGATCGTGGTCGCCGCTACGCGAGCATCGAGGACTTCGAGAACATCGTGAAGCTGGCGTACCTGTCGCCGCATCTCCACCATTCCGGCGGGACCGTGTGCGAGCCGGTCGACATCGCGGTCAACAAGCGTCACCTCGACATGGTGTACGCACACCTCAAGTACAGCGACAAGGCGTTCATGGGATCGGTCACCGCCGGCGAGCGCGCCGCCGACTCGATCGAACTCGCGCGGATCGGCTTCGGCGGCGACCTGCGCGGTGAGGACGGAGCCGAGCGCACCGTGCTGTCGTCGCTGATCAACGCGTCGTCACCACTCGTTTGGGACGACACGATGCTCGACGCGGCCGAGACGTACGCCGCCGCGAACCAAGCGTGCATCATCTCGCCGTTCATCCTGTCCGGAGCGATGGCGCCGACGACCGCCGCCGGCGTGGCGACGCAGACGCTCGCCGAGGCCTTGGCGGGCATGACGTTCTGCCAGCTCGTCCGTCCCGGCGCACCCGTGGTGTTCGGATCATTCGCATCGTCGATGTCGATGGCCACCGGTGCCCCGACATTCGGCACTCCGGAGCCGGCGATCGTGCTCTACACCGTCGCCGCGCTCGCCCGGCGGCTCGGCGTGCCGTTCCGCTCCGGCGGATCACTCACCGCGTCGAAGCTGCCGGACGCGCAAGCTGCCTACGAGTCCGCTGCGACGATCCAGCCGACCCTGATGGCCGGGGTGAACTTCGTGCTCCACGCCGCCGGCTGGATGGAGGGTGGCCTCGCGGTGGGCTACGAGAAGTTCATGCTCGATGCCGACCAGCTCGGCATGATGATGAAGCTCGGCACAGGGCTCGACATGACCGAGAACGGGCAGGCGATCGACGCTCTGCGCGAACACCAACCCGGCGAACACTTCCTCGGAACCGCACACACGCTCGCCAACTTCGAGACCGCGTTCTACCGCTCGACGATCGCGGACAACTCCAGCTTCGAGCAGTGGACCGAGGACGGCAAGACCTCGGCCGCCGAACGGGCCAACACCGCGTGGAAGGCCGCGCTCGCCGGCTACGAAGCCCCACCGCTCGACGACGCCATCGACGCCGAGTTGATCGACTACGTCGGCCGCCGCAAGGCCGAGATGCCCGACCAGATCGGCTGACCGACACGCGGTTCGTTCGTCGCACGCAACAGCGCCGCCAACCCCGCGCTGCCGAACACGGCTGCGCCGACGACCATCGGCGTCACCGATCCATCGATCCGACTGTCGACGACCGCAGCGAGCAACGCCCCCAGCCCGAGCTGTGCCACACCGAGGATCGCACTCGCCGTGCCCGCCTTGTCGGCCATCGGCTCCATCGCCATCGCCGACGCCATCGGGTTGATCACCATCGTCATGGCGTTAGCGACGACCGCCCAGGCGAACCACACCCACACCGAGGGCATCCCGTCGGCTGCGATCGCCACCGCGACCATGCCCACGGTGACGACGACGAACAGCAACGCGGACGCACGGACCATCGAGCGCATTCCGAACCGCTCGATCAATCGGTTGTTCAGCAACAGCGCGACGGCCATCCCGACCCCGGAGAGTCCGAAGAAGACGGTGAACTGACTGTCGCGCCCGTACACCTCATCGAGGATCGGTTGGGAGCTGCCGAGCCAGACGAAGAAGTACGCGTTGAACAGGGTCGAACCGACGAGAGCCCACAGGGTGACCGGCGTCCTGACCACCGCACGGAACGCATCGACGAACGGTCCGAATTGCATCGGTCGGCGGTACTCGGTCGACATCGTCTCGCCGAACCGAACCGTCCACACCAGTGCGGCCGCGGCGAGCAGTACACCGACCAGGAACACCGCGCGCCACGTTCCGACGAGCAGGATCGCCTCCCCGACGAAGGGGACCAGGATCGGGCCGATCAGGAAGACCGCGGTGAAGGTGGCGACCACGCGTGCCATCCGGCTGCCTTCGTACAGGTCGCGGGCGATCGCGAAACGTAGGACCGACGGTGCCGACGCACCGAGTCCCCACACGAAACGGGCGGCGAGCAGCGGGCCGAGAGCCGGCGCGAGGGCGCTGGCGATCGCGCCCAGCCCGTACAGCACGATCCCACCGGCAAGCACGTTCCGACGCCCGAACCGGTCCGCGAGAACGCCACACAGCACCTGACCGAGCGCCATCCCGGCGAAGTAGACCGTCCCGGTGATCGCCGGACTGACGCCCTGCGCGTCGAGGTCGAAATCCGTCCGCAACTCGTCGAACGCCGGAAGTGCCGCGTCGATTCCGAAGGCCATCAGCACGCCGATGAACGCGAGGAACGCGATGACGGACCGGTCGCTCCGGACCACCCGTTGCGTCTCGGTCGGCGTGTTCACCGGCGCACCATAACGACCGACACCGCCGACCGTGGCGGAACGAGTCCGACCCGTCGTGCAACGGGTACGGTCGGGACATGTCTGAGGTCTTCCATCTCGATCTGACGCGTGACGACCTGGCAGGCGCACGGTTGGCGATCCTGCCGGGCGACCCGAACCGGGTGGCGCGCATCGCCGAACGACTCGACGACGCGGTCGCCCTTGCGTCGACTCGCGAGTTCACCTCCATGCGCGGGACACTCGACGGGGTCCCGCTCGTCGTCTGCTCGACCGGGATCGGCGGACCATCGACGTCGATCGCCGTCGAGGAACTGGCCCAGCTCGGCGTCACCACGTTCCTCCGCATCGGAACCACCGGTGCGATCCAGCCTGACATCGAACCGGGCGAAGTCATCGTCACGACCGGTGCGGTCCGCCTCGACGGTGCGAGTTTCCACTTTGCTCCCGCAGAGTTTCCGGCAGTCGCCGACTTCGACTGCACCACCGCGCTCGTCGATGCTGCCCGGCACGCCGACATCGCGATGCACGTCGGCATCACCGCCTCGTCGGACACCTTCTATCCGGGCCAGGAACGCTACGACACGGTTGCCGGCAGGGTCACGCCTCGTTTCCGCGGGAGCCTCGACGAGTGGCAGGCACTCGGGGTCCTGAACTACGAGATGGAGTCGGCCACCCTGTTCACGATGTGCTCCGCGCTCGGCCTCCGCGCCGGATGCGTGGCCGGCGTCCTCGTCAACCGCACCCGCGAGGAGACACCGGCGGCCGACGCGTCGAAGCAAGTCGAGGCGGCCACGATCGGTGTCGTCGTCGACGCGGCGCGACGCCTGCTCACCGGTTGACGGGATCCACCCTGGGTGGCTGATCTCTCCGCGTTGAGTCGGAGCGCGGGGCCTGGTCGGCTGCGTTCCGTTTCCGAGTCACGCCGTCACGCCAACGGATCTCCACCACCGGGCGGTGGGTCGACAGCCGACCGATCGTTCTCACCGTCGGCCCCACCTGCTCGACCCCGGATCCCGACGAAGGCAGCACCGGCGAGCGCCAACGCGCCAGCCGTGGCAGCGATCGCCAACGCCGTTCCGTTCGACGAGTCCCGGCCCGTCCCGGCGGCGGCCTGACCCGCGGTTCCGGCGGTGAGCAGCTCCCCCGATGCCGGCACGGTCGTGGGTGCGACCTCGACCGGAACGACGGAAGTCGGCGCCGACGGTGACGTCGCACCAGCGTCCGTCGGTTCGACAGCCGTGGCAGCGACCTCGGTCGTGGTCGGAAGCACCGACGTCGTCGGCGCGTTCTCCGACGACGTCGAGACCGGCGGAACCGTCGTCGTCTCCGCCGGCGGCACGGTTGTCGTCGTCGCAATCCGGGATGGTCGGAGGGCGTCGACTTCGCGCTGCACATTGGCCACGAGGTAGGGATAGAACGTGTCGCCCGGGCAGGCGGTCTGGCTCATGTCGCGATGACCGGAGATCGTCGAGGCGGTGACGGCCGAGCCCTCCGGCCAGCGGTTCGATCCCCGCGAGACGAAGGTCGTCTGGGCTCCGTCCGATGTGTCGATCGAGTAGCGGTCCGCGAGCCACGCCAACGTCGCGTTCAACGACGCCAGTGCCGGGGCGGTCGGGTTCTGCGCGGTGAAGTCTCCGAGCAGGCAGACCAGCTGGGCATAGCCCTGACTGCCACCGGTCGCGGACGCCTCGACGGGGCCGGCGAGGCTGCCCGCTCGAGCTTCGTACACCTCCCCGTTCTGATCGATGAAGAAGTTGTACGCCACATCGGGCCAACCCTTCTCGACCGACGTGTGGAAGTCGTAGACACCGCGCATCGTCCCGATCGGATCGGCGCCGTTGGCCGATGCCGTGTGGTGAACGAGCAGGAACCGGACATCCTCACCGCGCAGTTCACCGACCGGAGGGCGGTCGTCGCCCGCCCACACCGCTCGCGGTTGAATCGTCAAGCCCCTCGGTGCCCGTGCGTCGACCGGTCGTCCGAGCCCACCCGCTATGGCGACAGTCGCCGCCCCACCCGCGAGCGAGAGCGCCTGTCGCCGTGAGATCTTCGGGGCGCACGCCTCACACATCGCGTTCCCCGTTGAAGCGTCCGGTCAGCCGGCGGCTTCGACGGTGCAGTGCAGCTCCTCGCCGAAGTCGATCAACGTGCCGGGAACGACCACGACCGGCTCGCCGCTGCGCACTCGGCGACGCTGCTGACCGGGGAGTTCGACCTCGGTGCCGTTGGTGGACTGGAGATCCTCGAGCACGATTTCGCCGTCCTCCACCCGCACTTCCGCATGCGTCCGGGACAGCCCCTGCCCGGGACCGTCGAACTTCATCAAGTGCGGAAGCTCGCCCTCCACGTCACCGGAGACCTTCGGGTTCCGACCGATCAGGACGCTGCGGTCCACCTCGATGCGCACTCCGTTGGAGAACGCCAACACGCCCCAGGACGCCGATGCGGACGCGACGTCGCCGTCGTCGGCCGCCTCGACAGCAGGAGCCTGGGTCTGATCGAAGATCGAACTCGCCGGGCCGTCGTCGGCTCCGAAGATCACCGTTGCGGCCGGGGGCGGGGTGCCGGCCCCCGGTGCAGGTGGTCCTCCCGGTTGGGGGCTCGCGGGGAGAACGTCGGACGGCGGAGGTCCCGGCTGGGGGTCGGCCACCTGCGCATCGACGGGCTGGGGCGGAACGGACTCCGACGGCGCGGCGTCCTCGAGGTCGAACCAGTCGTCACCGTCACCCGAACTGTCGGCGGGCTCGACCATCGCGAGCTCGACATCGGCGTCGGCATCGAGCTCGGTACTCGGATCGTCCACGAGGTCGCTCTCGGCGGGCGATGCCCACGCCGGGGTGTTCGACCATCCTTCCTCGGCCACCGATGCATGGCCGTCGGCGACGTCGAAACGACGGCTGATCGACCGCGCGGGAACCGAGCCCGCGAGGACGGCGAACGCCTCGGTCGAGAGGTCGGATGCAGCGTCGTCGACCGACGGCGGCAGCATGATCGTGATGGCGACGACGTCGGCGACGACCTCCTCGATCCACGTGCGCACACCGGATGCATCGATCTCGTGCACGTCACCCGACGACAGCTCCGCGGAGATCGACGCTCGTCCACGCGCGACGACGCGGACGTTGGCACCCTCTGCCTGAACGATCCCGAAGTCCGGGAGCGCTTTCAAACCGGTGGACGACAGCTCATCGAGGACATCGTCGAGTGGAGCGTCATCGGCGACGAGACCCCACAATCGCTCACGAGTGGACGGGTTGTCACGCTCGATCAGCCCGACGGTGTGCCGCGCGACCAAGCCGACATCCGAACCCGGCTCGAACGACGAGGTACCCCACTCCAAGGATGGTTCGGTCGCGGTCGAATCGGATTCTGCGGCGTCGGGGTTCGTGTGGTCGGGCATGGCCTACACCTCCTGCAGGCTGTGGCTGCGGTTGGGGGATGATCAGGATGGATTCGTCTGCTCCCATGCTGCCGCATCCGGAGCCCCCGGTGGGCGACCCACGACCACTTCGACTTCACCGGTGGGGTTGCCCTGGGCATCGAGGTCGGCGGTGCTGTGGTCGCCTTCGACGGTCATCAGAAGAAGCGGGGAATCGAACCGTCGACCAGGCGCGCGACCCAGATCCCGATGAGCAGCACAACGTTGATGACCGCCAATGGAGTGACGACCCGACGCCATTCGACCTGGGTACCGATCCACCGGACCACGCCGTACACCGCCCCCGCGACGACGACCTGAACCGCCAGGAGCACCAACCACGGGTGGTCACTCCACGCGGCGCCGAACTGTCCACGCGTGAGGTGCCGAGCCGACCGGGTCATCCCACACCCCGGGCAGTAGCCACCCGTGCAGCGCCGGAACAGACACAGTCCCGGCCCGTCGTCGGTCCCGGCTGCGTCGAGCGCGAACACCGCCGCAACCGCCGCGACCACCACACCGACGGGCGACGCGACGAACCGCGCAACACCCGATCGAGGAGCGCGAGGTGGCCCGTGGTCGTGGCGAGGGTCGGAGTCGAGCAACGTCATGGGTGGCCACCGAACCGCCGAGCACCGGGAGAGGGGTGCGGTGGCTGGAAAGCATACGACACACCCGGTGGCCCTGGTGGCGCGTTGGTGATGTCGTAGCGAATCAGGAGCGACAGGTCGAGAATCCACAGGATTCCGGCCGCGATCCGGCCGGATGCTCAGCTGCCATCGAGCATGGCCCCTGCGATGATGAGCGCGATCCAAACCGCGGCGAACGCCAGCCCGACGATTCCCACGATGAACGCGGCCTTGGCCGTGGCCCGTGTCGTCGGGTCACGCTCACCCCGATCGACCCCCTTCATGGAGGTCCACCCCATGATCGTGCCCGGGATCGAGAGCAGCACGCCGCCACAGCAGACGAGGACGAGGCCCGCGATCGACAGGCCGAGAGCCCAGCCGTGCATCGTGCTCCTCGGGGAGTACGCGCCCGCGGTGCCGTACGGCTGATAGCCGACCGGGGCCGCGACCGGCGGCGGACCGTACCCCGGCTGCTGGTAGCCGACGGGTCCGCTCCTCGCGGGTGCCGAGATGGTGGGCGCAGCCGTGGGTGCGGTGCGAGGAGGGTCGCGACGCTGTTCGGTCCACTGCGAACCGTCCCAGAAGCGCTCGCCTCCGGTGCGCTCGACGTCGGGGTACCACCCCGCCGGCGCTGCTCCTGCCCCCATGTCCCATCCTTCTGCGTCGTGGACGCCGTCGCGACCGCCTGGCGGGAGTCTGCCCGTTCGCGCTCATCGGCGCAAGCGCCGCCGGACCCGACTGAGGTGCCTCAGGCGAGGGTGGCGGCGATGAGGTCGAGGTGATCGAGGTCGGCGAGATCGAGCACCTGGAGGTGGATGCGTTCCGCACCTGCCTCGTGCCATCGCTCGACCGTCGCGCGCAGCTCGTCCGGGGTGCCGGCGGCGCCGTTCTCGCGCAAGTCGTCGGGTTCACGGCCGATTGCCGCGGCGCGGGCTGCGAAGTCGGACTCGTCGACACCGACGCACACGACGAGCGCTGCCGAATAGGTGAGCTCGTCCGGATCGCGATCGATCTCGTTGCAGGCCTCGCGGACGCGGTCACGCTGCTCGACGAAGAGATCGAGCGGCATGAATGGTGTGTTGAACTCCGTCGCGTGACGCGCCGCGAGCGCCGGCGTGCGCTTCTTGCCACCCCCGCCGACGATGACCGGAATCGGATCCTGAACGGGCTTCGGCAACGCCGGTGACCCCGAGATCGGATACAGCGGGCCGTCGTGATCGAACCGTTCACCGACCGGCGTCGACCACAGACCGGTGATCACGTCGAACTGCTCCTCCAGCCGGTCGAATCGTTCGCCGAGGTCGGGAAACGGAATTCCGTACGCCTCGTGTTCCTCGGTGTACCAACCCGCACCCAGGCCGAGTTCGACGCGGCCACCCGACATCTGGTCGACCTGAGCGACGGAGATCGCGAGAGGTCCCGGAAGTCGGAACGTCGCGGACGTGACCAGCGTGCCGAGTCGGATCGATGTCGTCTCCCGGGCGATGGCGCCGAGCGTGACCCACGCATCGGTCGGACCGGGCATCCCGTCTCCGTCACCCATCGAGAGGTAGTGATCGGAACGGAAGAACGCGCCGAACCCGAGCGATTCTGCGCGACGCGCGACCGCGAGCAACTCGTCGTAGCTCGCTCCCTGCTGGGGCTCGGTGAAGATGGTGAGATCCGCAAGGTTCATACGCGGAGCCTACGGTCGCGTCGGTCAGCGGGTGACGACGACCTTGCCGTAGGTCTTGCGATCGGCCAGATCTTGCAGCGCCTGCGCCGCTTCGTCGAACGCGTACGGCGGGTACAACGGCGGAGCCACGGTCCCCTCGGCCGCCATGTCGAGCAGCGTGCGCATCTGGTCGCCGAGCGAGTCCGGGAACTTTGCGAGCGACGCTCCCCAATGCACGCCGACGATCGAATAGCTCTTCAGGAGGGCGTGGTTGGTCTTCACCTCCGGGATCCCGGCGACGAAACCGATCACCAGCAGTCGTGAGTCCCATCCCATGCAACGGCGGACCTGGTGGAAGGTGTCGCCACCGACCGGGTCATACGCCACGTCCACCCCGCCACCTGACGCTTCGCGCACGGCATCGACCCAGTCAGGGTTCTCACGATGGTCGATCACCACGTCGGCGCCGAGTTCGCGCACGAGGTCGACTTTGGTCGAACCACCGGCGATGGCGATCGTGCGCGCTCCGGCCGCCTTTGCCAACTGAATCGCAGCGGTACCGGTGCCCCCGGCCGCACCGGTGATCAACACCGTCTCGCCTGCCTGGAGCTGCGCCCGATCGTGCAACGCGTACAGCGTGGTGCAGTAGTTGATCGGGATCGCCGCCGCGACCTCGGCGGAGACACCCTCCGGCACCGGGAACGCTGCCGTCGCGGGATGCACGACCTGTTCGGCGAGACCGCCACTGCCCAGGAACGCCACGCGCTGACCGACCTCGACGTCATCGACCCCGCCACCGACCGCCGCGACGCGGCCGCACGACTCGCCACCCGGCGTGAAACCCGGACCCGACTTCACCTGATACTCCCCCCGGCACTGCAACACGTCCGGGAACGCGAGACCGACCGCTTCGACATCGATCAGGAGCTCGCCCGGGCCGGGAGCGGGAGCTTCCTCATCGACCAGCCGGAGCTGCTCGAGGGGGTCACCGAGTTCTTCGAGTCGCCAGATACGCATGCCCCCAACGTATTCGGACGAGCGACGCCGGACCCAGGGGGACGGCCGAGCCGCCGGTCGTCTACCGTCCGTCGCCAGAGGAACGAAAAACTCGAGAGGGGACATCGATGAGGCGAATCGCACTGGCCGCGGCCGCGCTGCTGATCGTGGCGGCATGCAGCAACGGATCCGACGAGGCGTCGACCGGCGATGAATCGGCGCTCGACACCGCAGCCGCCGACACGGACGCACCGACCACGGATGCACCGGGCGCCGCCGACTCGACCACACTCTCGACGGAGGCCCCGGTCACCACCTCGGCGACGACCGAGCAACCGGAGGACGACGGATTTGCCGGCACGGTCGACCTCACCGTCGAGAACCCCGATCGCTGCGAAGTCGTCGGCGAGTCGTGCCTGCTGCCGTTTCCCTCCGACGCGCTCACGGTCGCAGACGACACGACATCGACGGGACGGCGAGTGAACCTGTCGTCGGACTCGATGCCGGCGAATGCGGAGGGGACACCGATCGACGTCGCTCGCACCAACCGCAACGACGGGTTCAGTCCGGGAAGCGCGGCACTCGTGCTGGTGCCCGGTGTCGATCCGGAAGCATCCGGCCTTCCCCCGATCACCGACATCGCCCGTTCGATGAACGCCGAGTCGGCGAGCGTGATCGTCGATGCGACGAGCGGCGAACAGTGGCCCCACTGGGCCGAACTCGACGCCAACACCACCGACGAAGCGCGCCGAGGTCTGTTCCTCCGGCCCGCGGTCAACTACACCGAGGGCCACCGGATCGTGATCGGACTCCGCAACCTGGTCGATTCCACCGGCACCGCGATCGAACCGACCGACGCCTTCGTCGCGTATCGGGATCGCCTGGAAACGGACGTTCCCGAGGTCGAGGCACGCCGCGAGTCGATGGAACAGATCTTCGCGGACCTGGAGACGGTCGGGGTCGAACGCGACGAGTTGGTGATGGCGTGGGACTTCACGGTCATCTCGACCGAGAACCTCACCGGACCACTCCTCCACATGCGCGACGACGCGTTCACGCAACACGGAGACGCCCCGCCGCCTTTCTCGATCGCGTCCGCCGTGGAGGACCAAGAGGACGTCCCCGGACGGATCATCATCGACGGCACCTACGAGGTGCCGCTCTACCTGGAGGCCGACGGCGCTCCCGGGACCGGACTGAATCTGCTCGACGGCTCCGACCTCCCGACGGTGAACGGCACCCTCACGGCTCCGTTCCGCTGCCAGATCACTCCCGCGTCGTCGGGAGCCGAACCGGGCGCCGGCCTGGTCTACGGACACGGCCTGCTCGGCACCGAGAGTCAAGTCACCTCCGCTGGCCCGACGCTGGTCGCGCAGAACCACAACTACGTCGTGTGCGGCACCGCGCTGATCGGCATGTCCGAGGAGGACGTCGGCAACGCGGCGGCGAGCCTCGTCGACCCGAGCAATTTCTCGACCCTCGTCGACCGGTTGCTGCAGGGCCATCTGAACACGCTGTTCCTCGGCCGGCTGATGAGACATCCCGACGGGTTGGTGTCGGATCCGGCGTTCCGGACCAACGCCGACGAGCCGCTGCTCGACACGGAGGAGTTGTCGTACTACGGCATCTCCCAGGGCGGGATCATGGGTCCGGTCGCGACCGCGGTGTCGACCGACTGGGACCGCGGAGTGTTCGGCGTGCCGGGTGTGAACTACTCGACACTGCTCAATCGGAGCGTCGACTTCGACACGTTCCAGCAGATCCTCGATCCGGCATTCCCCGACGAACTCGATCAAGCGATCGTGCTGCTGACGATCCAGATGCTGTGGGACCGCGGCGAGGGCAACGGCTACGTGAACCACTTCCGCGAACCGCTCCCCGGTCTGAACCAGAAGTACGCGCTGATCCAGGGCGCGCTCGGTGACCATCAGGTCGCCAACGTCGCGATGGACGTCATGGCCCGATCGATGGGCGCGTCCGTCGGTGCAGGCGCTGCCGACGTGCGGTCGACTGACGTGGAACCGTTCTGGGGAATCGACCGAATCGACGCCTACCCGTTCGACGGGTCGGCGACCGTGATGTTCGACAGCGGGACCCCGCTCCCACCGATCACGAACACGCCACCGCGCGACGGAGTCGACCCGCACGAGGACGTCCGCCGCGCGCCGGCCGCCTACGACCAGATCGGCGCGTTCCTCCAACCCGATGGTGTGGTCGTCGACACCTGCGAGGGCGGTCCCTGCATCATCGAACCCCGCGAGTAGCGGTGCCATCGGGTGTCAGACACCGGATGG
>NZ_BAOL01000042.1 GCF_000350145.1 Ilumatobacter nonamiensis YM16-303 | reverse complement strand
CGGCCGGCGTCATCGCCCACGTCTCGAAGCCGGCTGCGTGCAGGACGTCGAGCGCGTCCGGCCACTCGTCGCGGGTTGCCCGTGCGACTCGCATGTGCAGGATCTCACCCATGCTCACCCGCACGGTGCGCCGCTGGTAGGGATCGGTACAGGTCGGGCTGAGCAGCACGCCGTCGACGTCGAACGCTCGCGCGGCCCGGGCGATCGCGCCGACGTTCTCGTTGTCGTTCAGGGCTTCGAGCACGATCACGCGTGTGGAACTCGACGCGAGCGCGTCGATCGACGTCAACGGCCGGCGTTGCGCGGACACGAGCACCCCGCGCGGCAGGTCGAACCCGACGATGTCCCGCATCACCTCACGCTCGGCCACGTAGACGGGAACTCCGATCAGCTCCGGACGCTCGGTGAACGGGAGGAACCGCTTCACGCGCGACGGCGACAGCAGGACCGACCGGAACACGTGCCTGGAATCGATCAGCCGCTCGATCGAGACCCAACCTTCCGAGATGAAGTACTCGTCGCCCTCCATCTCGCGGCGCGCTGCCTGATCGTTCAACCGACGGAAGTCGGCGAGCCGCCGGTCGTCGGCATCGCTGACCACGGTCGTGCGCTCCATCACGGCGACCGTACGCCCTTTTGGTCGACCGCGGAGGCTGACAGCATGCTGGAGCCGTGACCGCAGAGACTGAGCGCCAGGTTGACGCGGAGCGTGCCGAGGCCGCCGTGCGCGAGTTGCTGCTGGCGATCGGCGAGGACCCGGATCGAGATGGCTTGCAGGCAACGCCGGGTCGGGTCGCCCGCATGTACGCAGAGGTCACCGACGGCATGGGCTCGGACCCGGCGAGTCACTTGTCGACCGTCTTCGAGGCCGACCACGACGAGATCGTCCTGGTTCGAGGAATCTCGTTCTCGTCGATGTGTGAGCACCACATGCTGCCGTTCATCGGGACCGCCCACGTCGGCTACATCCCGGGTCCATCCGGGCACGTGACCGGGTTGTCGAAGCTGGCCCGGCTGGTCGATGGGTATGCACGACGACTCCAGGTGCAGGAACGACTGACGACGCAGATCGCCTCCGCGATCGAATCGGTGCTGGAACCGCGCGGCGTGATCGTGGTCCTGGAGGCCGAGCACCTGTGCATGTCGATCCGCGGGGTCGCCAAGCCCGGCGCGTTGACGATGACCTCGGCCGTTCGGGGACAGTTCCGCGAGGATCCCCGGTCCCGGTCCGAGGCGATGAGTCTGATCACGACGCCGTCCCATCGATGACCGGTGTACCCGACGGGTACGCGCTCGACGAGCGCTGCATCGTCGTCGGTACCTCGATCGATGAGTTCCGCGACTTCCTCCGACGTCCGGACGACAGCTCTCCCGGCCACGTCGTCGCGATCGCGTGGGTGTTGGATCCGACCCGGGAGCGGGTGTTGCTCGTTCGCCACCGTCGCCTCGGTTGGTCGTGCCCCGGCGGCCACCTGGAGCCAGGCGAGAGCCCGCGTGACGCGGCGATCCGCGAGCTGCGCGAGGAGACCGGCCTGGCGATCGCTCCGGTGACCCGTGACGCGGCCACGTTGACACGGTCGGCCGACTGTCCGCGGCCGACCACCGAGAACCATGTCCATTGGACACTCGGATATCTGTTCCACACGTCGACCGAACCGACCGGAACCGAGGACGGGCAGCCGGCGCGCTGGTTCCCTGTCGATCGACTTCCCGTTCCCCGTCCTGCCGACCTGGATGTGGTCATCGCGGGTCTCCCCACCTGAGCGACGGCGCGGCGGCACGAACGCGCCGGACTCGCTGCATCGCGCCGCCTGTCATAGATTCGGGCGAACCAACTCGGCGAAAGGGCCAGGTCGACATGACAATGCAGGTGTACGACGACGTGGTGACGAGTCAGCGCGACGCCCTCCCCACCATCTACGGCGACGTCGACTTCACGATCATCCCCGAGCGCTACGACCGCGACGCCTCGATCGACGACGAGCGGTTCGTGAAGAACCACGCGGCCATCGCGAGGGTGATCGACCAGACCGAGCTGCGCGAGACGATCCGCGACGCCACGATGACCGGCGATCGGGTCGCCGACGCGTACGCGGCGTTGATTCCCGAACTCGGATTCCGCACGCTCATCGAGATGGTGGAATCGGCGTGCGAGCACGGGGTGGAGAACGTCGACAACGCGCCGCAGGAACTCGTCGACCTCATCGCGGCGATGGAAGCCACGCCCGACTGGGTCGACATGGAACTCGTGGAGCTGGGCGCCCGCGAGGAGCGCATCGGCATGGCAACCGCGACGCCGTTGGCGATCCGGGGAGCGTTCCTCGCCACGTTCCTGAACAAGTACGCGGCACTGCCGATGACGATGACCGGAACCCTGTCCGATGAAGCGGCCGCGAAGCGGGTCTTCGAGACCGCCAGCTTCTTCACCGCGACGACGTTGCCCGGTGCGCTCGACCGTTCCGGCAAGGGGTTCGAGGCTGCGGCGAAGGTCCGCCTGATGCACTCGATGGTGCGATTCCACCTGTTGCGTTCGGGAGAGTGGGACGTCGGTACCTACGGCATTCCGATTCCGCAGGTCGACCAGATGCCCGCCGGCCTGATCGGCGTGTTCCTGATGTCCGCGCAACTCCTCGGCAAGGGCGAGACCGAGTTCACGCCCGAGCAGCGGGCGCGGGTCGAGCTGTCGCGGTATCGATGCTTCCTGCTCGGACTCCCCGAGAACCTGCTCGGCGAGACACCGCAGGAAATCGTCGACCTGCTCACGGCCCGCCACATCTCGCTGCGCGAGGGCTACGACGACGACACGTGCGGAAAGCTCGTCCGCGGCACGTTGGAGGCCGAACTGTTCGACACGTCAACCGTCCAGGGGCGCGTGCACGCCTGGCTCGAGAACGGCTTCTCGCGCTTCGTGCTGATCAAGAGCTTCCTCGGCGGCGACTCGGAGCGTGCCGAGTCGATCGGAATCACGTTCGGCGCAGCGGACAAGGCGGCAGCGGCCGCCGCGATCGCGGTGGTCACCGCGAAGACCGCGTTCTACCGGGTCGGCCTCCGACTTCCTGCCGTGTCCGATCGCGTGGACCGCCGCCTCGACAACCGCCTCGCCCACCTCCTCGACATCTACGGCCACGCCGACTTCGTCACCGACCCCGACAAGTACGCCCTGACCCCCGCCGCCTGAAGTGTTCGTGGGTGCCGGTCACCCACGAACATCGACTCACAGGGTCACGTTCACGTCGTCGGGGCAACAGCCGCCCGGCGATCAGCCAGGAAACGGGCTTCGACCGGGTTCGTCGTGAGATCGATCGCGCGGTCGTAGGCCACGATCGCCTCATCCAGGCGGTCGTTCCGACGGAGCAGATCCGCACGCACGCAATGAAACGGCTGGTAGTCGGCCACGGCGCTTTCGTCGATCTCCGCGAGCTCGCGCAGGCCGGCCTCGGCGCCCTTCAGCTCGGCCACCGCGACCGCTCGATTCGTCGCCACCACCGCATCGGGACGGTGAGCGAGGAGCTGGTCGTACAGAGCGACGATCTGGGACCAGTCCGTGTCCTCCGCCGTGGACGCGTCGGCGTGGACCGCGGCGATCGCGGCGTGGATCTGGAACGGACCCGGCTGGTTACGTCGCAGGCACGCGCGCACGAGTTGGTGCCCCTCGGCGATCATCGCTCGGTCCCACTGCGCGCGGTCCTGATCGGCGAGCGGTACCAACGACCCGTCGGCAGCAGTGCGCGCGGGGCGACGAGCGTCGGTGAGCAGCATCAACGCCAGCAGTCCGACCGCTTCGGGTTCGTCGGGCATCAGGTCGACGAGGACCCGACCGAGTCGGATCGCCTCGTCGGACAGATCGGTCCGGACGAGCGCGTCACCGGTCGTCGCCCGGTGTCCCTCGGTGAAGATCAACCTGATCGCGTGCAGCACGACGCCGAGCCGATCAGGAAGCTCCGCCGCCTCGGGAATGCGATACGACGCGTGGTTGTCGCGCAGCTTGCGTTTCGCGCGGACGATCCGCTGGGCCATCGTCGCTTCCGGTACGACGAAGCACCGGGCGATCTCGGGTGTCTCGAGGCCGCCCAACAACCGCAGCGTCAGCGCGACCTGCGCGTCCCGTGCGAGCGCAGGATGGCAACACAGGAACATCAGCCGGAGCTGGTCGTCGGGGACCACGTCGACGTAGGCGTCGAGGTCGGCGAGTTCTGGATCCGGGTCGCGTTCCATCGAGGCCTCGTGCAGTCGCCGTGCCGCAGCGTGTCGACCATCGCTGTCACGCTCGCGTCGGATCCGGTCGATCGCCCGGTTGCGAGCCGTCGTCGTGATCCATCCGCCGGGGTTCAGCGGAACGCCGTCGACGGGCCACCGAGTCGCGGCGATCGCGAACGCCTCCGCCACCGCGTCCTCGGCGAGGTCGACGTCGCCGAGGACACGGATCAGAGTCGCGGTGCAGCGTCCGGCTTCGCGCCGGAACACGCTGTCGAGCAGCGCCGGTGCGGCGCGGTCAGCCCTCACTCTGGAACGGACGCAGTTCGACGGGCCCTTCACAGGCGACGGTTGCCTTGCGCGCCCACTCCAGGGCGGTGTCGAAGTCGGCCGCCTCGATGACCCAGAACCCGCCCATCTGCTCCTTCGATTCGGCGTACGGGCCGTCGGTCATCGACACGTCACCGTCGGTACCTCGGACCACCGTCGCGGACGACGCCGGCTGCAAGCCGTTGCCGTACACCCAGGTGTTGGTCGATTGCAGGTCGGCATTGAACTGGTCGACCTGAGCGACGATGCGCTGCATGTCGTCGCCCTCGAAGTCGACCTCGAATTCCTCATCGTGCCAGACGGAAAGCAGGTACTCAGCCATGTTCACATTCTCCTTGTTCGGTGTGTCGGATGGAACCCGTGGAGCGGTGTTCCTGCCTCCTCCACGAACGACCGACGCCGAATCGACACCGGGACGGAGAAATTCTCGCGGGATTTCGACGCGAGCGGATCGCTTCAGGCGAGCATGTCGGCGAACCGCCGACGCCACTCGACCGAGGGCTTGTCCGACTGAACACTCACCGTTGCGCGTTGATCGAGTGGGAGGACACCCTTGACCTTCTCGAGCATCGACTTGTCCTCGGCCCCGATCGCCCGGTCGAACACGATGACCTCCTCGGCCGGAACCGAGAAGTCGTCGTTGCGCCAGATCACGAACGTAAAGTACGAGGTGACGTCGTCGATCGGTGTCGAGCACAGCAGGATCAGGTGATCCAGACCGGTCTCGTAGTGGATGGTGCTACGCACGGTGAACGGCAGGTTGAACCCGGTCGTCATCCGACGCGTGATGACCGCGTCGTCCATCCCCGATGATGCTGCGCCGTCCTCGTTGCGCACTTCGACCTCGTACTCGTACCCGAAGAAGTCGGCGTCGAGCTGCTCCATCTCGATCTTCGGAACGTCCTGGTTCTGGGCGATGCCGAACGTGCCGATGTGCACGTACGGGAAGTGCGAGATGTCGAGGAAGTTGTCGGTCATGCGGGTGCTCGAGGTGTTCCACACCTGGACACCGGAGTTGATCCGGCGATACCGCTCGTCGCTCTCGGCTTCCATCTCGGGGATGTCGACCTGCGGTTCTCCGAGGCTCAACCACACCAGTCCGTACCGTTCGCGAACCTGTGCGGTGGGGAGGTGCGCAGCCGGCGGCACCTTCTTCCCGGTGCCCGACGACGGCACTTCGACGCAGCGACCCGCGTCGCCGAACTTCCACCCGTGGTACGGACACACGAGGCATCCGTCGTGCACCGTGCCCTCGCTCAGCGGAGCTTCGCGATGCGGACAGCGATCGGGTGCAGCGACCACGTCACCACCGACGGCACGCCAGACGACGAGGTCCCGTCCGAGTAGCTTGACGGCGACCGGCTCGTCGGCCACGTCGGTCGACTCGGCGACCACATACCAGTGATGCAGCAGCGCTTCGTTCTCGATCAGCATGACGGCATCCTCGTTCCTTGCCGCGGGTCGGCGGGGACGTTTCCCTGCGGCCGACACTCGCTCGAATCATCTTCGTTTGGTCTGATGGTCTTACCATAGCCGGGATGAGCACACCTCCGTTGAACGACTCACCGACCGACCGTGCGGATCCCGACCTGCTCGTACTCGCCGACACCGTGCTCACGATGGAACCGGGGAGCGTTCCGATCACCGACGCTGCGATCGCCGTCGCCGACGGAAGAATCACCGCCATCGGACCCGCGGCGACGCTCCGGGCCGCCCACCCGGAGGCGTCGACGATCGGGGGTCGCGGGCACCTGGCGATCCCCGGCTTGATCAACGCTCACCAGCACCTCACCGGCGATCGCCTGATTCGCTCGATGATCCCCGACGACCTCGAGCCCGGACGGTCGATCTTCGAATGGGCGGTCCCGGCGCACGCCGCACACACCGGCGACGACGACGAATTGTCGGCCACCCTCTCGCTCATCGAAGCCGCATGCAACGGTGTGACCTTCACGGTGGAGGCAGGGACCGTCGCCCATCCCGCGCGCGTGCTCGCGGGCTTCGACGCCGTCGGTGTCGGGGGAACGCTCGGTTCGTGGGGATGGGATGTCGCCGGAGAGCCATGGGCCGGAGACACGGTCGAGGACGTACTGGATCGCCAGCGTGAGGTGCAGCAGCTGACCGCGGGCCACGACCGGGTCGACGGCTGGGTGACGCTCGTCGGCCACGACCTCATGAGCGACGAACTCGTCGTCGCGGCGAGTGATCTCGCGCGAGCGCACGCGACCGGCATCACGTTCCATCTCTCACCGTCCGACAGCGACACCGCTGCGTACCTCGAACGCGTGGGGAAACGTCCGGCGGTGCACCTCGACGACCTCGGCGCGCTCGGCAGCCATGTGCTTCTCGGCCACGGCGTGCATCTCGCCGACGACGAACTCGACCGATTGCTCGCAACCGACACCGCGATCGCCTACTGCCCATGGGCGTACCTGCGACTCGGGCAGGGTGTGTCCCGCGCGGGTCGCCACATCGAGTTCATCGCTCGGGGCGGTCGGGTCGCGCTCGGCTGCGACGCGGAGAACGCCGGCGATGCGATCGACGTGCTCGGAGCGGCCGCGCTCGCGGCCGGACTCGCGAAGGACGCGACGATGGACCCGACGGTCTTCGGTGCACACGCAGCGTTGCACCATGCGACACTCGGGGCGGCCAAGGCACTCGGCATGTCCGACGAGATCGGCTCCATCAGCGTCGGCAAGCGAGCCGACATCACGATCGTCGACACCACCGGACCCGAATGGGTCCCGCGCTCACCCGACCCCGTGCTGCAGCTGGTGTGGGCGAGCGACGGACGCAGCGTGGCGCACGTCGTGTCGTCGGGTCGCGTCGTGGTCCGCGATGGCGAGCCCACGATGGTCCACCGCGGAGCACTGGCGGTCGAGGCCGAGCAACGCCACCGCAGCCTGATCGAGCGCGCCAATCTCCGCTGACGGCGCACCGCCTGCGTCAACCGGCATCGGGGGACGTCGGCGGGTCAGGGGGCGAGGATCGAGTGGGCTATGGCGGCGTGGCAGCCGACGATGCCGTCGACGACCTGGGTGACACCCATGTCGACGGCGACCGATGCGAGCGAGTAGGCCTCGTCCATCGTGAAGCCGCCCTTGTCGACCATCAGCTTCAACATCTGCTCGGCCGCCATGGTCATCGCCGTGCCGAGTCCGTCGACGCCTTCCTCGACACCCCCGGAGAAGCCGTGGGTGAACCAATGGGTGTCGGTCCGCAGCAGCGGGGCCTCGACGGGCAGATCGGAAGCGAGCGACAACCGCAGCGTCACGTCGAGCGACGCCTCGATCGCGGTGCCGCAGATCTCGCCGTCGCCCTGAGCGAAGTGCGGATCTCCGACGTAGAAGCCCGCGCCCTCCTGGAAGACCGGGTAGTGGACGGTCGCACCGGGCCCGAAGCGCCAGTTGTCGACGTTGCCGCCGAAGACGCCCGGCTCGATGCTGCTCCGTCGCCCACCTTCCGGGGCGACACCCATCACGCCGAGGTGCGGGCGGACCGGGACGCGGACGTCGCGCCCGAACGGTTGCCGGAGCTCGGGCGTCGGTTCGGAGATCACTCCGGGGAGGTCGTAGAGCTCGCGCGCGGCGAAATCGAACCCGAACATCGGCGTGGCGAACGGCGGGAACTGCATGGTGCCCGCCGCGTCCGGCTCCGGATCGTGGAGTTCGTAGATCGTGATCCGTTCCTTGCCGAACCGTTCGTGGAAGAGCCCCCAGTTCGCCGCACAGTTCGACCCGTAGGGCATCCGCGGCGTCATCGACAACAGCTCCACCCGCAGCGTGTCGCCCGGCTTCGCCCCGCGGACCTCGATCGGGCCGGTCATGATGTGCACGCCGGGTGTGCGCGTCTCGGGTGCGATGCCGTCCCAGATCGCGCGCACTCCGTCGTCCATCAAGAGGTCGGGAGCGTCGCCGGAGTGGTGGGTGACCGCTTCGATCGTGATCGTCTCACCGGGGTCGACGCTGAGCACCGGCTGCTCATCAGCGTCGAGATACCCCCAGAAGCAGGAGTCGGGTGTCGCGGTCAACCGATTCAACATATTGGTCTGACCATAAGACCAATCTGTGAACTGCGTGTTTCCCGTCGGCGACGAGCTCGTTCCAGCCCGTTCGACCGCTCGCTCACCAGATCCCGATGAGACGACCGGCGAGATACAGCGCCGCGCCGATCATGAACACGCGCACGAGCTTCTCGCCACCTTTCACCGCGAGCTTCGCCCCGAACCATCCGCCGCCCATGAAGCCGGCAGCCAGCACCAGTGCAGGTGCCCACACGACGTTGCCCTGGAGCACGAACACCGGCAGTGCGATCACCGTGACGATCAGGTTGACCAACACCTTGACGCTGTTCGCCGTGACCAGGTCATAGCCGGCCCGGGTCAGCGCCGCCAGCATCACCAGCCCGACGCCCGCCTGGAAAGCGCCTCCGTAGCAGCCGATGAGGAAGAACACCCCCATCGTCACCGGCGGCGACCACGGGGTGGCGTCCGGCGCGGGCTTCGGTTTGAAGATCGTGAGGATGATGATCGGGATCAACAAGTACCCGAAGATCGTCTCGAAGGTCTCGTCGGCCACCTGGCTGATGCCGAACGCGCCGATCAGCGAACCGATCACCGCCGGGACGAGAATCCGCTGCGATCCCTTCAGGCCGTCGACACCCTCGCCGCGGAACGCGGCGACCGCGGCAGCGCTCGACGTCAGCACCCCGACGCGATTCGAACCATTGGCCTGGTTGCCGGGCACACCGGCGAGCACCAGCAGCGGGACGGTCAACGCCGAACCGCCACCGGCCATCGTGTTGATCACACCCGCCGCGAGCCCGCCGACGAGCAGCAGCACCGCCTCCCAGAAGGTCATCGGAGCGAATGGCCGGTCACGTCAGGCCGCGGATGAACGGCTGCGCGAGCGCTCGTGGCTGACGAACTCGCGTGGCGAATGCGAGCACGACGGTGAGGGCGACGACGTAGGGGGCGGCCTCGAGGATGAACGGATCGATCGAGTAACCGTTCGCAGGGATCGAGATCGTGGCCGCCTCGACGAACCCGAACAGGACACAGCCGATGACGGTGCCACGCAAGGTCCATCCACCGAAGATCACGGCGGCGAGAGCGATGAAACCTCGACCGTTCACCATCCCGGCCTGGAACGACCCGACCTGCCCCAGAACCAGGAACGCTCCACCGATCCCGGCGCTGACACCGGTGATGTAGATCGCCTGGCGGCGCCGGGCGTTGACGTGGATACCGGACACGTCTGCGGCCTGGGGGTTCTCGCCGACCGATCGCACCTCGAGTCCCCAGCGTGTGCGGAAGACCGCCCACCACAGCAGCGGCACCAGCGGGTAGATGAGGTACGCGGGCCACGGCCGACCGAAGAGCGCCGTCCCCACCAGCGGGATGTCGACGAGCACCGGCACCTCGATCACCTCGGCGCGTGCGGGGTCGAAACCGATCGACGAATCGAGGAACGCGGTCAGACCGAGCACCAGGACGTTCAGCGCGAGCCCGACGACGAACTGGTTGGCCGTGAGCCGATGGCTCAGGTTCGCCTGGAACCAGCCGATCAGGAACCCGAAGAACGCGCCGACGAGCAACCCGGCGATCGCGGACGACGTCATCTGATGCCCCACGACCGCGCCGAACGCGCCGCCGATGAGCATGCCTTCGATCGAGATGTTCAGGGTGCCGGCACGTTCGGCGACCCATTCGCCGCAGCCCGCGAACGCGAAGAGAACCGAGAACTGGAACGCGCTGATGTAGAGCGCCTCCGAAGAGACCAGGGTGCCGAGTGCTTCGAACATGTCAGGTCGCCTCCGGCGCCGTGGCCGGCGTCTTCTGGTTGCTGGACCGCAACGCGCGCCGGCGGTCGCGAATGAAGAGGACCGCCGGGGGAATGAGCAGGGCGAGAACGAGCAGGGCCTGGACCACCTCGGTGACCTTGCGGTCGACTCCCGTCGCGGCGAGAAAGCTCGACCCGGTGCGCAGCATCGCGAAGATCAGCGCGACGGGGAGGGCGACGAGGATCCGGTTGCGGGCCAACAACGCGACGAGCAGCCCGTCCCAACCGAAGTTCCCGGAGAATCCGAACACGAGCCGGTCCCCCGCCGCGCCCCCGGTGAGCAACACGGCACCCGCCACGCCGGCGGTGGCCCCGGAACCGATCAACACCGCCGCCGACAGCGGACCGGCCGCCACACCGAACCGTTGAGCAGCACGCGGGTTGTAGCCGAGCATGTCGACACGCGTGCCGAGCAGGGTGCGGCTGATCAGATACGCGAGCACGGCGGACAGACCGATCGCCACGAGGAAACCGGAGTCGATCGCGTTTCCGAACAGGTGGACATCCGGCAGCAACGCCGTCCCGGGAATGATCTCACCGGTGTTCAGCTGGTTCTGACGGGTCGTGTCGCGATCGGCGATCAGCGCGGCCTGACTGAGCCCGAAGGTGACCAGCGGGAACGCGATGAACGTCAGGAGCAGCGTGGTGAGCACTTCAGGAACGTTGCGCCATGCACGGAGCCCGGCCGCGATTCCAGCCCAGGCTCCGCCGCCGACCGCGCCGAACAGAAGGGCGCCGGTCACGACGACCCAACCAGGTCCACCCAGCCGGACTGCGGCGTAGGCGGCGAACGCGGCACCGATCAGCACCTGCCCCTCCTGGCCGATGTTCACCAGCCCGGCCCGCGTCGCGACGATCGTCCCGATCGCGACGAGCAGGAGCGGTGCCGCCGTGGTGAGGGTCAGACCCCACGCCCCTGGCGAACGCACGCTGCCGTCGAGCAAGGCCGACAGTACGTCGGGTGCCGATCCGCCGGTTGCCGCGACGAGCGCGCCGGAGATCACGAGCGCGCCGAGCAGCGACAGCGCGTAGAGCGCGAATGTCAGGCTCGAGTCCTTCGTGGACAGCCGTCCGGTCAGCAGTCCGGGTCGGTTGCGCAGGTCACGCATCGGCTTCTCCTTCCGTCGTCGTGGTGTCGGTCGTGACCCCGCCCATCAGCAGACCGATGCGCTCGACGTCTGCGTCGGTGCGATTCATCTCGCCGACGATCCGTCCGGCGTGGAGTACCAGGATCCGGTCGGCCAGGTGCAGGATCTCCTCGAGTTCGCTCGAGATGAGCAGCACGCCGACACCGCGGGCTGCCGCAGCGCGGAGCTGCTCTCCCATGAACTCGATGGCACCGACGTCGAGACCGCGCGTCGGCTGCGCCGCGACGAGCACCTTCGGGTCAGCGCTGAGCTCACGCGCGAGAACGACTCGCTGCTGGTTGCCCCCGGACAAGGAGTGGAACGGCGCGTCCGGCCCGCTGCAGCGGATCTCGTACTCGTCGATCAGGCGCAAGGCATCGGCCTCGTTCTTCGCCCGATCCACACGGCGCAGCCAGCTGCCGACACCGACGCTCGCGAGCGCGAGGTTCTCGGCGACGCTCATGTCGAGGACGCAGCCGGCGTCGTGGCGATCCTCGGGGATCATCCCGACCCCGGCAGTGCCCATCGCTCCGGCCCTGCCGGTCGGGACGACGACGCCGTCGACGATCACCGTTCCGGCGTCCAGGGTCACGAGGCTGGAGAGCACGTCGGCCAACTCCACCTGCCCGTTCCCCTCGACTCCGGCGATGCCGACGATCTCGCCCGCCCGCACATCGAGGTCGAGACCGTCGAGAACACGATGCCCATAGCGGTCGAACACTGCGTTCTCCACGGCGAGCACGGTCGGCGCGGTGACGGGGCCGGACGCCGCCGTCGCCTCGGTGACGACGATGTCGGTGGCGCCCAGAGCGGCCGCGTCGTCACCACGCAATGAAACGGCGCGCCCGATCATCGCCTGTGCCAACGACTGCTGGTCGAATCGAGCCGTCGGACCGTCCTCGACGACCGCACCACGGCGCAGGATGGTGACCGTGTCGGTCGCCTGGCGGATCTCGTCGAGCTTGTGGCTGACCAGCGCGACGGCCTTGTTCTCGCGTTCCACCGCGAGGCGCAGCACGCCGAACAACTGCTCGGACTCCTGCGGCGTCAGCACCGATGTCGGCTCGTCGAAGATGACGATGGACGGATCGCGACGGAGACACTTGATGATCTCGACTCGCTGTCGCATCCCGGCGGTGAGATCTCCGACCCGCGCATCCGGATCGACCCCGAGGCCGTAATGCTCGCCGATCGACTCGACGAGTCCACGGGCATGCCGCGCGTCGAGACGCTCACGCTCACCGAGCACCACGTTCTCCCAGACCCGCAGCTCGTCGACGAGGCTGAAGTGCTGGTGCACCATCCCGATGCCGAGTGCTCCGGCACGGGCCGGGCTGTCGATGCGCACCCGCGCGTCGTCGACCGTCAGCGTGCCGGAGTCCGGCTGGACCAATCCGATCAGCACCTTCATCAGCGTCGACTTCCCGGCGCCGTTCTCACCCAGGACGCCGTGGATCTCACCGCGTCGAAGGTCGAGGTCGACGTTCGAGCACGCGACGACATCGCCGTAGCGCTTCGTCAGCCCGCGCACCGAGACGGCGACGGAGGCGGGCGACGGACGATCCTGCACGCTCACCACGTGGGGAACTTCGCTTTGTCCGGGAGGCCCGACCGCTGGACGATCGCCTCGCCTCGCTGCTGGGCCTCGACCCACAGCGCGGACTCGTCGATTCCGGTCATCCGACCATCCTCCACGACGATTCGTCCGTCCACCACGACCGTGTGGACGCCGCGGCCGTCGGCCGACCACACGAGTTGATTCACGACGTTCAACAACGGGCGCCACTCGGGCCGGTCGGTGTCGTGGAGCACGAGATCGGCGCGCTTGCCGACCTCGAGCGAGCCGATCTCGTCCTGCAGTCCGATCGCTGCGGCTCCACCGATGGTGGCCATCTCGAATGCCTTCTCCGCGGGGAACATCTGCGGATCGATGCGGCCGTCCTTGAACAACCCGGCGACGAGGTAGGTCGCGCGCATCAGGTCGGAGTAGTTGGACGCGTTGTTGCCATCGGTCCCGATCGACACGTTGACCCCGCGCTGCACCATCTCGGGCATCTTGCCGATCTGGGTGACGCCGTAACTGACCTTGAGCGCCGTGGTCGGACAGTGGGCGACCGTGAGGCCGTGCCCGCCCATGATGTCGATCTCGCGGTCGTCGACATGCACGCAGTGGGTGATCGCACAGTCCTCACGCAGCACGCCCAGGTCCTCGAGGTGCTCCATCGGGCGTCGGCCGAACTCGGCGATGAATCCGTCGGGGTCCGACTTCGCTGGCGACATGTGGAAGCTGACGCCGACGTCGTGTTCGTCGGCCAGTTCGCGCGTGGCCCTCCACAACGGGTCGGAGCACGTGGTGTGACCGACCACGGTGGCCCAGGTCCCGAGACGACCGTCCGCCACGGTGCGGAAGGACTCGAGCTGCGCCTGCAGCCGGGCGATCGCCTGATCCGTGGTCTGGTGGTACACGTCGGGCTGGGGCGGGAGATCCCACACCCACGAGCCGAGCTTGCCGCGGATTCCGGTCTCGGCGAGCCCGTCGAGGACCTCGTCGAGGAAACGGACGGTGCCGGCCTCGAGGAAGGTGGTCGTGCCGGTGCGGAGCATTTCGGTCGCCGCCAACTGAGCGGAACACCGTTCGTCACCTGCGCCGTGGACCGCGTACAGATTGGTCAGCCAGACGAACACGTTCTCCTCGAACGGCGTGTCGTCGGGGACGTACCCCCGGGTCAACGGTTCGCCGGTGATGTGGATGTGCGTGTTGACCATCCCCGGCGTCAGCACGAATCGTTCGCCGCCGACTCGACGGGCGGGCCGGTAGCGCTGCTCGAGGTCGGCGGTCTTGCCGACCGCCACGATGCGACCGTCGTCGACCGCGACCGAACCGCGGTGGATGATGTCGCGCGTCTCGTTCATCGTCACCACGTACCAGGCGTCGACGAGTAGATCGATCGAGATGGGATCGGTGAATGATTCGGTCATCTGCGTGCTCCTCGTTCGTTCGCCCGGGCGGCCGACGGCCGCACGCCGACGAACACCTCCTGGAATCCGATCGGCTCGATGCACCGAACGGCCTCGAATCCGGCGTCGGTGAGCCATGCGCCGATCTGGCCGTGCGTGAAGGTCCGGCCCCGACGGGTACTCGCCATCATCGTGACGCCCATCATCAAGGCATGACCGGCCTGGGATCGCTGCTCGTCGCAGAAGTAGTCGCCGATCAGAACGCGTCCTCCCGGTCTCAGCGCATCGAACGAGCGCTGCATCAACGAACGCGTTCCCGCTTCTCCCTCGGTTCGGCAGATGTGGCCGAGGACGACGAGGTCGTAGCCGGCGGACTCGACGTCGATGTGGTGGAAGTCGCCGGCCCGGAACTCGACGCGATCGAGCAGACCTCGTTCGGCAATCGTGCGGCGGGCGACGCCGAGAACACCGTCGAGGTCGTTGACGACGGCGGTCGCGTCGGTCCTGGATTCGAGCACCGCGATCGACCAGGGAGCCCCGCCTGCCCCCAGCTCGAGCACCCTCGGTGCCGTCAGGGCGCTGTACCGGAGCTGACGATCGGCGCGCATCGCGCAGCGGTTGATCGTCGTGAACGTGCCCTCGACGAGCGGAACGTGGAACGACGCGTCGTCATCGACGGGATCGACCGGCGCGCCCGTGCGAACGGTGTCGGTGAGTCGGTGCCAGTTCTCGAGCGGGCCCGGCGACACCGGCACGAGCGAGGCCATCGAGGCGGGCGAGTCGGACACGAGGTAGCGCCGAGCGGTGTCGTTCAACTCGAAGCTTCGGTGGCGGCGATCGAGCAGGCCCATCGCGACCACACCTTCGAGCAACGTCTCGAGATGCGTCGGGGACACGTCGAGACGAAGGGCGAGCGTGCCGGCCTCGGCGGGACCGATCTCTGCGAGCACATCGAACACACCGAGTTCGAGGGCGGAGTTCAGGGCGTGGAATCGACCGTACCCCTCGATCACGTCCCACACCGGCGCCGCTGCAGGCGGCTTGCGATCGGTGTACGGACGGCCGACGCGCGCCATCGTGTGCGTCTTCTTGAGCTCGGGGTACGGCGAGTCGACCATGGCTCGGGACTCAGGACTCCCGCGGCCGGAGCACGATCTTGCCGAAGACATCACCCGACGCGAGGTGTTCCTGAGCTGCACCTGCCTCGTCGAGTGGATACTCCTGCTCGATGTGCACCGCGAAGTCGCCGGTACAGAACGTGTCCCACGCCGGACCGAACTCGTCCGGCCGATAGGCGTCGGAGCCGAGTACGGCGATCCGGTTGTGGAAGAGGTACCCGAGGCTCGGGATGACCGCTTCGTCGCCGCTCGTGTTGCCACACGACACGAGGCGGCCACCGACGGCCAGCGAGAAGATCGAGGGGGCGAACAGTGCGGTACCGACGTGATCGAACACCACGTCGACGCCGCGGCCGTCCGTGATCTCGCGCGCCCATGCGGCAAGGTCGCCGACCCGGTTGTTCACCACGTGGTCGGCACCCAGGTCGAGTGCTCGATCGAGCTTGGACTGCGAACCGGCCGTGGCCAGCACGGTCGCGCCCGCGCGCTTCGCCAACTGGATCGCGGCAACGGACACCCCGCTTCCCGCCGCGTGAATCATCACCGTCTCGCCGGCAGAGAGGCGGGCGACGTCGAACAGCGCGTGCGAGGCGGTGAGATGGCAGGTGGGAAATGTCGACGCGTGCTCGATCGGGAGCGTGTCGGGGACGCGGTACACGTGGGAGGCGGGAGCGAGGCAGAGTTCGGCGTATCCGCCATCGGCGTTCGCACCGATCACGCCGAGTTCACCGTGCAGGTCGCCGCGCCCGGCGAGCTTCGAGCGCGGATCGACGCCGACGAGCGACGGATCGACGACCACCCGGTCGCCGACCGCAACCTGTGATGCGTCGCTGTCGACGCCAGCGCTGACGACCGTTCCGGCGACGTCCATGCCGGCGACGTGCGGGAGGGAGAAGCCATCGAGCGTGAACCAGCCATTGCGTTGGACGACATCGAGACGGTTCAGTGCGCAGGCTTCCACCGCCACGACGACATCCGTCGGACCCGGCTCCGGGTCGGGGAGATCGACGATCGAGAGAACCTCGGGTCCTCCGTGTTCGGTGTACTGGGCAGCGCGCACGACAGCTCCGTGGTTCGAGTCGGGAATCGAATGGGACGGACGGGAAGTCGGTCCGACACCGTGACCGGTGCCGGACCGTCGACCCATCAGCGGAGGATCAGAAGCCGTAGGCCTCGGACTTGATCGCGAAGAACGCTTCCTCGAAGTCGCCGGCAGCGATCTGTGCCTTGACGTCGTCGAGGTCGGCGCCCTGCTCATCGGTTCCGTCGCAGAGTGCTGCACCGACGAACGGGAACTCGCCGACGGTGAACACGAAGGTCTCACCTTCGTTCAACTCGCCTGTGGCGATCTGCTCGATGATGACGTCGAGGTAGTCACCGGCATCGAACTGCACGGCGATCTGGTAGTCGAGATCGTCGCGTTCGCAGACATCGGACGCACCCGCCGACATGGTGATCACGCCCTCATCGTTGGCCAACTGGACGATCGGCTCGTGGGCGCCGCCGAGGAACGGGTACACCGCACCAGCGCCGTTCGCGACCGCCTGGTTGAACGCCTCGGTGGCACCGGCCACGTCGTTGAAGTCACCGGTCGGGATGTAGCTCATCGTGAAGGATTCGTCGACGGCCTGCATCCCGAGTTCGAAGGCCATGTACGCCTCCTTCTCGAAGTCGAGATCGCAGCAGCCGAGGAATGCGGCAGCAGTGGCGCCGGTGTCCTGCAGGAGCAGCCCCGTCGCATATCCGGCCGAGTAGCTGATCTGCGCGGAGTCGTCCGACGACTGAGCGATGCCCGGGATCTGCTGACCCGCACCGCAGTTGCAGTACCAGAAGATGTCGGGGAACTCGGCGGCGAGTCCCTCGAGCGGGTCGGCCAGTTCGCTCGCGCCGACGGCGATGACGTCGACACCTTGACGGGTGAGGTTCCGAATCTCGGTGTCGGCCTGCGCGGGATCGATGTTGTCGACGATGATCGGCTCGGCGAACCCGTTCTCCTCGGAGAACGCGACGATGCCTTCCACGAGTGCTTGGTAGTAGGCACCGTCGTCACGCGGCCCGGGTGTGGCCACTCCGAAGGTCACGACGCCGTCACCGGTCACGTCCTCGATGCCGGCGGCGGTCTCGTCACCGCCGGACTCCTCGGCCGCGGTGTCCGCGGTCGTGTCTC
>NZ_BAOL01000043.1 GCF_000350145.1 Ilumatobacter nonamiensis YM16-303 | reverse complement strand
GCGCAACCGGTCGCTCCGCGCCGAAGTGGCTTCTGGCCTCTCCGGACCACCAGGTGGATCACCGACCGATTCGTCGGAGGTGTCGCGAGCGACCCCACCGGTCGAACGGCCGTGGTGATCGTGATCGGACTCTGTGTCGAGGCGCTGGCGCACGTCGACTCCCTTCTACCGATGAGCGAGCGAACTCGCGTGGCATCAGGAGGGAGTCGGTACGGGCGAATCTACCGAGGAGCCGGACCGACGGCAAGGGTCGATTCGGCGGGTCGGCTTCAGTACAGCCGTTGGGTGAGCTGGCGCCGGTAATCGGCCGTGCGCGGATCGTCGGGGCCCATCAGTTCGAGGATGTCGACGAATTGCTGGCGTGCCTCGTCGTCGGCCTTCACCCGGTCGAGCAGCGCCGTCAACGTCGCGTCGTGATCGTCGGTCGGCTTCTCTCCGACGCGAGCGGCGGCGGCGATCTTCCGGGTCCGGTCGTTCTCGGGAATGCGTGCGATCAGTTCGAGCGCCTCGGGTCCGCGGTCGCTTCCGACGAGCAACTCGCCCAAGGCGCCGATCGCGTCCTCGTGAGCCGGTTCGAGCGCGAGCGCCTGGCGGAGGCTGTCTTCGTCACCGGCGGCGACGAGTGTGGCCACCGTGTCCTCCTCCTCGGACGGGAGGAGCTTGTCGACGAACTCCTGCACGGCCGATTCCGGGTACGCGCCCATGAAGCCATCGACGACGGCCCCGTCCCGCATCGCGTACACGGCGGGGATCGACTGCACCTTGAAGGCTTGGCTCAGACCGGGGTTCGCGTCCACGTCGACCTTCGCCAGAACCACCTTGCCGTCCGTGGCATCGATCACCTTCTCGAGGATCGGGCCGAGCGTCTTGCAGGGTCCACACCACTCGGCCCACAGATCGATGACGACGGGAACCGTCTTGGATTTCTCGATGACTTCGGCCTCGAAGGTGGTCTCGGTGACGTCGATTGCTGGCATGGGATGAACGCTACCGGCCGAGCCTCGCTACTCTCGGAAGGGAGATGACCGACGCCGCAGCGCCCCCCGAGCCCAGCCACTCCCCCGTGCCGGGAGTCGATGTCGAACGTGTCTCGGCGTGGATGGCGTCGAATGTGGACGGCGCCGTCGCTCCGTTCGTGTTCCACCCGATCACCGGCGGTCACTCCAATCTCACCATGACCGTCACCGGGTCCGACGGTCGCCGATTCGTGCTCCGCCGCCCTCCGCTCGGCCATGTGCTCGCGAGCGCCCACGACATGGAGCGCGAGCATCGTATCGTGTCCGGGCTGCGCGACACCGACGTGCCCGTTCCGCCCATCGGCGGCCTGTGCACCGACGAGTCCGTCAACGGCAGCCCGTTCTACGTGATGGGGTTCGTCGACGGACACGTGTTGCGCGACGCCGAGGCCTCGGCGGCAGCGCTCGATGAAGAGGCGCGGGACAACGCGAGCCGATCGTTGGTCGACACGATGGCCAAGATCCATTCGGTCGACCTCGAAGCGGCCGGCCTCGTTCAGCTCGGACGCCACGAGGGATACATCGCCCGCCAGCTCAAGCGCTGGTACAGCCAGTGGAACCAGGGCAAGACCCGCGATCTCATGGCGGTCGACCGGGTCCACGACCGACTGGCGGAACGCATCCCCGAGCAGGGTCCGGCCACGATCGTCCACGGCGACTACCGCCTCGACAACTGCATGGTCGACGACCGGGGTGATGTCGTCGCCGTTCTCGACTGGGAGATCTGCACGTTGGGCGATCCGCTCGCCGATCTCGGCTTGCTCCAGGTGTACTGGACCGGACCGAACGACGACCACTCCGCCTGGACGGGAAGCGCCACCACACCGCCCGGATTCTGGGATCGAGCGCAGCTCGCCCAGCGCTACGGCGAGATCACCGGTCGTGATCTTTCACAGCTCGACTTCTACGTCGCGTTCGCCTACTGGAAGCTGGCGTGCATCCTCGAAGGTGTCTACTCCCGGTACCTCGGCGGGGCACTCGGCGAGCAGGACCCCGAGTTCCTCCACGCGTTCAAGATGCAGGTCGATGGAGCTGCGGCGAGCGCCGAAACACGTCTGGAGGCACTCGGATGAGCGATTCCGCACCCGACACCCCCGACTCCTCGAGCCGCCGCGACGAGCTCGATCGTGAGTACGGCATCGAACGCCTCGTCGACGACCCGACTCTCCACGAGCCGGTGATGATCGTGATGCTCACCGGCTGGATCGACGCCGCCGGCGCTGCGGCCGCTGCCACCGACCAGCTGACCCGCGCGTGCGAGTCCTCGCCGATCCTGTCGTTCGACGACGACACCTACGTCGACTATCGCGCTCGCCGGCCGACCATGGAGCTGCGTGACGGGCTCAACACCAACCTCGACTGGGCGACCATCGAGATGCGCGCCGGACGCTCCCCCGGCGGTCGCGACGTGCTGTTCCTCGTCGGCCCCGAACCCGACATGGCCTGGCGCCGGTTCGGCCGTGCGGTGGCGACACTGGCCACCGAGTTCGGTGTCCGTCAGATGGTGGGGCTCGGGGCGTATCCGTTCGCCGCTCCTCACACCCGTCCGGCCCGGCTCTCCGTGTCGTCACCTTCGTCGGACATGCTCGCCGCGGTGTCGTTCGCACGGAGCTCGGTCGATGTTCCGGCGGGGATGGCCGGTGTGCTCGAACACGCGCTCCACGCACAGAAGATCCCGTCGATCGGCATCTGGGCGCAGGTACCGCACTACGTGTCGGCAATGGAGTATCCGGCGGCCTCGGTCGCGCTGCTGGAAGGCCTCGAAGAGGTGACCGGCATCTCGATCGAAGCGCTCGGCCTGCGCGCCGAGGTCGACACGCAACGGAACCGGCTCGATCGGATGATCGCCGAGAAGCCCGAGAACGAGGCGATGCTGCGCCAACTGGAGGAGTTGCACGATCTCGCTCCATCGGAGAGCGAGGACGACGAGGTCGAAGAGCTCGAGCTGCGTTCCGGAGACGAACTCGCCGCCGAGATCCAGGAGTTCTTCAAAGATCAGCCCTGAACGTACTGTGGGGCCATGAAAGTCGACGGAAACATCGGAACCGACCTGGCCAACGTGGCTGCCAACGCCAAGAGGACCGAGGCAGAGGGCTACTCCGGTGCGTGGACCGCCGAGACGGCACACGACCCGTTCCTTCCGCTGCTCCTCGCAGCCGAGCACACGAGTGAGTTGGAGATCGGCACGTCGATCGCCGTCGCGTTCGCGCGCAGCCCGATGACCACCGCGAACACCGCGTGGGACCTCCAGGCCTACTCGAAGGGTCGGTTCGTCCTGGGACTCGGCAGCCAGATCAAACCGCACATCGAGAAGCGGTTCTCGATGGAGTGGTCGAAGCCGGCGGCACGCATGCGCGAGTTCGTGCTCGCGATGCGCGCCATCTGGAACACGTGGGAGACCGGCGAGAAGCTCGAGTTCCGCGGCGAGTTCTACCGACACACGTTGATGACGCCGTTCTTCGCTCCGGATCCCGAGGATCTCGGTGACTTCGGCACCCCGAAGGTGTTTCTCGCCGGTGTCGGTCCGCTGATGACCGAGGTCGCCGGCGAGGTGTGCGACGGCTTCATCTGCCACGGCTTCACGACCGAGAAGTTCCTTCGCGAGGTCACGATTCCGGCGCTCGAACGCGGTCGGGCGAAGGCCGGCAAGACGCTGGAGGGCTTCGAGATCGTGGGCCCGTCGTTCGTCGTCACGGGCAACACCGACGAGGAGATCGAGAAGGCCGCCATCGGCACGCGTCAGCAGATCGCGTTCTACGGGTCGACCCCGGCCTACCGACCCGTCCTCGACGCGCACGGCTGGGGCGGTTTGCAGGACGAGTTGAACACGATGTCGAAGCAGGGCGAGTGGGAGAAGATGGGCACCCTGATCGACGATGAGATCCTGAACACGTTCGCGGTCGTCGGCGAACCCGAGCAGGTCGCACCGGAGTTGTCCCGCCGCTACGGCGACGTGATCCAGCGGATCAGCTTCTACGCCCCCTACGCCAGCGATCCCGAGCGCTGGGCCAAGGTGATGGCCGACCTCCGAGCCGCCTGAATGTTCGTCGGTGCCGGGCACCGACGAACATCTTCACGTCGACAGCGTGCCGGTGATCGACACGGTGCTGCGGCCGCCGATCCAGAGCTCGCCGTCGTCGGCCTCGACGTACACGCGCCCGCGTCGGCCGAGCTGCTGACCTTGCGCTGCGACGTACGGCGCCTCGACGCGGCCGGTCTCCGTGAGCCACTGAGCGACCGATGCATTCAGACTGCCGGTGACCGGATCCTCGCGAATCGATCCGGAACCGTCGGCGAAGAACGCCCGCACTTCGATGGCGCAGTCGCTCTCCGGGCCGCGCAGGCCGACGAGACCGACGTCGAATCCGGGCTCGGATGCGTGCGGAACGTCGACGTCGAGAACCGCATCGGCCGACTCCAGCAGGATCCCCATCCAGCCGGGACCGTTGTCGATCCACGCCGACGCCACGACATCGGACTCGTCGAGACCGATCAGCCGGATCCGCCGCTCGAGCAGCGCCGGGTCGACCGGCCCCGTCCGGATCATCGGCGGCGCGGCGAACGCGAGGCGATCGCCATCGCGGCGAATGGCAATCAGCCCGGCGCCACACTCCTGCACGATTCGACCGGTGCTCATCGGCACACCGCCACCGGACAGCCACGCCTGACACGAACCCAAGGTCGGGTGCCCGGCAAACGGGAGCTCACGCCCCGGGCAGAAGATCCGCACTCGATAGTCGGCCTCGGGATGAGTCGGGGCCGACAGGAACGTCGCTTCGGACAAGTTGGTCCAGTCGGTGATCTGCTGCATCTCGGCGGTCGACAGGCCCTCTCCGTCGAGAACGACCGCCAGCGGATTCCCCGTGAACGGTCCCGAGGCGAAGACGTCGAGTTGCATGAATCGTCGACTCGTCATGGGGAGCACTCCCCGCACACCCCTTCGAGCGCGAAGTGCCCCGGTTCGAGGAGAAACCCGGTTCGCGCCTCGACGGACTCGACCAGCTGTGCGACCGACTCCTCCGGGATCGGAGCAATCGCCCCACAGTCCCGGCACACGGCGACCAGTTGCTCGTCACCCGCGAGCCGGACCAGCGACGGGCCGTGCCCGGCGTGCACGTGGGAGGCGATGCCCACCTCCGACAGCACGTTCACCGTCCGATACACGGTCGCCTCGTGGATCCCCGGTTCGTACCGCTGGGCCAGTGCGGTCAACCCGAGCGCATCGATCGTTCCACCATGCTCGAGCAGTGCGCGCAGCACCGCGACCCGCGGCTGGGTGACCCGGCATCCGTGCGCACGCAGTGCCTCCCCCGCCCGCTCCGGCTCCCACTCCCCGGGATCAAACGCCTTGCTCGGTTCGGGCCTCACGCCACGACCGTACCGTGTCAGTGTGCGTGGGTGACGCTGGCGCCGCGCCGACGGAAGGTGTCACTCGCGACGAACGCGACGAGGAAGAACGCCGTGCCGACGAGGACGATCGTCGACCCCGACGGCAGGTCGAGGTGGTAGCTCACGTTCATCCCGATGAAGCCACTGACCGCACCGACGACGGTGGCCACCCCGAGCATCTTCCCGAAGCTGTCGGTCAGCATCCGCGCCACGACGGCCGGCACGACGAGCGTCGCGGCGATCAAGGTCACACCCATCACGTTCATCGTCGCCAGCACCGTCGCGGAGAGCACGATCATCAGCGCGGTGTCGATCAACGTGGTCGGCACACCCGTCGCTTCCGCCACCTCCGAGTCGAACGTGGTGAACAACAGCGGGCGGTACGCCAGGACGATGAACGCGACCGCGGCGAGCGACACCCCCGCGACGAGCCAGACGTCGCTGCTCCGAACGCCCAGAATGTTGCCGAACAGGAGCGCGTCGGCACTGCGACCGGGCGACCCGTACCGTTCGACGAGCGCGATCCCGAGCGCGAACGACGCCGTGGTCACCACGCCGATCGCGGCGTCGGAGCCGATCGGCCGCCGCCGCACGATCCCGCCGATCGCCAATGCCGTCACGACACCCCAGATCCCGGCGCCGAGGAACAGGTTCACGCCGATCAGTCCCGCGACCGCGTATCCCCCGAAGATCGCGTGCGACAGCCCGTGGCCGATGTAGCTCATGTTGCGCAGGACGACGTAGCACCCGACCAATCCGCAGAGCGCGCCGGCCATGGTGGCGACGTAGACGCCGTTGCGGAAGAACTCGAATGCGTACGGAGCGGTGAGCTCCGACCAATTCATGCGCCGACGTCCCGCCGGAGCGGGAGCAGGCTCGATCCGTGCCCGGAATCGACGACGACCCGCATCCCGCCGTGTTCGAGGATCTCCATCGGCGAGCCGTAGGTGCGTTCGAGTACGTCGGGGGTCAGGACATCGGCGGGGGTTCCCGCGCCGATGACCGACCGATTGAGGCAGACGATCGTCGGCAGGTGGGTGGCGATGCCGTTCAGGTCGTGCGTCGACAACACGATCGTCACGCCGTCCCGGTTGAGGTCGTCGAGTAGGTGGAGCACCTCGTGGCGCGTCGTCACGTCGAGGCCGGATGTCGGCTCGTCGAGGAAGATCGCCTCGGCTCCCGTGAACATCGCGCGGGCGAGGAACACGCGTTGCTGCTGGCCGCCCGACAGGTTGCGGATGTGCCGACCCGCCAGACCATCCAATCCGAGGCGTTCGAGTACCGCGTCGATCTCGCGTCGTTCACCGCGTCGGATCCACGGCGTGCGCCAACCGCCCGCCCGCGCCATCGCGACACACTCGGCCACCGTGACCGGAAAGTTCCAGTCGATCCGTTCCACCTGTGGGACCAACCCGACGGTCAGGCCGGCTCGCCGGGAGACCGAACCGCTGTGCAACGGGACGCTGCCGAGCAACGCACGGAACAGCGTCGACTTCCCCGAACCCGACGGTCCGACGATGCCGATCATGTCTCCCGGCTCGATCGTCAAGTCGACGTCGACGATCACCGGGTCGTTCTCGTACGCGACGGTCACGCGTTCCGCGGCGATCAACGCCTCGACCGGGGAGATCAGCGTGGTCACGTCCGAGGTCATCCTGCGCTCATTGCGGATACGTCGCTTCGTCGGGCACCACGTTGCGGACCTCGAAGGCTTCGAGTGCGGCCGGATCGCCGCCGAGTGCGTCGGTCATCGTGACGAAGTTGTACTTCATCAGGCCGAGCCATGAGTGGTCGGTGTCGCCCGGCTCGCCAGGAAGGTCGTCATCGCGAAGGTCGTCCACGTAGATCGCGCCGGTCTCGTTCGCCACCTGTTCGAGCACGGGCGACGGGAACACTTCCGAACCGAACACTGCCGGGACCTCCTCGGCCTGGATCTGCTCGATCAAACGCACCACCTCGGTCGGGGTGGGTTCGCCGAAGTCGGCCGGCTGGATCGCACCGACGACCGTCCACCCGTAGGTGTCGGCGAAGTACGCATAGGCGTCGTGGTAGGTCACGAGTTTGCGGTTCTCCTCGGGAACCGTGTCGAGCGACTCGGACACCGCAGCATCGAACTCATCGACCAGGTCGACGAACGCCTCGTGGTTCTCGCTGTAGGTCTCCTCCCCGTCCGGATCGAGATCGATCATCGTGTCGAGGATGACGTCGGCGTACTCCTCGACCAGCGTCGGATCCGTCCAGAGGTGCGGATTCGGCTTGCCCTCCGACTCGGGGAACGAGAAGTCGTACTCGTATTCGTCGGGGTCGATCACTTCGTTGCCGATCTCGACGAGCGGTGCGCCGTCTTTCATGTTGGTGGCCGCCAGTTCCTTGGTCGGCTCCTCGAGCTGCAGCCCGTTGATGAACACCACATCGGCGGTACTCAGGGTTTCCGCGGCCGAGGGCGAGGGTTCGAACGTGTGCGAGTTCGTGCCCTCCGGCACCAGCCCGACGATCGTCGCCCGGTCCCCGACGATCTGCGACGCGATCGACGTGATCGGAGCGACCGTGGTCACGACCGTCAGCTCGTCGGTCTCCGATGCCGCGGAGTTCGTGGAGCCGTCAGCGGAACCATCATCCGAGCCTCCTCCGCACGCTGCGACGATCAACGCCAACCCGAACCATCCGCACAACTGTCGCTTCACTCCGTCGACGCTAGTTGCGACCGGCTCGCAATTACAGATCGATCGCGAATCTTTCTGCGCGCGAACGAAAACGAACCCCGGCGACCTACTCGAGCGGCTCGGCGACGTCGGCCATCCGGTCCTTCTCGGTGATCTCCACCGGTTGGCTCAACTGCTCCACCGTGAGGTGGCACTTGATCGTGTGGCCCGGCGACAGTTCGTGCATCTCGGGTTCGGTGACCTCGCACAGCCCCTCGATGAAACGGTGACACCGGGTGTGGAAAACGCAGCCGGACGGCGGGTTCGCGGGTGACGGGATCTCACCGGTGAGCGGGATCCGATTCTCGGCCTGACCGTCGACACTCGGAACGGCGGAGAGCAGCGCCTCGGTGTAGGGGTGATTCGGTCCCTCGAAGATCTGCTCGGTCGAGCCGAGTTCCATGATCCGCCCGACGTACATCACCGCGATCCGGTCGGCGAGGTAGCGCACGACGCTGATGTCGTGGCTGATGAACAGATAGCTCGTGCGGTCGTCTCGCTGCAGGCTCGCGAGCAGGTTCAGGATCGCCGCCTGGACAGAGACGTCGAGCGCCGACGTCGGCTCGTCGCACACGACGACGTTCGGGTCACCGGCGAACGCGCGGGCGATCGCCACACGCTGCTTGAGACCGCCGGACAACTGGCGCGGACGCATGTCGAGGTGCCGCGGGGACAAACGCATCGCCTCGGCGACCTCGACGGCCCGTTTGTCCGCTTCGTCGCCCTTCATGCCGGTGAGCCGGGTGATCGACCTGGTGAGGATCCGGCGCACCGTCCAGGCGCGGTTCAGCGCCGAGTCGGGGTTCTGGAAGACCATCTGGAGCGAGCGAATCGACTCCTCGACCCGCTTGGTGGCCTTGCCCGCCATGGGGCGTCCGCGCAGCGTGATCTCGCCGCCCTCGTCGGCCTCGTAGACGCCGAGCATCGTCTTGGCGAGCGTCGACTTGCCCGAACCCGACTCGCCGACCAAGCCGAGTGTCTCTCCCTCGGCGAAGCCCAGATCGACGCTGACCAGTGCTGGGATGTCGTGTCCGCGCTGACGGAACGTCTTGGACACTCCGTGGACCCCGACGACCTCCTCCGAACCGACGGCGACGACTTCGGAAACCTCCTCGGGTTCGGGAATCTCGTCCAGCCGGTCGGGGAAGTGGCAACGCGTCCAGTGGCCCTCGCTCCGGTCCACGATCGGGGGAACCTCGGTCCGACACGTGTCGTTCGCGATGGGACATCGGTCGACGTACACGCATGTCGGGAGTGGCTCACCGATCTGGGGCAGGTTGCCGGGAATCGCGAACAACTCACGATCGGTCTTGCGGAGTCCCTGCCGTGGGATGGAGTTCAACAGTCCGACGGTGTACGGATGACTCGGGTTGTCGAAGACCTCCTCGACGGTTCCCTCCTCGACGACCCTGCCGGCGTACATCACGCCGACGCGGTCGCACATCGTGCGGATCACCCCGAGGTTGTGAGCGATCAACAGGATCGCCGAGTTCAACTCCGAGCGCAGGTCCCGCACGAGATCGAGCACTTCGGCCTCGACGGTCGCGTCGAGGCCGGTGGTCGGTTCGTCGAGGACCAGCAGCTTCGGGTCGCAGGCGAGCGCCATCGCGATCACCACGCGCTGCAACATGCCCCCCGAGAGTTGGTACGGATAGCGATCCATCACGCTCTCGGGTGACGCGATGCGCACACGGTGGAGCGCTGCGAGCGCCGACTTCTTCGCCTCGGACTTCGACTGCCCCATCACCTCGAACGCTTCGGCGACCTGGCGGCCGATCTTCAGCACCGGGTTGACGGCCTGGACCGGATCCTGGAACACCATCGACGCCTGGCGGGCGCGGAACTCGCGCAATTCCTTGGCCGACATCGACGTGAGTTCCTGGCCGCTCGACGTGACCCGCCCGCCGTCGATCTGACCGTTGCTGGGCAGATACCGCAGCGCGGCATACGCGGTGGTCGACTTCCCACAGCCGGATTCCCCGACGAGGCCGTACGCCTCACCGGGGCGGACCTCGAAGGTGACGCCACGCAGCACCGCCCGCGGCGTGCCGCGCACGACGTAGGACAGTTCGAGATCTTCGATCGCGAGGGCAGCCGTGTCGGGATCGGAGACGATTCCGTCGTCGGTGATTTCGGTCGTGGTCATGACTTGAGCGCCTTGTCGATCGAATCGGTGATCAAGTTGACCCCGATCACCAGGCTGGCGATCGCCATCGCCGGGAAGATGGACGGCCACCACACGTCACGGACGATCTGTTCGTAGTTCTGCGAGACGTCGATCCCCCAGTCGGCTGTCGTGATGTTCGTCCCGACGAGACCGAGAAACGCCAGCGTGGCGTAGGTGAACACGGCGTAGCCGAGGCGAACGGTGAGTTCGACGACGACGAGCCCGGTCACATTGGGCAAGATCTCGCGCGACACGATGAACACGCCCGACTCGCCGCGCATCTTCGCCGACGTCACGTAGTCGAGTTCGGATTCCGCGATCGCCGCGGATCTGATCGTTCGGGTGATGGCCGGCACGAAGAGGATGGCGATCGTGAAGATCACGACCGGACGGGATCGCCCGAAGGTGAACACGACCAGGATCGCCATGAGGATCACGGGAATCGACAGGATCGCTTCGATGATGCGGCTCAGGATCTCGTCGACCCAGCCCCGGTAGTACCCCATCACCAGACCGAGGAACGTGCCCATCACGATGGCGATGGCGGTGGCCAACGGTGCCACGATCAGAATCGGTCGGGCGCCGTAGATGATCCGGGTGTACACGTCACGACCCACGCCGTCGGTTCCGAGCCACGCTTCGCTGCTCGGACCGGTGCGCGGCGGTGCGTCGACGAATTCGTCGGGACCGTAGGTGGTCAGCAGGCTGGGCCAGACGGCGGAGAGTACCCAGAAGCCGACGATCAGGACGCCGATGATGAAGCCAGGACTCTTGAACAACATCATCCGTTGTTCCTTGCGGACCTGCTTGCGCGTCGCCGCCTGCGGGGCACCACCGTCCTCGTCCGACGCCGGATGGAGATCCAGCGGGTCGTGCGGTGTCTCGGGCGCTTCGGGATCGAAGGCGGTCATGCGTCTTCTCCGATGTTGAGCCGGGCTCGCGGGTTCATCCACGCAATCAGGAGGTCGGCGGCCAGAGTGGCGAGCATGTAGATGATCGCCACGGTGAGCACGCCGGCCCGCAGGACCGGGTAGTCGGCGCGGTCCACCGCGCGGATGATCAGGTTGCCGAGTCCCGGATACTGGAACACGATCTCGAGTGCGACCATGCCGCCGAACAGATAGCCGAGCTGCGTGCCGAGGACGGCGACGGTCGGCTGCAGCGCATTGCGTGCAACGTGCTTGCGGAACACCTCCCGCGTCGTGAGCCCACGCATGAACGCCGTGCGCGTGTAGTCGGCGTCGAGCGAGGTGATGGTTCCGGCGCGGGTGATCCGTGCGATGTAGCCGAAGTAGACCATCAGCACGGCGATCGCCGGGAGCAACAGGTGTTGGATCTGGACCAGGATCGACGATCCGGGCGGGGCATTCGCCTGCACCTTGAAGAACTCGAACGGCACCGCGAGGAATGCGAGCAGGAACACGCCGGCGACGAAGTCGGGGATCGACGAGAACGCCAGACCGGTGTTGACGATCGTGCGGTCGATCCAGGTGTCCTTCTTGTACGCCGCGACGAGGCCGCCCAGGATCGCGAGCGGCACCATGATGATCAGCGACAACGCGACGAGCTTCGCCGAATTGCCCAGTGCGGTGAACACGAGGTCCATCACCGGCTGACCTGCGGCGACGGAGAACGATTCACCGAAATCGAGGGTGAAGACCGACTGGCCGAGATTGGTGAGCTGCGTGCTGACCGGGTCGCGCAACCCGAGCGATTCGTTCACCTGCGCCAACCGCTCGGGCGTAGCGGTACCCCCTGCGATCTTGCGTGCCGGGTCACCCGGAGCGATGTTCGGGATCAGCGTGATGATCACGAGCAGGATCGCCAGGGTGATCAACCCGAGAACCAGTCGCCTCGCGATGAATTTCAGCATGTCGTCTCCCGCATGTCCCGCCCAGCCATCGCGTACGACGGCGCGACGCGAAGGACCGCACCCCGACGGGTGGACCGGTCCCTCACGTCACGCATGTCGCTGTGCTTCGCGTCTTTCAGCTCTTCGTCGCCTTCTGGAACTGCATGTGACCGAGTGCGGTCACCTCGATTCCGTTGACGCCATTGGTATGGCCTGACAGGTAGTCGAAGAAGAAGGGGTAGCACGCCGGTGCGTCCTCGTGCAGCAGACGCTGGATCTTGCCGCACGCGTCCTTCTGTCCTTCCACGTCGACCGACGCCTGGTAGTCGGTGAACAACTGATCGAACTCCGACGAGGCGTAGTTCGAGGAGTTCCAGTCACCGTCGGTCTGGAGCGCACGGGAGAAGAAGATGTCGGGCGTCGGGCGGTGGCCGTAGTCGACGATGCCGATCGTCGCCGATGCACCACACGGGATCCCGGGTCCGCTCGATTCCGGCTGTGTGCCGTAGCTCGCTCCGGTACACCAGTACTCACCGTAGAAGTCGGAGTTCGGCGTGACGCCGACCGGCGTGGTGAAGCCGGCCTCGGCGAGGTTCTGCTCGATGATCGCCGCGATGCGCGGGATCTCCTGGAGGTCGCCGACCTGGAGGGTGTCGCTGATCCCGTCGGCGTAGCCGGCGTCGGACAACAGCTGCCTGGCCATCTCCGGGTCGTAGGGACGCTGCTCCTGGGTGTCATCGAAGTACGGCCACAACTGGTACACCGGGTGGTCGTTGGCGATGGTGGCGTTGCCCTCGTAGATCGTGTCGACGAGCTGCTGACGGTTGACCGCGTAACAGGCGGCCTGGCGGACGCGAGGATCGGTGAACGGGTTCCCCTCGGGGACCTGCGTGTTGAACCACATCTGGCGGTGGTTGGACGACGGCGGCTTCAGCACGGTGAACTCGGAGTCGTCGAGGAGGTTCGCTCCGTCGGACACCGAGAACTGCTGGATGGCGTCGGTCTCGCCGGCAGCCATCGCGGCCACCTGGGTACCACCGCTGTCGAAGCCCTGCAGGGTGACCGCGTCGAGGTTGACGGCGCCGCCCCACCAGTTCGGGTTCGGGGTGAACCGGACGCGGAACGAAGATGGATCGAAGTCGTCGATGATCCACGCGCCGGTGCCGGAGGGCCGCTCGTCGAGCGTCGTGCCATTGGTGTAGTCGGCCGGCGTGATCAGCGACTGCGGGTTGTAGATCGAGACCAGTGCGGGGAAGTTTCCGTTGGGCCCGTCGAGGTTGACCACCGCCGTGAGATCGTCCGGTGTTTCGACCGCACCTTCGCTCACGACACCGGCGATGCCGGCGCCGACTTCGACCATGCGGTCCATCGTGGCGGCGACGTCGGCGGCCGTGAACGGTGTCCCGTCCTGCCAGGTGACGCCCTCACGCAGGGTGAACGTCCACACGCTGCCGTCGTCGTTCGGCGACCATTCCGTCGCCAACGAGGTCGGACCGATCGCTCCGTCGGCGTCGAGGCCGACGAGGTACTCGAAGCTCTGCGAGCACACGCAGTAGGTCCCGAGATCGAGCATGTTCAGCGGGTCGAGACCCGAGTTCGCATCGCCGGTCTGGATGCCGGCCAGGATCTCGCCACCGGAGCCACCGGGCGCCGCGGATCCTTCGGACGAGGCGTCGGTACCGGGAGCGGCCGACCCTTCGCTGCTCTCACCACCCGACGAGTCGTCGTCGCTGCCACCACATGCCGCGATGATCGCGCCCATGAACGGCACGGAGAGGCCGATCATCGCACCTCGCTTCACGAAGTCACGGCGCTTGATCTTGCCTTGTGCGTACGCCTCGATGAGGTCGACCTCGATGGGCCCCGTCGAGCGACGGGCCGAGTCCAAGCGTTTCCAATCCATAGTTCTCCCCTTTGGAGTGTGTTGATGTCGAGTTGTGTGTGTGAATTGTTCTCTGTGATGTCACGACGACGATGGCGAGTTGTTCACGACGGGTTGTTCCCGCCCGCCATTCATCGAAACCCTTGCCGTTGCCGGATCAGTGAACGCCGAACGTTCACCGGCACGTGCGCGGCGAGGAAGCCGAAGGTACCAGTGTTGCACATTCCGGAATTCCGGCGCGGGACCGACGATCTGCTTGCGGAAAATCACGGCCTCAGCGCACGACTCCGGAACGCCGAAGCGCCTCGCTACGTCCCGGCTCGGTGAGCATCGAGGCGAGGATCAGTTCGAGACCGAGCGTGGACGACGATCGGTACAGATCCCACTCGATCACGCCCTGAGCCCACCGTTCGAGGCGGTTGGTCCGCGTGGTGAAGATGTGGCGTGCGAGCTCCGCAACGTCGCAGTCGACGACGAACATGCCCTGCGCGGCCGCTTTCGCGAGGTCGGCCTCGATGTAGGCGGCGACACGATCACCGACCTCGCCCATGCCGTGGACGCCGGCAGCGGACCGCAGGGAAGCAAAGATCGGTCCCCACACCTCGGGCTCGTTCGCGAAGCGTTCGTCGAGCGCATCGAAGAGTTCGCGCGTGGTGTCGATCGGCCCGGCGTCCGGCTGCTCGTCGAGTTCACCCTCGAGTTGGTCGAGCCCCGCACTGACGAACTCCACGAGTACGCCGTCACGATCGCCGAACTGGTTGTAGAGGGTGGCGACGGCGACGCCCGCACGCTCGGCGAGCTTGCGCATCGTCAACCCGTGGACGCCGCCGTTCGCGATCAGTTCTCCCGCCGCGTCCAAGACGTCCCGCCGCGTTCGCTCCTGTCGTCGCTCCCAGCCGTCGCTCATCTACGCGAAAGCCTAGGACGACCGACCGGTCCCGTCGCGATTCGACCACGTGTCCATCGGCGCCGGTCACCGCCGGGCACTCCACTTCAGCGGAGAACTCGCCGGATGACCCGACCGAGTGCATCCGCCGCGATGGCGAGCACGATCAACACGATCACGACCCCCATCACGGCGCCGAAATCCCGGGCGACCAGATGGTCGCGAAGCAACTGCCCGAGCCCGCCCGCACCGACCACGCCGATCACGATCGTCTCACGCACCATCACCTCGGAGCGGTACACGGTGAGCGACACGAGGCGCGGAGCAGCGCCGGGGATGACCCCGTACGCCCACCTCGTCCACCGTCCGGCACCCGCGAGAGCGGCCGCCCGCTCCGGCTCCGGGGGCTGCGATTCGATCGCCTCGGCGTACAGACGTCCGAGGACACCTGCGTTGTACACACCCAGTGCAACCGCACCCGGCCAGATCCCGGGATACAGCACCAGGACGAACAGGAACGCCCAGACGGGCGCCGGGACCGCCCGAGCCGTGAGGAGCACGAGTCGACCGACGACGATTCGGAACCCGTCGCCGACCGCCGAAAGCCCGGACCGCTTGTCGATCACCGGTCGACGGACCACTGCGGCACCGACGAAACCGAACAACGCGGCCACCACCACGGCCACGACCACCAGCGACATCGTGTCGACCGTCGCCGACCACAGCTCGGTCCAACCGCCGGGACCGAGCTCGGGAGGGAACAGGTCACGCAGGAGTTCGGGCCCGCGTTCGAGCGTCCGAGCGGACCACAACACCGACACGTCGAGGCCGACCTGCCACCACGACCACGCGACACCGACGGCCGCGACGACCGGAAACCATCGTCCCCCGTCGCTCGGACCCGACGGCCCGCGCACCCACGACGACACCGCATCGGCGGTTCCGCTGAGCAACATCAGGGCGAAGATCAGCGTCCAGATCTCGTCGTACCGCAACGATTCGAAGCTGATGTCGAGTTGGAACCCCAACCCGCCGACCCCGACGATCCCGAGCACGGCGGCCGAGCGGATCGCACACTCGAATCGGTAGAACGCGTACGACACGAACTCGCCGCGCACCAACGGGACGAGTCCGTACGCAACGGCGGTCAGCCGACCCACTCCCGACGCCCGGAGTCCGTCGTAGGCCGAACGATCCGCGTCGTCGAGCGCGTCGGCATACACCTTCGCCGTGACCGCACCGAAGGGAACCCCGATCGCGATGACGGCCACCATCGGGTCGAAGCCGAGCACCTGGATCAACAGCAGCGCCACGAGGATCTCGTGCACCGCGCGAGGAACCGTCGCGACGACCTCCGCCGCCCGCCGCAACCATCCGGTCCCCATCGCCCGCTCGGAGATCGCCAGCGCTCCGGCCACGCCGATCAGGAGCGCGAGCGCGGAACCGAGGACGGCGAACGCAGCGGTCGTCGCGGTGGCCTCGATCGTCAACGACAGGAAGTCCGCCGACAGATCGGGCGACAGCGCGCTCCTCCAGAAACGCTGGAACGCGGAAGCTCCCGACGTGTTGACGACTCCGGAGAGCCCGGCGCGACCGATCGCCCAGACGACGACCAACGCGCCGATCAGGACCAGACGGCGCCGGGGAGTGAGGGTCACGGGATCGGGATCACGCCGGCGCGTAGAGCGACGTCAGCATTCCGGAGTCGACCGCTTGGGCCGCCAGGTCGAACGCGACCCGTCCCTCGCGGAGTCCGACGATCCGATCGACGTGATCACGAGCGAGTGTGGGATCGTGGAGGCTGAGCAGGACGGCGTCTCGTCGCGGTTCGCGCTCGGTCGTCGAGCAGAGCAATTCGACGACGTCGGCGCTGAGCCGAGGGTCGACGGCCGACACCGGTTCGTCGGCCAACACCAGTTCCGGGTTCTGCACGAGGACGCGGGCGACCGCGACCCGCTGCTGCTGACCGCCGGACAGGTCGCCGGTGCGACGGTCGGCGAGCCCGTCGAGGCCCACTCGCCCCAAGGCTTCATCGACGTCGCTCCGACCCATCGGCACGATCAGCGAGGCCAGGGCACGCACGGTGGACCACGCGCCGAGTCGGCCGCCGTTCACGTTGTGCACCACGCGGAGCGCGCCGGGCAGACCATGTGCCTGCCGGATCACGCCGACCTCTGAGCGGTGTCGACGCAACGCACCACCACCGAGCTCGGCGATCCGTCGACCGAGGACCTCGACGTCGCCGGACGTCGGCCGAACCAGTCCGGCGACCACGTCGAGCAGTGTCGACTTCCCGGCACCGCTCGAGCCCAGCAGCGCGACCCGCTCGCCCGCTCCGACGTCCAGGTCGACGCCGTCGAGTGCCCGCACGACGCCGCCGCCGACCGGGTGGTCGACGACGACGTCGCGAAGGCTCAGCGCCAGTGGTTCAGCGAATGAGGCCGGCATCGCGCCCGACCGCTTCGATCGCCGCGTAGTTCCCGTTCTCGGTCTCGATGAATGCACCGGCACCGAACAGCTCGAGCACTTCGGCATCGTCCGGATCGTCCGGGTCGAGCGCGGTCATCGCCTCGGTGAACGCCTCGGTGAACCCGTCGCCGAATTCGTCGTCGAGATCCGGCTGCACGACCCAGTGGTAGTCGTAGTACGGCGGAGTCCGGAAGACCTCGACCACCGCGGTCTCGTCGACGGTGCCGTCGGCGACGCGGTCGTCCCAGACCTGGGAGTTGAGCGCGCCGACGTCGTAGGTCCCGGCCGCCACGAGCTCGATCGTGGCGTCGTGCGAGCCGGAGAACCCGGGCTGTCCCTCGAAGTCCTCGTCGGGATCGATCCCGGCTTCGGCGAGGAACGACTGCGGCATCAGCCGCCCTGACGTCGACGATTCCGAACCGAACGTGAACGATTGTCCTTCGAGCGCGGCGAGTCCCGCGACGTCATCGATCGTCTCGACCCCGGTGTCGGCTCCCGCGATGAAGACGGACGTGAACGCCTCGTCGATGTCACGTTGTGCAACGGCTTGAGCGCCCTCGACCTCGAGTTGCGCTTGCACACCGGTGAGCCCGCCGAACCAGACAGCGTCGAGATCACCCACCACGAAGCCGGTGACGGCGCCGGAGTAGTCGGTCACCGGGACGTACTCGACGTCGGTCGTGAAACCGTCGTCGGCGAGTTCCTCCTCGAGGTGATCGGCCAAGAGGCCGTAGGTGCGCTGGAGCCGCTCAGGTTCCTGATCGGGAATCGCTCCGATGTGCAGAACGGGTGAGTCCGACTCGTCGGCCGACTCGGATTCCTCGACCGGTTCGGAGGTTCCGTCCGTCTCGGCGGCAGCGCTTCCCGGAGGTTCGTCGCTGCCGGAGTCGTCACTGCCGGCGCACGACGCAGCAGTGAGAGCCAGAAGGCTCAGTGGGATGAGTGCCCGCCAACTGGCGGACCGGCGAGTGCGGCTCATTGGAGCCGCACCGTGATGGTGGTGTTTGTCATGGTCGAGAGTGTCGCAGCTCGACCCACCGACCACCTGATCGCGACGATGAACGGACGCGAAATGTGCGTCGGTGCCGGTCACCGACGCACATCTTCACTCGATGAGTTGCAGATCCTCGTCGAGGTACTCCTCGCGACACTTGGCGCGCTGGAGCTTGCCACTGCTGGTCTTCGGCAGTGTTCCCGGCTGCACGAGCATCACGTCGCGCGGCGGGAGCCCGCACACGTCGAGCGTCCGCTCGTGGACGTGAGCGCGCACGTCGTCGAGGTCCCCGGACGTGTCGGTCAGGCGCACCTCGGCGACGACCACGACCGACTCCTTGCCCTTGTACCCCTCGACACCGAGCGCGATCACGTTCCCGGCGCGCACACCGTCGAGCGGGCCGACCGCGCGTTCGATGTCCTCCGGGAACACGTTCCGGCCGCCCACGATGATCACGTCCTTGATCCGACCGCACATCACGAGTTCACCGTCGAGGAGATAGGCGAGGTCGCCGGTGCAGAGCCAGTCGTCGACGAACAGCGCAGCCGTGGCATCGGGACGCTTGTAGTAGCCGGGGGTGACCGACGTACCGCGCAGCAGCAGCTCCCCGACGTGGCGCTCGGGCAGCGATTCGTGCGTGTCCGGATCGACGACCTTCATCTCGAGCCCCGGGACGGCGCGGCCGAGCAGCGGGAGTTGACGGGCCCGGAGCGCGAGATCGTCCGGATCGTCGATCTCGATCGGCTTGGCCACGCGCTGCGTTTCGAGCACCTGGCGGTCGACGGTGTCGGTGACCAGGCCACGACCGCGAGCGGGGAACGCGCCGGCAATCGCGACCTCGGCCATCCCGAAGGCCGGGAAGACGCCACCGGGCGAGAAGCCGAAACGCTGCGCTTCGGCGACGAACGCGTCGACCGCCTTCGGATCGACGGGCTCAGCGCCCGACAGCGCGAGCGTCAGCGACGAGAGGTCGAGGTCGGTCTTGCGCTTGAGCGCCCGCGTGGCGAGCACCCACGAGAAGTTGGGTCCGGCGGTCGCCGTGCCCCGGTGCTCGGAGATCCAGTCCATCCAGTTGCCCGGGTGCGCGAGGAAGTCCTGCGGCGCCGCCTGGACCAGGTCGACCCCCTTCGTCATCGGGAGAGCGAGGAAACCGACGAGCCCCATGTCGTGATAGAGGGGCAACCACGAGACCATCGTCTCGCCGGCACCGAGGACCGCTGCCTCGCAGGTGGCGTCGAGGTTGGCCGACAGGACCCGGTCGGGAATCATCACGCCCTTCGGCTCGCTCGTCGACCCGCTCGTGTACTGCAGGATGACGAGCCGCTCCGGGTCGTGTGGCGGCAGTTCGAGCGCGTCGCCAGTGGGTACGTTCGCCGCACCGGGCATGACCGACGCCATCGGTTCGATGGGTGGATCACCCTCGACGGCGGTGTAGAAGTCGGCGAGCTGGTCGTCGATCAGGACCAACTTCGCATCGCCGTGTCGGATTCGCGCCCGCGTCGACTCGATGAACACGTCGAGCGATCCCATCCGCATCGGCAACGGAAGCACCATCGACGCGATGCCGGCCATCCAGCAGCCGCGCACGATCGTCATCAGCTCGCGGCTGGTCGGGCCGAGCACCGCGACGTGATCACCGGGCACGAGCCCTTTCGCCTGGAGCGCGGCCCCGACGGCCCGCGCCTCGTCGTGGATCTGATCCCAGCCGACGTACACGGGCACGCCGTCCGGCATGACGGACTTGCCGACGAACCGCACTCCGGTTCCGGAGTCGGCGGCAGCTTCGAGGCGAGAGATGGTCGAGTCGGCCATTCAGTGAACGCTAGCGACAGGAATCGAGCCCGCAGATGACCCCACATGTTCGTCGGTGCCATTCACCGACGAACATCTTCACTGGCTCCCGTCGAGGCGGTCAGGCAGGTGATGAGTTCGGCCGCCGCGCACCTTCACCTCGGGAGGGTTGCACGACCAGCAGCCGTACTCGACGTGAATTCCCTGCACCGACATCTGCGACCCACGGGACTTCTCGAGGATCACCTGCGGCACGTGGTAGAGATCGTCGCCGCCACACGTCGGACAGGTCGGCCGCGGATCACGCTCCCACGTGATCGAACACGCTTCACACGTCAGCTGGATCCGCCCGTCGTCGAGCGGAGTACCGCGGAGGTCGTCGTCCGACTCGCAGCGCGGGCAGATGATCTCCAGTGACACGACGACGACACTACGACTGCCACCATGGGCACATGCCCGCATACCGGACCGTGGCCGACGCCCACCTCGGAAGCAACGACTTCTGGATCGAACCGCTCGATCGGCGGAACGAGGCCTTCGTTGCGCTGCGCGAGGAGTCGAAACACGGCGACGGCATGTGCTTCCACGAGGAACTCTCGGTCATCGAGGGCGGCATCGCGGGGCCCGGATTCTGGTCGGCGGTCACCTACGACGACATCAAGGAGGTCAACCGCAAGGCCGACCTGTTCTCGTCCGCCGGCGGCATCACGCTCGGCGAGCAGCCCCCGGAAACGCTCGAGTTCTTCGGCTCGATGATCGTGATGGACAACCCTCGCCACGCGAAGTTCCGGATGCTGGTCCAGAAGGGCTTCACCCCGAAGACGGTGGCGGCGATCGAAGAGTCGGTGAAGACGCGAGCGAAGCGGCTCGTGGTCGCGGCCAGGGAGAAGGCCGCAGGGGGTGAGCCGATCGACTTCGTCGAATCATTCGCCGCCCCACTCCCCCTCCAGATCATCTGCGACATGCTCGGTGTCCCCGAAGAGGACGAGCAGCAGATCTTCGACTGGACCAACATCATCCTCGGCGCCGGCGATCCCGATTTCACGCTCGATCTCGACGGCCTCATCGTGGGCGCTTCCGGCATGTTCGACTACGCACAACAGCTCGGCGAGGATCGACTGCGCACGCCGACGGATGACATCGCGTCCGTCCTGATGCACGCCGAGGTCGACGGCGAGCGCCTCACACCGGCCGAGTTCGGATCGTTCTTCATCCTCTTGGCGGTCGCCGGAAACGAGACCACCCGCAACGCGATCTCGTGGGGCATGCACCAGCTGACGAAGCACCCGGATCAGCGTGAACTGCTCCGGAACAACTTCGACGAGATGTCGCTCACCGCTGCGGACGAGATCGTCCGCTGGGCGTCGCCGGTGATCCACATGCGTCGCAAGGCGAACGAGGACGTCACGGTCGGCAACACCACGATCGCCGCCGGCGAGAAGGTCGTCATGTGGTACTGGTCGGGCAACCGTGACGAGGACGTGTTCGCCGACGGACACCGCTTCGACATCACCCGTCCGAACACCAAGGACATGGAGGGCTACGGAGCCGGCGGTCCGCACTTCTGTCTCGGGGCGAACCTCGCCCGCCGCGAGATCCAGGTGATGTACGACGAGATCTTCCGCGAGTTGCCCGATCTCGAGATCACCGGCGAACCCGACCGCCTCGTCTCCGGTTTCATCAACGGCATCAAGCGGATGCCCTGCGAGTTCAGCGTCTGAGTTCGGCGCGATGCGCTTTGGTGAGCGACACCGACGCGCAGTTCAGAGGCAGGTGCGGACGGCGTCGTTGAGTCGGACGGTGCGGGGGTCGCCGGCGATTCCGCCGAGCATCTGGTTCATCACGTAGCCGTAGCCGACGCCGGTGTCGGGATCGGCCTGGCCGAGCGAACCGCCGGCGCCGGCGTGGCCGAACGCGTTCGGGCCGAGCATCGGCACCATGTCGTTGGGCAACATGAAGCCCATCCCGAAGCGAGTTTCGGCAACGAGACACTGGTCGGGACCGTTGACGGCCTCGGCCGACGCCGCCGCGATCACCTCGGGTGAGACGAGGCGAACCCCGTCGACCTCGCCCACCGTGGCCGCATACATCTTCGCCAAGCTCGACGCGTTGGTGATCCCGTTCGCCGCGGGCATCTCGGTGGCGTGCACGGCACGGGTGTTGAACGGATTGGTGCCGGCGCCGAGCGCGATCAACGCCCCGCTCATGGTGAGTGCGTTGAAGCCAGCGGTGCCAGGACCCATCACCTGCATCATCAACGCCAACTGCTCCGGGTCGGTCGGCGCCGGGGCCTGCTCCAGCGTGCTCACCCGAGGCTCCTCGGACTCCGGGAGCCCGATCCAGAAATCGAGGCCGAGCGGCCCGGCGACCTCCTCGGCGAAGTAGGTACCGATCGATCGGCCGTCGACGCGAAGCACGAGTTCGCCGGCGAGCCAGCCGTACGTGACCGCGTGATAGCCGTGGGTGCTCCCCGGTTTCCAGAGTGGGGTCTGGGCCGCGAGCGCGTCGACGATCGGTCCGACGGCCAGCAGCGCGTCCATCGACAAGACCTGGTCCACGTACGGCAGTCCGGCCTGGTGACTCAACATCTGGGCCACCGTCACGTTCTCCTTGCCTGCCGCGCCGAACTCCGGCCAGTGCGACGCCACCGTGTCGTCGTACGACAGCACGCCGGCGTCGACGAGCCGAGCGACGCAGATCGCTGCGGCACCCTTCGTGGTCGAGAACACCAGTTGCAACGTCTGCTCATCGAAGGCTCGACCAGTCGCCTTGTCGGCCACCCCGGCCGTGATGTCGACCTTCAGTTCCCCATCAGCGACGAGCGCGAACCCCGCTCCCAACTCCGGGAACTCCTCGAAGTTCTGTTGAAAGGCGTCGGCGACCGCGCCGAATCCCTGAGCGACCGTTCCGTTGATCTCGACCATCCGCCGACCATAACCAGAGCCGTCATTCCAACTGCGCTCGACCGCGTCGCCCCATCGAGTGTCGGGTCACGGGATGAGCGCCACGACGAAATGTCCATCGGTGACTGGGCACCACCGAACATTTTCGAAGGGTGGGGGTGGGCGTCCGTAGGATTGCGGGCCGGTATGAGTGACGAGAACAGCACGACCAGCAGCCCGACGGCGGACACGCCTGCTTACCGGTACACCTCGGAACTCGCCCAGGAGATCGAAGTCGGCTGGCAGGACCGCTGGGATGCCGCCGGCGTCTTCGAGACCCCCAACCCGGTCGGCCCGCTCGGCGACGCCGAGCTCGTCGCCGAGCGTGGCGAGAAGTTGTTCGTCCAGGACATGTTCCCGTACCCGTCCGGCGTCGGCCTGCACGTCGGCCATCCGCTCGGCTACATCGGCACCGACGTGTTCTCCCGCTACAAGCGGATGACCGGACACAACGTGCTCTACACGATGGGCTTCGATGCGTTCGGGCTCCCGGCCGAGCAGTACGCCGTCCAGACCGGCACCCACCCGGCGGTCACCACCGACGCCAACATCGCCACGATGCGTCGCCAACTCCGGCGCCTCGGTCTCAGCCACGACACCCGCCGCTCGATCTCCACCATCGACCCCGACTACTACCGCTGGACCCAGTGGATCTTCAGCCAGATCTTCAACGCCTGGTACGACACCGACGCCGAGAAGGCACGGCCGATCGACGAACTGATCGCCGAGTTCGACTCGGGAGCACGCACCACCCACGACGGCCATGACTGGGCCGACCTGTCCCCGTCCGAGCGCGACGAAGTGATCGACGATCACCGACTCGCGTATGTGTCGGAGGCTCCGGTCAACTGGTGCCCGGGTCTCGGCACCGTCGTCGCGAACGAAGAAGTCACCGCCGACGGACGCTCCGACCGCGGCAACTTCCCGGTGTTCAAGCGCAACATGCGCCAGTGGATGATGCGGATCACCGCGTACGCCGACCGGCTGATCGACGACCTGGACACCCTCGACTGGACCGACGCGATCAAGTCGATGCAGCGCAACTGGATCGGCCGCAGCCACGGTGCGAAAGTCCACTTCGCGTCCGCTGCCGGCCCGATCACGGTGTTCACCACCCGCCCTGACACCTTGTTCGGCGCCTCGTTCATGGTGCTCTCCCCCGAGCACCCGTACGTCGATGAACTGGCGGACGAATCGAAGCGTGACGAGATCGCGGCCTACCGCGAGCAAGCGGTCGGCAAGAAGGACTTCGAGCTCCAGGACGACACCCGCGAGAAGACCGGCGTGTTCACCGGCGCGTACGCCACGAACCCGATCAACGGTGAGCAACTCCCCATCTGGATCGCCGACTACGTGCTGATGGGCTACGGCACGGGAGCGATCATGGCGGTCCCGTGCGGCGACGAGCGTGACTTCGAATTCGCCCGCAAGTTCGGTCTCCCGATCCCCGCGATCCAGCAGCCGCCCGCCGAGTGGTTCGCCGACCACGGCATCGAGCCGGGCCTCGACACGACGAACTGGCCCACGGCCTACGTCGGCGACGCGGCCTACGTGCAGTCGGCGGGAACTCCTGCCGGCACCGAGCCGCTCGACCTGAACGGCATCGACAACACGGCCGAGGGCATCGCGATGACCAACGCCTGGCTCGAAGCCCACGACGCTGGCGAGGCGACGATCAACTACAAGCTGCGCGACTGGCTGTTCAGCCGCCAGCGCTACTGGGGCGAACCGTTCCCGATCGTCTACGACGAGGACGGCCGGCCACACACGGTTCCCGACGAACTGCTGCCGATCGAGCTTCCCGAGACGGATCAGTTCTCGCCGCGGACCTTCGACGCCGACGACGAGTTCTCGAATCCGGAGAGCCCGCTCGACCGGCTCGAGGACTGGGTGAACGTCGAACTCGACCTGGGCGACGGGCGCGGCGTCCGGTCCTATCGGCGCGACACGAACGTGATGCCGCAGTGGGCGGGGTCGTGTTGGTACCAGTTCCGCTACATCGATCCGACGCTCGAGGAGCGTTTCGTCGATCCGGAGAACGAGCGCTACTGGATGGGTCCGCGCACCGACATCCGCCCCGACCATCCGGGCGGGATCGATCTCTACGTCGGCGGTGTCGAGCACGCCGTGCTGCACCTCCTCTATGCGCGCTTCTGGCACAAGGTGTTGTACGACCTCGGCCACGTGAGCTCGATCGAGCCGTATGCACGCCTGTACAACCAGGGCTACATCCAGGCCGCCGCGTTCAAGGACGAGCGCGAGATCTACGTCGAGGCGAGTGAGGTCGTGGAAGAAGCCGAGATCGACGGTGAACCCCAGTTCTCCTTCCACGAACAGCCCGTTACCCGCGAGTGGGGAAAGATGGGCAAGAGCCTGAAGAACGCCGTCTCGCCCGACGAGATGTACGAGCAGTACGGCGCGGACACGCTCCGGCTCTACGAGATGGCGATGGGTCCGCTCGACGCATCGCGACCTTGGTCGACCCGGGACGTGGTGGGCCAGTACCGGTTCCTGCAACGCCTCTGGCGGAACATGGTCGACGAGACCACCGGCGACTGCACGGTCGTCGACGAACCCGCCGATGACGAGACTCGTCGACTGCTGCACAAGACGATCGACGTCGTCCGGACCGAGATGGAGGCGCTGCGCTTCAACACGGCGATCGCGAAGCTGATCGAGTTGAACAACCACGTGACGAAGCTCGACGCGATGCCGCGGGAGGTCGCCGAGCCGATGGTGCTGATGCTCGCCCCGCTCGTGCCGCACGTCGCCGAGGAACTCTGGGCGAAACTCGGTCGCTCCGTCGACACCGACGGCTCGATCACCTACGTCGAGTTCCCCGTCGCCGATCCCGACCTCCTCGTCGACGACACGATCGAGGTGCCGATCCAAGTCAACGGCAAGGTCCGCAGCCGGATGACCGTCGCCGCTGACGCGAGCGAGGACGATCTCGAGGCCGGCGCGCTCGCCGACGAGAAGATCGTCGCGGCGCTCGATGGCGGCACGCCGAAGAAGGTCATCGTGGTCCCCGGGCGCATGGTCAACGTCGTCGTCTAGGCCGGCTCAGGCGTCGTCGGCCGACCATCGCCAGGCCGCGTCGTCGGTCGCGTCCGGTCCGTCGGCGACGGCCGGATCGAGCCGCGACACTGCGGCGCCGAAGATCGCCACCCCCGCCGCCGCAGCCAGCAGGACCAGGCCGACGGCTCCCGTGCGCAACGTGGTCGCCGACTCGGCCAGCCCGACGCCGCTGTCGGATGGCTCGACGACGCGCACCACGATCACCGCCAGCAACTGTGCCGCGCAGGCGGTCGCCGCGAGCACATTCGCCTCGTCCGATCGAACGAATCCAGCAGCGACGACGACCGCCGCGGTCAGCATCATCAGTGCCGTGGACATCGCGAACGGCAGCGACCACGGATCGTCATCGCTGACCGCGCTCACGGCCACGTTCGCCGCGAGAGCGACGCCGAGGGCCACGAGCACGACCGCCGACACACGGTTGGGTCGGAGATCGACACCGACGATCGGAGTCGGTTGGTACACGAACCATCGCAGGAGCATGATCAGCCCGATCGCCGCTGCGGCCAGTGTGACCGGCACACCGACGTCCGTGAACGGCGAAGCCGCATCGAAGAACAGCGCAGCGGCGACCGAACCGGCGAGCGCCACCGATGGGACCAGCAGTCCCGTGGCCACAGCGCCGAGCACCGACGAGCGCCGAACGACGCCGAGCACCGCCGTTACCACCGCCACGACGGGAAGCCACACGGTGTACACCCGCAACGGTGCGTCGGCGGTCCGCAGATACACCTCCTCGAGATCGACGAGTGGCAACACCGACGAGACGATCAACAATGCGGAGACGCACGCGACCCACACCGCGTCGAGCGCGATCGGCGAGCGAATGATCCGCTCCGCCGAGGGCGCCGCTGCTCCCGTGATCAGGTCGTCATCGGTCATCGGACGCCATTGAAGCAGACGACCTCTTCGTGACGAGGTCGCGAACGGTCAGCTGTCGGAGGCCGCGTTTCCGGCGGTTGCGGGCACCTTGCGCCCGCGTGGCACGCCGACGGTCGTCTCGTCATCGTCCGACGATGCGCTGGCGCGCATCGAGGGCCGCGTGGGTCGCGTCCCGACTCCGCCATGGGCACCGACGACGCTCGGCCGACGTGGGGTGACGGAAGTCTGCTCCGGTGCGGGCGTGGGCTCATCCGGGGTCTCCGTCTTCTTCCCGGCGTAGGTGTCGACGTATTTCTGTCCGGACAGCTCGGCGATCTCGAACATCACGGCGTCGGTGAACCGACGCAGTGTGCGCGGATCCTCCGGGTCGCCGAACTCGTGCGCCCACATCGGCGCTCCGAACCGGACGGTCACCGCCTTGCGCGGCTTCATGACGACGCTGTCCGGCGGCTGGACCTCGACCGTGCCGACGTGGCCGGTCGGGATGATCGGAGCATTGCATCGGATCGCGAGTCGCGCCGCTCCCGTGCGTCCCTTGTGCAGATCGCCGCTACGCGAGCGGGTCCCCTCCGGGTAGATCATGAACAGATGCCCCTGGTCGAGCACCTTGGCCGCGGTGTCGAGCGCCGCCTTCGCCGCGTCGCCACCCGTGCGGTCCACGGGGATCATTCCCATCGCGGGAAAGATGTGCTTCGTCTTCCAGCTGTCCATGTACTCGCCCTTGCCGATCGCCCACACCCGGCGCGGGAGCGCGGATGGCACGAACACGGAGTCACAGAACGAGAGGTGATTCGGGGTGATGATTCCGGGTCCCTCGAGCGGAATGTTCTCGCGCCCTTCGACCGTGAAGTCCCACAGCTTCGTCGCCATCGTGCGGAAGGCGGCCGTCAGGTACTTGCTGAAGCGGTCGGCGCCCGGGAGTTCAGGCGCCAACTCGAAGGAGAACGATGCCGAACCACCCATCAGCGCAGCGCCCGTCGGATCGGCTTTCCGTTCGCAGCGATCGGCAGTTCGTCGAGGAAGAGGTACTGCGTCGGCCGTTTGTAACGACTCAGGTGCTCGGCGGCGAGCGCCTCCAACTGTTGCTGCGTGGCGGTGCCCGCCACGTGCGCGACGACCGTCTCGCCGGTCGTTTCGTCGGCCGTGCCGGTCACGATCACTCCGCTCACGTCGGGGTGCTGGATCAGCACGTTCTCGACCTCGGCCGGATACACGTTGAAGCCCGAGACGATGACGATGTCCTTGATCCGGTCGACCAGGTACAGATAGCCGTCCTCGTCGAAGATCCCGACGTCACCGGTCCACAGCCAGCCGTCGTCGGACAGCACCGCTTCGGTCGTGTCCTGGTCGTCGAGATAGCCGCTGAACACACCCGGGCTGCGGACCACGATCTCGCCTTCGTCACCGAAGTCGACCGGGGTTCCGGATTCGTCGACCAGCGCGACCTCGACGCCGGGGAGCACCTTGCCGACGGAGGTCGGACGCACCGGCGCGCCGCGGCCCAGCGTGACGATCGGCGACGTTTCGGTCAGCCCATAGCCCTGTACGACCTCGATGCCGAAACGCTCCCGGACCGCTTCGAAGAGTTCGAGCGGGAGCGAGGCCGCTCCGGACGCGGCCCAGTTGACCGACGCCAGCGAATCGTCGGGAACATCGGCCTCGAGCCAGCGTTTCCACATCGGCGGCGCGCCCGTCAATGTGGTGACGCCGCGGCGTTGAACGAGACGCAGGCTCTCGTCTGCATCGAAACGCTCCTGCATCACGATGGTCCCGCCCGCGTTGAGCGTGGCGAGCAGGACGACGTTCAGCCCGAAGATGTGCGTGAACGGCAGCGAGCCGAGCACGACGTCGTCCGCCGTCAACGGAGGATCGACCTGGCCCAACGCCTCGTGCACCCACGCGAGGTTGTGATGACTCAGCACGGCGACCTTCGCTGCTCCCGACACCCCACTCGTCGCCATGTAGAACGCCGGGGCGTCCGGATCGCGGTCGACGATCAGCACATCGGTCGGTCCGTCGGCAGCCGCTTGGGCGGACGCTGCGTTGCTGTCCATCTCGATGAGGTCGACCGTCGGCGTGCCGACCGCTGGATCGCCCAGATGCAATCGGCCGGCATGACCCACCAGCGCGAGCAACGGTTCGGCGACGTTCAACTTCCGGGCCAGTTCGCTGGTCGGGCTCCCGGGATTCAGCGGCATCACCACTCCGCCCAGGCCGAGCACCGCGAGGCTCGCCACGACGAATGCGGCATCGTTCCCGGTGACCAGCGCGACGGTGGTGTCGACGCCGACGCCTCGGCCGTTCAGGTCCGCCTGCATCGCAGCGACGCGTCCCCGGAGCACTCCGTAGGTCACCACGTCGTCACCGGCGATCAACGCGACCTGGTCGGCGTCGTGTCCGTTGATCACGTCTGCAAGATTCATCGTTCCCCCATCATCGGGTCGCCCCTCGACCCGTTCACCCCAGTATGTCACGGCCGGTGCAGCCTCACCGATGGCCACGACTACGATCCGCATGCGGGTCGACCAAGGGGAACTCATGACAACTGCAGCAATCTTCGATCTCGACCGGACACTGATCGCCGCGTCGACGACGCCGATCTTCATGCGTCATCTGACCGATGCCGGCATCTCGTCGGGCACGTCGAATCCCGCGGTCGATTCGGTCGTCGGGCTCGCGAGCAGGGCACTCAAGACCATCTTCGACACGGTGGGTGAGTCGCGGATCCTCATGCAACCCGCGAAACTCGCCGTGCGTGCCGCGGCGGGCTGGTCGGTCGCCGATGTCGAGTCCGCCGCGGAAGATGCGGCCGAGGAGATCGCCGAGCAGTTGCTTCCGTTCGCGAAGTTGCTCATCGAGGAACACCGCCAGGCGGGTGACCTGCTCGTGCTCGCGTCCACGTCGCCCCTGGCGTTCACCGAGCCACTCGCCCGCCGACTGGAGTTCGACGGCGTGGTCGGCACCGCGTGGAAGCACGACGACGACAGCTACACCGGTGAGATCGACGGCGTCTTCGTCTGGGGCCCCGACAAGGCGCACGCTGTCGAGGAGTGGGCGGAGGAGCACGACGTCCGCCTCGACCGCAGCTCGGCCTACAGCGACAGCTACTTCGACGCTGCACTCCTCGATCTCGTCGGCAAGCCCGTGGCGGTCAATCCGGATGCCCGGCTCTCCGCGCTCGCCAGCATCAAGGGATGGCCGATCCGCCATCTCGACAAGAGCGAAGGTGTCATCAAGGTCGGCGGGCGCGAGATCCAGGAGTGGACGCGTCCGCTGATGCGGCCCGAACTCGTCGCTCCGTACGCCGACATCGTGTTCCAGGGCGACGACAACATTCCCGCCGAGGGACCTGCCCTCGTCGTGTTCAACCACCGCTCGTACTTCGATCCGACGGTGATGGGCCTGCTGCTCGCACGGGCCGGACGGAACGTTCGCGGGCTCGGGAAGAAGGAAGTGTTCGACGTCCCGGTCGTCGGACGACTCCTCCAGGGTCTCGGTGGCGTCCGCGTCGAACGTGCTTCGGGGTCCGACGAGCCGTTGATCGCCGCGGCTCGTGCGCTCGAGGGCGGCGAGGTCGTGATCATCGCGCCGGAGGGCACGATCCCTCGCGGACCCGCCTTCTTCGAACCGGAACTGCAGGGTCGGTGGGGCGCGGCGAAGCTCGCAGCGCAGACGCGTGTTCCCGTCATCCCGGTCGGACTGTGGGGAACCGAGAACGTCTGGCCGCGCAGCCAGCGGCTCCCGAACATCAACCCGCTCACACGCCCGGTCGTGACCGCCGTGGTCGGCGAGCCGGTCGAGCTCAAGTACCGCAGCCCGAACGCCGACACCAAGCGGATCATGACCGCGATCTCCGCGCTGCTGCCTCCCGAGGCACGTGAACATCGCGAGCCGACCACCGAGGAACTCATGCGGACCTTCCCGCCCGGGTACAGCGGAGACCCACACGCCGAGTCGACGCGCCGCCCCGGCACCGACACCTGACATCAGCCGAACGACGACACGGAGACGCCATGGCCAGAGAACGCACCGCCGAAACGTCGGTTCGCATGAGCGAGCACGAGGCGCTCATGTGGAACATCGAGAAGGACCCGTGGCTGAATCCCAGCGGCGCGTCGTTGACCATTCTCGACCGCCCGCTCGACATGGACCGCTTCCGCCCGACGTTGCGCGCCAGCGTCGCGAAGACGCCTCGGTTGTATCAGCGCGTCGTGCCGGGGTTCGCCCGGATGTCCACCCCGGCGTGGGTGCCCGACGCCGAGTTCGACCTCGACGCGCACCTGCGCGAGATCGTGCTCCCGGCGCCCGGATCGACTCGCCAACTGCTCGACCTCGCCGCGCAGCTCTACTCCGAGCCGCTCGACCGGACGCGACCGCTGTGGCGATTCGTCGTCATCGGTGGACTCGAAGGCAACCGATCGGCGCTGTGGGTGATCATCCACCATGCCATCAGCGACGGCATCGGCCAGCTCCGCATCGCCGAGCTGTACCAGCAGATCACTCGGGACGATCCGGCGCCTCCCGATGTCGACCTCGAAGGCATCATCGCCGAGGCAGCCGCTGCACACTCGGCCAAGGAAGCCGGTGGCGACATGGCAACCACTGCCGTGTCCAACATCCGCGCCTCGACAACGCACCTCGCTCGACGCCAGGTCGGGATCAGTCGACGCCTGCTCGGTGAGGTCGCGATGTGGCCCGCCGATCCCAGCCGCATCGGGACGACGGTCGGGAACGTCCGCGACACCGTCCGCGGTGCAGCATCCCAGCTGCGCCCGTCGAATGACGAGGAGGGCGAGGCGCCGACCGGGTCGCCGCTGCTGTCGGGTCGGTCACGCCATCGACGGTTCGAGTGGGTCAGCCTGCGCGTCGACGATCTGAAGAAGATCGGCAAGCTCGCGGGTGGCACCATCAACGACGCGTTCCTCGCCGGACTGACCGAGGCTGCCCACCGCTATCACCTCGAGCGCGGGATCCACATCGCGCACGTGAACTCGAGTTTCGTGCTCAGCACGCGGAAGGACGGAAAGGCGGGCGGAAACGCGTTCACCCCCGTCCCCGTCCGGCTGCCCGCAGGACCGATGGAACCGGCGGAACGAGTCGCCGCCGTCATTGCGACACTCGAAAGCGCCAAGGACGAGGCGCAGCGCACGGGCGGGATGACGGGGTTGTCCGGTGTCATCAATCTCCTGCCGACATCGGTCGTCACCTCGACCGCACGCTCGGCTGCAGCACGCATCGACTTCGCCACGTCGAACCTGCGCGGCGCCCCGTTCCCCATCTACGTGTCGGGTTCCGAGGTGATGGCCGCCATCCCGATGGGCCCGGTGGCAGGGACCGGAGCGAACATCACCGCGCTCTCCATGAACGGCCAGTTCGACATCGGAATCTTCGTCGATCCAGCGGCGTTCACGGATCCGGAGTCGTTCCGCGATGACATCGAGTCGTCGTTCGCGGACTTCCTCGCGGCGTGCGACTGATCCCGTTCGGCGAGCGGGCCGGTTGCCTACAGCTGGTTCGGTGAGGTCGATCCGGAAGCGACCGTGAGCACGTTGGCGATCGTCGTCTCGGCGATCGCTCCGAGCGCCTCTCGCGTCAAGAACGCCTGGTGCGCGGTGATCAACACGTTGGGCAGCGTCAACAGTCGGGCGAACACGTCATCGTCGATGATCTCGGCGCTGCGGTCCTCGAAGAACAGTTCGCCCTCCTCCTCGTACACATCGAGGGCGAGCGATCCGACCTGACCCGACTTGAGACCGTCGAGCACGGCGACCGTGTCGATCAGCGCACCCCGACCGGTGTTGACGAGCATCGCACCCGGCTTCATCTTGGCGATCGCCTCCGCGTCGATGAGGTGATGCGTCTCGTCGACGAGCGGACAGTTCAGCGTGACGATGTCGGACCGCTCCAGCGCCTCGTCGAGTTCGACGTACTCGACGCCGAGGTCGAGCAGATGCTGGTCCCGGTACGGGTCGACGGCGACCACGTCGCACCGGAAGTGCCACAGCAATCGCGCCACGATCATGCCGATCTGACCGGTGCCGATCACCGCCGCGGTCGTGCCGGCCACGTCGAATCCGACCAGCCCGTCGAGCGCGAAGTTCCCGTCCCGCACGCGGTTGTACGCACGATGGATGTGGCGGTTCAGGCTGAGGATCAACGCGATCGTGTGCTCGGCGACGGCATTCGGCGAGTACGAGGGAACCCGCACGACCGTGATCCCGAGCCGACCTGCCGCATCGAGGTCGACGTTGTTGAACCCGGCACACCGGAGGGCCACGATCTTCGTCCCACCGTTCGCGAGCGCCTCGAGCACCGGTTCCGATGCGTCGTCGTTCACGAAGATGCACACCGCATCGGCGCCCTGAGCGAGAGCGACGGTGTGGACGTCCATGCGCGTCTCCAGATACTCGATCTCGACCTGACGACCGACCGCCTCGGAGTCGAATCCCCGCTGGTCGTAGGGCTTGGTCGAGAACATCACGAGACGTGGCATCCCCCGATTCTGGCCGGAACGCCCGATGCGACCGAACAACGTGACCTTGGACCCTGGCACGACGATCCGAACTGCGCTTCGATGGAGTCATGAGCAACGAGTACGCCCCCGAAATCCTCAGCGACACCGAGTGCTGGCGGCTGCTGGACGAGACGACCGTGGGTCGACTCGCCGTCGATGTCGCGGGTCGGCCGGACATCTACCCGGTGAACTACGTGGTCGACGACGGCACCATCGTGTTCCGCACCGGCGCGGGGACGAAGTTCGCGGCAGCCGCCCTGATGCATCATGTCGCCTTCGAGATCGACGGCTACCTTCCGACCGAACGCGTGGCGTGGAGCGTCGTCGTGAAGGGATGGGCCGACCAGGTCGAGCGGATGGAGGAGGTCTTCGACGCCGAGGACCTCCCGTTGTTCCCGTGGGCCGCCGATCCGAAGCCCAACTTCGTCCGCATCACGCCCCACGAGGTCACCGGCCGCAGGTTCCACATCCTCGACACGATCCGGGCCGACTCGTCGATCGGCTGGAAGCCCGTCGACGCGAAGCCGGGAGCGGTCGTCCCGGAGCCCGGCGCCGAATACCATCCCGGCGCCTCGAAGATCCGTCCGTCCTGAACGTCGGCTGACTCGGCTCCGGACGAGTCAGCTCGGCACCACGGCAACGGGGCAGGCCGCGTCCTGCAGCAGCCACGTCGTCACCGAACCGAGCACCGAGCGGCCGATCGCGCCCATCCCCCGCGGACCCACGACCACCAGGTCGGCATCGCTCATCGCCTCGGCCAACGCCTGCTTCGGACTGTGGAGCACGATCCTCTGCGCCGCCCGGCCATCGGGGTCCACCTCGGCGGCCGCAGCTCGGATGCGATCCTCGGCGGCGGCAACGTCGTCGCCGTGGCGTTCGAGTACGAGTTCGGGTTGCAGCCACGGCATGAGGTCGATCGCGATCAGCGCCTCGACGCGCGCCTCGGTCGGCGCGTTCGCCAACGTCCAGGCCAGTGCCGCCTTCGCATGATCACTCCCGTCGAAACCCACCACGACCGATCGAATCGGCCGTGGCTCCCATCCGTCGGGCACGATCACGACGGGACCGCGTGCGTTGGTCGCGAGGTCGCGGCTGACCGAGCCGAGCAGCCGATGGCGGATCTGGCCGATGCCGCGACGTCCGACCACGACCGCGTCCCCGTCGCCGGTCAGATCGACGAGTACTTCTGACGGATGCCCCTCGACCGACGACAACTCGCCGACCTCGAACCCGGCTCCGTGCTCCTCGGCGGCCATCTCGATACTGGCTGTCGCGGCGACATTCGTGCTCGCTTCGATTCCGGCGCGATCCACATCGATGGCCCGGCGGCCGGCGAGAGCGAAGATGGGGAGCGGGACATGCCACACGCACACGGGAACGACATCGCCGGTCATCTCGGCGGCGGCCGCGACAGCCCAGCGCAACGCGGACGCCGCGTTGTGAGAGCCATCGACGCCGACCATCCATCGGGAAACCTGCTCCGGCGATGCGTTCCGTTCGCTCACCCACTGCACGGTATCGATCGTTGCTCGTCGCCGTGAAGGCCGAACGTCCCGAACTCGCGGGGTCGGCTGGGTCAGCGGGTGGCGGGGAGTCGGACCTGATCGGCGAGCGCCACCGTCTCCGGTGACAGATGGACACCGAGCTCCTCGGTGAAGATCTGTTCGCATCGCTGGAGTGCACGCAGCGCTGCGCCGCTGTCGCCCCGATCACGGTGCGCCTCGATCAGCAGTCGGTGTCCCGTCTCGCGATAGGGGTCGGTCGTCACGGCGGTTTCGGCCACGACGGAGGCGAGCTGGTGATCGCCGAGGCGCTGCCAGCCACTCGCCAGGGTGACCAACGCCCGATGGCGCGCATCGCGCTGGCGCTCCCGGGCCGCGTCGAGCCATGAACACTCCGCACCCGCCAGCAGCGGCCGACGGAAGATGGAGGCCGCAACGGTTGCCTCCTGCACCGCATCTTCGAGTCGTCCGTGGCGCAGTGCCCCCTCGGCACGGTCGAGCGCCGCTGCAGCGTGCTCCAGGTCGATCCAGGTTTCGGGTGGCGCCGCGAATCCGTAGCTGCCGCCGGCGGATACCACGATCGCCGATCCGTCCATTCCGATCCCGGTGATCAGCGAGCGAATCTTCGACACCAACGCGGCGAGCGCCGACTTCCACTGGACTGGCGGATCGCCGTCCCACACGATGTCGGCGAGTGCGTCGTGGGAGATCGGCCGACGCTCGACGACGAGCGCGACGAGGGCGACTCTCGCCTGCGGCCCGGGAAGATCGGCTTCGCCGAAGCCACCGCCCGGGCCCTCCATCACCAGTCCCCCGGTCAGATACAGACGTGCCAAGCTTTCACCAACGATCCCCCCAAGTCCGGTTCCGTAGGTTGCCACACAGGAGGTCAGATGATGAGCGGACACACGATCGAGTGCCCCTGCGGAACCGTGCTACGCGGCATCGACGAGGATGCGGTCGTCGCCGAGGCGCAGTCACACGCGCGGTCGGTGCACGACATGGACCTGAGCGACGAACAAGCGCGTTCCATGACTCATCCGAACTGATCTCCGTACGTTGCGTCGCTCCTCCGGAGTGCCGCCGATCGAGGAGCGAACGATGAAGAAGTTTTCCTGTGGCGACGTCGTCGACGGATGCGACGGAGTGGTGACCGGTGAAACCGACGACGACGTGATGGCCGCTGCGGCCGCGCACGCCGCGTCGGCGCACGGCATGAGCGAAGTTCCCGACGACGTGGCCCGCGCGATTCGCGCCGGCATCGTCGAAGCCTGAGGCGGGAAGCCCGAGCGAGACGGCGGTCGACGATCCGTCAGCCGGTGAGCGGCAGGTCGCCGACGCCGAGTCGAACGATCGACCACACGGCGTTCTGGTGCCCGGCACCGCCTCCGGCGACCCTCGTCAGCTCGTCGCGCCGCTCCATGAACTCGCCCCACGTGATCGACTCGAACCCGGGAGGTTCTGGTCCCGGCGGTGCACGATCCGGCGGTCGATCCGGCTGTCGATCGAGCCGGGGATCGAGCCGGGGATCGGGTTCGGCCCAGTCGGGTCGTCGTTCTCCGACGGGGAGGACGACCGAGCCGTCGGGCCGGATCAGGTAGATGCGGCCGTTCGCCGCCCGCCGACTTCGGAGCCCGGCGCGTTCCTTGAAACGGTTGTGCGATCCACATCCCGGACCCGCGTTGTGCTGGTCGGTCGGCCCACCGTCGGCGTGACGTCGAAGGTGGTCGACATCACAGAATTCTGCGGGGATCGAACAGCCCGGGTGCGAACAACGGAGCGCGATCAACTGCGCCGCTTCTCGTGCAGCTCCGACGAACAGGCGTCGGCGGGGCCCGAGATCGATCGTGACCCCGGCGGTGTCGATCACGGCACGCCGAACTCGTCCACGAATCATCGCGGCTGTCGCGGCGTGATCACCGATCGTCACGCCGGTCGAGGTCTCGCACCGACCGGCAAGGAGGTCATCCGCGTCTTCCACGGCGAGGCCGTTCTCCGGGGCGTCGAACACGTGGTCGTCGGCTGCCAACCCGTGCTCGGCCAGGGCGCTCCCCGCCCGCCCGGCGGTGTAGAGGATGTTCACGATCGGCTCCGGGCGTTGGGCATCGGCGGGAGTCGACACGTACGCCATGTGAATCGCGTACTGGGCAGCGAAACGCCGCTGACGTGCGGATCGCGGCAGCGGACGCTGGTCGGCAGCCTCGCCATGCTCGATACGGCGAGCCTCGACATCCCTCCGGAACTCCGCTTCGACCGCCAGATCGAAGATCGCCTTCATCTCGGCGCCCTGGAGCGCGGTCCCGCCGGTGACGTTGATGTACACGCCATCCGGTCCGGCCGTGACCGTGGCACATGCCCCGTGATCATCATCCGGATGGGCACCGTCGGCATCGGCGTTCGCGATCACTCGGTCGACCAACACGCCGAAGTCCTTCGGAGGAAAGTGCTCAGCGTGTTCGAGCAGCGTCGGCACGAACTCACCGACCCGGTCACCCACGCGTGGATGCGCGATCGCCTTCGCGAGCACGTCGGCGTTGCTCATCGACACCCGCCCCGCCGCGAGTGCCTCGATCGCTCCCTCCTTCTCGTTCAGCAGCTTGCCGCGGCGACGGATCCGATTCGCCTCGGCGCCCGAGCAGTTCAGATGGGCCTTCAGGTAGCCCGCCATCGACCGGTGACCGTCGGACAGGAACTGTTGACGCTGTTCCGCCACCGAGGCGATCAGCGCGAGCTTGACCTCGGCATCGCGACGTTCGAGCTCGGCCGCACGCAGGAGTTCGTCGAGTGCAGCGGTCGGCATCGCGACCAACTCGTCCACGAACCCTGTGTCCATACCGAGACAGTATTACGAACGTATGTTCGCTGTCAATGTCTTGACCACGGCATCCGACGTACAGGCGCAGCGCGTCGACGAAAGGCCGAACATCGAGATCACGGAGCTGATTCGAATGCCCATCGCCGAATCGGTCGTTCCCACTCACGGCCACCCCGTCGCGCGATGATGTGCCGGGCACCCACATTCGGAGGAGAGACCGTGTTCAACTAGTGGGCGATCATGTACTTGCTGTTCATCGGTGTCGTGGCGGGGTTCCTCGCTCGACTGCTGGTACCCGGGCGCGACGCGATCGGTTTCTGGTGGACCGTGCTGCTCGGCATCGTCGGCTCGTTCGCCGGAGGGTTCCTGGCGTGGGCGCTCTTCGGTTGGGACGCCGACGAGGGAGCCCTGCAACCGGGCGGTGTGATCTTCTCGATCATCGGCGCCGTGATCGTCCTGCTGATCTGGCGGGCCATCGACGCCCGACGCTCCCCTACCCCCTGACGACCGCCGCGAGCACACGCCAACGATTGCGCTGGGCCGGAAACGATGCGGTCGCGTCCGAAGCCGACGCGAGTTCCCGACGCGTCAGGACAGAGCCGCCTCGACTCCGAGCATCATTGCGCCGATGATCCCGGCACGACCGTCGAGTCGCGAGGTGACGATGTAGTCGGGAGACTGGTGGGCGGCGACGCCCGGGTACGCATCGAGCGCGGTGGCCACATGCATCCGGACGGCGTCGAGCAGACCGGTCATCTGCGCAACGCCGCCGCCGAGCACGAACCGGTGCGGCGCGGTCGAGAGTGCGAGTTCGGCGATCCCCGCTCCGAGGTCGCGGCCCTCGTGAGCGACTGCAGCGGCGAGCTGGTCCACCGTCATCTCGGCGCCGGTCAAACCGTTCCGCGCAGCGAGAGCCGTGCCGGAGGCGAGCCCTTCCCAGCAGTCTCCGTGAATCGGACACACTCCGGCGAACTCGTCGTTCGGTGGGCGGCGGACCGAGATGTGACCCATCTCCGGGTGCACCAGGGCGGGCGGCACGCGACCGCCGCTGACGTAGCTGCCACCGATCCCCGTACCGATCGTGATGTAGATGATCGACTCGACATCGGATCCGGCTCCGTGGACCGACTCGGCGAGGGCGGCGCCGTTGACGTCGGTGTCCAACCGGATGGTGGTGTCGGTCCACGCACGGAGTGGTTCGAGCACGTTCGCCTCACGCCACTCGAGCTTCGGGGTCCGACCGATTCGACCGCAGTGTTCGTTCGTCGGACGGATCTCGATCGGACCGAACATCGCCACGCCGATTCCGTCGATCGGGCCGAGGCGGGATTCGGCATCGCGCAGGAAGTCGGCCACCGCCGTGAGCGTCGTCTCCGGATCGGTCGTCGGGATCGTCGTCTCGAGATCCGGGTCGAGGGGATCGCGGCCTGCGGCGCACTTGAACGTCGTCCCGCCACCCTCGATCCCAGCGACGACCCGACCCACTCCTCCCGAATCCGACATAGAGCGCCCGACCCTACAACCCCGTTCTCGTGATCTGTTCCGGCGCTCCGTG
>NZ_BAOL01000044.1 GCF_000350145.1 Ilumatobacter nonamiensis YM16-303 | reverse complement strand
GATTCCCGCGGACGGCCCGTCCTTGGGCACCGCACCGGCAGGAACGTGGACGTGGAAACGTCGCCGCAGCGCCGCGTCGTCCAGACCGAGCTCGTCCGCGTGGCTGCGTACGTAGTTCAACGCGATCTGCGCCGACTCCTTCATCACGTCGCCCAACTGACCCGTCAGGGTGAGCCCCGGCTCGCTGTCGGGTCCGGTCGGGAATGCCGTCGTCTCGACGAACAACACGTCACCTCCCACGCCGGTGACTGCGAGTCCGGTCGCCACTCCAGGCGCTGCTGTCCGTGCGACCACCTCGTCGTCGACCTTCGTCCGCCCGAGCCAATCCCGCAGTTCGTCGGACTCGATGTCGATCGGCGTCTCCGTTCCGGTGGCGACCTTCGCGGTCACCTTTCGGACGAGACGCGCGAGCTCGCGTTCCAGCGAGCGCACGCCCGCCTCGCGTGTGTACCCGCGGATGATGGAACCGATCACGTCGTCGTCGAGCACGACTTCGTCGGTCGCGAGCCCCGCCCGTTCGATCTGGCGCGGGAGGAGGTAGCGGTTCGCGATGAACACCTTCTCGGCCTCGGTGTAGCCATCGAGGCGGATGAGGTCCATCCGATCGAGCAGCGGACCGGGGATCGTGTCGGCGACGTTCGCGGTGGCGATGAACACCACTTCGGACAGATCGAGATCCACCTCGAGGTAGTGATCGCGGAAGGTGTGGTTCTGCGCGGGGTCGAGCACTTCGAGCAGCGCGGCTGTCGGATCGCCCGACCAGCCGCCGGCGGTCAGCTTGTCGACCTCGTCGAGGAGGATCACCGGGTTCATCGTCCCGGCTTCCTGCAACGCCTTCACGATGCGACCCGGCTGCGAACCGACATAGGTGCGCCGGTGACCACGGATCTCGGCCTCGTCACGGATCCCGCCGAGCGCCACGCGGACGAACGACCGCCCCATCGCCCGAGCGATCGATTCACCCAGCGACGTCTTCCCGACCCCGGGGGGACCGACGAGTGTCAGCACCTGCCCCTCGCCGCGCTGAGTGTCACGACCTCGGAGCAACTCGTCGCCACTCGAGTCTGGTCGGTCGTGACGCCATGCTCGGTCGCCGGCGCTCCCGTCGCGGGCGGGGTTTCTGTCGCCGGCCGGTCGTGAGTCGAGGCCGCGGTCGTGGCGGAGCTTGCGGGCGGCGAGGAACTCGATGATGCGTTCCTTGACGTCGTCGAGGCCGTAGTGGTCGGCGTCGAGGATCTCCTGCGCCACATCGAGGTCGAGGGTGTCGGCGCTGCGCTCGCCCCATGGCATCTCGAAGATCCGGTCGAGCCAGGTGCGGACCCACCCGTGTTCGGGCGACTGTTCACTCATCCGCTCGAAGCGATCGAGTTCCTTCGACACGAACGTCTTCACTCCATCGGGAGCATCGAGCTCGTCCAGCTTCGTCCGGTACTCACCGACCACGTCGTCGTTGCCCTCGCCGAGTTCCTTGCGGATCGCGTTCAGCTGCTGGCGGAGCATGAACTCGCGCTGCTGCTTGTCCATCCCCTCGCTGACGTCGTTCCGGATGGTCTCGGCGACCTGCAGCTCGTTGAGGTGACTCCGCGCCCAGCTGTGGATCGCGTCGACCCGGTCGGACACGTCGACGGCCTGCAGCACGCGCAGCCGGTCGTCGTCGGAGAACTCGGCCCACAACGCCACCGCGTCGGCGAGGCGTCCGGGCGTCTCGATGGTGCGGAGCAGTTCGGGGAGTCGACGCGAGTTGCGCAGCTCCGCGATCAGTTCGAGCGTGGCACGCAGCTCACGGGTGGCGGCTTCGACACTCGTGGACACGACCCCGTCGATCACCGGCTCGACCAGCGCGAACGACGTGCCGGCATCGCCGGTTTGGATCGAGGTGACGCGCGCTCGTCGCTCGACCTGCACGATGGCGGCCGATTCCCCCGTCGGCAGGTTGCCGACGTTCGGGACCCGGGCGATGACCGCGAGATCGCGCTCGTCCCCACCGGTCAGTGCGATCCGACCATCGGTCTCGCCGACGGCCGCCTCGACGGCCCGCCGGAGTTCGTCGGTGGCCAAGGTGAGCGTGACCGTGGCTCCGGGGAGCACGGCGGCCGGAAGGTGGGCGAGCGGAAGACGGATCGTGGTGGAGGACTGGATGGTGGTCTGCTCAGACATGGGTACACGGTACGAGCAGCAACTCTGAGTCACACCCACTCAAGATTCACACCCGAATCGGGAATACGCGGCTCAATCCCGGTCGACACGGCGCCGACGACTGGTTTGTGTGACCGAAACCGCCAACGGACGCGGATTCGGTCACACAAACCGAGAAAGAGCGGCGGGAGGGCGGGCGGACTACTCGAACGTGGCGGCGACCTCGAGCGCTTCGTCCCACGAGGCGCCGGCGGCGAGTGTGCCACGCATCTTCATCACCCACCGTGGGGCGTTCACGCCGAGTGCTCCGTGGAGCCGGTCACCGTTTCGGTACAAGGCAAGGAACTTGTCGTCCTCGACCGCACCGGTCGCGACGACGACCTCGTCGTCGGCCGACGCACGACCGAGAAACTGCACCCGGACGTCGAACTGGTCGCTCCAGAAGAACGGCACCGGCGCGTACGGAACGGGTTCCTCACCGCGGCTCACGGCGAGCAGGTTCTTCGCCGCTGCGGCTCCCTGTTCGGCCGCGTTCGTCCAGTGTTCGACGCGCATCTCCTCGCCGAACAGCGCGTTCGGCCACCGCAGCACGTCACCCGCGGCGTACACACCCGGCCGGAGCTCGCCGTCGGCTCGACGTGCGTTGAGCGTCTCGTCGCACACCACACCGTCGCGGATCTCGAGGCCACTGCCATCGAGCCACGCCGTGTTCGGAACGACGCCGATCCCGACGACGACCACGTCCGATTCGACCAGCTCGCCGTCCGACAACAGCACGCCCGCCTCGTCGAGACGTTCGACGTCGACGTCGCAGCGGACGTCGACACCCCGTGCGACGTGCATCGCACCGATCGCCGTGCCCATCTCGGCGCCGAGTCCACGGATCAGCGGGGCGGGCGCCCCTTCGAGCACGGTCACCTCGTTCCCGAGCTGCTTCGCCGTCGCGGCGACCTCGAGCCCGATGAAACCGGCACCGATCACGACGACATGGTGGTTCCCCTCGGCCAACTCGGCGCGCAGGCGCAGCGAGTCGTCGAGCGTGCGCAGCTCGTGGACGTGGGCGTGTCGACCTTGATCGGGAAGACGCCGGCACGATGCACCCGTCGCAATGATGCAGCCGTCGAACTCGACGTCGGTGCCGTCGGTCAGATGCAGCACCCCCGAGTCGGCCTCCAGTCCGGCGGCGACCACACCGAGCCGCCATTCCACGTCGAGATCGTCGAACGAGTCGGGTTGGCGGAGGTGGATCCGCTCGGGCTCCCACTCACCCGCGAGGAGTTTCTTCGACAATGGCGGCCGATCGTAAGGACGGTGCACCTCGGCCCCGACCACGATCACCTCGCCGTCGAACCCTTCGGTCCGCAGAGTTTCCGCGGCGCGCAACCCGGCCAGCGATGCACCAACGACGACGACACGTTCCATCTTCATCCCGCCAACATGGCACACCGTCGGCGCCGCCTTCGCCTCCGTCCGCGACGACCGGTACGGTCGATCCGGTGACCACCGACGATCGTTCCGACATCACGCTGCCGACTGCCGACCAGGTCAACGCGATGATCGAGGAACTCTTCCCCGGAACCGGCAACACGTGCGCCGAGATCGGCCCGGGTTTCGCGCTCGCTCAGCGTCCCGTCGACGACTCGATGTTGCGCCCCGGTGGCTTCGTGTCCGGCCCGACCCAGTTCGGTCTGGCCGACGCTGCGCTCTGGTACATGGTGTTCGCGGCAACCGGCCGGATCGAACCGATGGCGATGACGTCGGAACTGTCGATCCGCTACCTGCGACCCGCGCAGGGCTCCGTGCTCTGGGCGCGTGCGACCGTGGAATCCGCCGGACGACGCAACGTCGTGGGCACCGTCCGCGTCTGGTGCGACGATCGCGAACACAAGCCCACCTCGGTCGCCCAGGGCACCTACGCGATGCCGCTCTGATCGATCCGCTGGAAGACTGGGGCCATGTCCGGTCATCCCCGATTCCATCTCGCCGTGCCCGTGCACGACCTCCCTGCTGCCCGCGAGTTCTACGGCGGGCTGCTCGGCTGCCCCGAAGGACGGTCGGCCGACACGTGGGTCGACTTCGACCTCTTCGGCCATCAGTTCGTCGCGCACCTCGACTCCTCGGCGACGGAGCGCGTGCAGCTCACCAATCCGGTCGACGGTGACGAGGTTCCGGTTCCTCATTTCGGCGTCCTCCTCGAACCGCAGCAGTGGCAGGAACTCGCCACCCGACTCACCGACGCCGGGATCGATTTCGTGATCGAACCGCACACACGGTTCGCGGGCGAGGTGGGCGAGCAGTCGACGATGTTCTTCCTCGACCCCTCCGGCAACGCGCTCGAGTTCAAGGCCTTCGCTCACGACGACCAGGTCTTCGCCACCTGACGACGACGCTGCCGTCGACCTAGGTCGACACCCAGTGGATCGCGGCGTCGAGCTCTCGGTTGTGGAACGTGCGGACGTGGCCGTGCAACGTCCACTTGAGCACGTTGATCGCGGACGACAGGTGACCGTCGTCGGTCACGACCGCACCCTTGTGGAAGTGGATGTGACGGAGTTCGTCGGTGAGCTCACCCCACGCGCCCTCACCGAAACCGTCGAAACGATCGCCGAGGTGGAGAACCAGGCGAAGCTTCTCGTGACGCTCGACGACGGCATCCACCTCGGGCTCGATGACCGTGGAGAAGTCGTCGGTGGTGAAGCTGCCGACGGCATGGAGGCCGAAAACGCCGTCGGGAAGGTCGTCGATGGGTTCGAGCACCGGCGCAGCGTAGGCGCTCAGCGCGCGTCGTGACGGAACGTGATCGACATCCGCGGACCCGCGTGCCTGCGGCGCTTCGGCACACAGTGCTGCCACTCGTGCTGACATGCACCGCCCATCACCAACAGATCACCGTGGCCGAGGCCCCAGGTGAGTGAGGCGCCACCGACCTCGCCGTGCTCCGGGTCGCTCACGCGCCGCATCTGGAACGGTCGGCTCTCGCCGACACTGAGGATCGCGACCACCGGGTCACTCACGCGGTGCCGATGTCGATCGGCATGCCACGCCACCGAATCGTTCTGGTCGCGATACAGATTGAAGCCGATCGAGTCGAAATGACGGTCATAGCGATCGGCGAGTGCCCAACGGGCGTCGGCCAGCACGGGAAGTGGCGCCTCGTTCGACTCCGCCTCGTTCCACCAGGACGTGAGACGCGGCTCGTCGACGAGGCGGTCGTACATCGGCACGCCCGTCCGCTGCCGGAACTCGAGGCGGTCCATCAGATCGTCGAACAGCGAGTCGGCTCCGTCGAGCCACCCAGGGACGTACTCGATCCACGAGGACCCGGACAGCGCGCTACGCGATGCCTCCGAGAACGACGGGTCGAAGCAGGGATCGTCCGATCCGAAGAGTGAAGCCTGACGGAACATGTGTTCGATCCTCGCGAACGGAGCCGTCGTCGTCAAGTCCCGTTTGACGCCGCGTCGAGCCGACGATCTGACACGATGTGGTCAGGAATGCGCCCATCGATCACCCGCTCCAGACTGGCATCCGCCGCCATCGTCGTCACGTCGCTCCTGGCCGTTTCCTGCTCGGACGGCTCCGAGGGCGTCGCGGTGCCCGGGGCTGCCGTGACCGACACCACTCCGACGACGAGGGAGCCGCCGACCGCTCCCTCGTCGACGACCACGACCACCACGACGACGTCGACCACCGTTGCGCCGTCGACGACGGCCGCACCGACCACGTCGCTCGCACCCTCCGCCCCCACCACCGCCGAGCGGTCGGTCACGCTGATCCGTCAGGGCGACGAAGGCCCGCGGGTCGAACTGGTCCAGCTCAAACTGATCGCGCTCGGATATCTCCCGGCCGGTTCGGCAACCGGCGTCTTCGATGGCGCGACGAACAGCGCGGTCCTCCGCTTCCAAGGCGAATACGGCCTCGTCGTCGACGGGCTGGTCGGCCCGCAGACCGAGCGCTCGATCTCGGCCGCCGCCGAATCGGTCAACCCCGAAGGCTGACCGTCACCGACGCAGCAACCGCCGGCCGAGTGCCGCGGATCGACGCGACCGCGTCGGCCCTCGAACGCGGCGCTCAGTGTTCACCTCGACGACACGTCGGGGATTCCTTCGCACTCGTAGCGTCGGATCCAACGGGTGCGCACCCCTCGGTTCGTCGCCCCGCAGAAGTCGCCCGCCGCGTTCCTCCCCCTTGCGCGAGCGGGCCTCTTCGCGTTCCGACCGACAGGCACCCGGTCGCCGAGCCACCGACGCCCGAGCGGTAGCGTCCCGCCGATGCGCTATCTGGTCGCGTCCGATCTCCACTACGCACTTCCGCAGCTCGATTGGATCGCCGACCAAGCTGCCGACTTCGATGCGGTGATCCTCGCCGGCGACCATCTCGACGCAGCCGGACGAGCGGACATGAGTGCCCAGGTCGCGCTCACGGTCGCGTTCCTCGGACGCCTCGCCGAGACGACGAAGGTGATCGTCAACTCCGGCAACCACGACCTGATCGGCCGCCGCGAGGACGGCGAGAAGGCAGCGATCTGGCTGTCGCGCATCGACCACCGGGTGTCTCGCGACGGCGATTCGTTCCGATCGGGCGACGACATGATCACCGCCTGCGCGTGGTGGGAAGGCCCCGCGACTCGCGGAGAACTGGAACATCAACTCGCTGCCGCCGCCGAATCGCGGCCACCCGGACGGTGGATCTGGGTCTACCACTCCCCACCGGACCGATCACCGACGTCGTGGTCCGGACATCGGCACTACGGCGACGATGTCCTCAACGGACTGATCGACATGCACCAACCCGACATCGTGTTGACCGGGCACGTGCACGAAGCACCCTTCCGTCCCGACGGGTCGTGGCACGATCGGATCGGCGACACGCTCGTGTTGAACGCAGGCCGTCAACCGGGCCCGATTCCTGCCCACCTGATCGTCGACACGACGACCGACGAGGTCGACTGGTGGACGTTCGAGGGCAACGGCACGATTCCGCTGTGAGCGTGCCGGTCAGTACGGGCTGTCGGGCTCGCGTTCGGAGCCGACGTCGAGTTCCTGGCCCGAACCGTCCATGATCTCCTGCAGCACGGTCGGCACGAGACCGAGCGTCGTCCCGCTGTCGGCGAACTGCACCTCGAGATCGGTGAGGTAGCTCGTCACCTGGAACAGACGCCGCGCGAGCGTGCGGGCAAGATGCGCCATGAACTCCGGCGAATGCTCGAGCAGTTCGTCGAGCCCGTCGATTCGCCGGACCACGGTGGGTCCGACGGCGATGACGTCGGCGCCGGCGGGTTGATCCAACAGCAAGCCGACCTCGCCGACGATCGAACCCGGTGCATCCATCTGCACCACGCGCACCCCGTGTCGTTCGACCACGAGTGCTCCGCTGACGAGCACGAACAACTGATCGGACGACTGCCCGTCGGTGAGGATCCGCTCGCCGTCCTCCAGCGTGACGGGCTCGCCGTCGCTCAGCAGATCGAGGATGTCGAGATCGTTCACATCAGCCTTTCGGGCGACCGCTCGATGCGGCCCGGAACGCCGAACGCTACCCCGCGGAGTCTCGGCATCGAACGACGACCTGGAGGGCGGTCAGCGGGACGTGGCGATGGACGCGACGCGGGCGGCGACGCGCACGGCCTGGGCCGCGCAGTCGGCGTCGTCCACGCCGGCGAGTCGTCCGGCCAGGAACCCGCCGGCGAACGCGTCACCGCAGCCGAGGGTGTTGACGAGGTCCGCCGGAACAGCATCGACGTGCAACGTGGCCCGATCGCGGCGGGCGACGACCGCTCCCCGGTCGCCGCAGGTGACGACGACCGTGTCGGCGATGTCCAGCAGCCGCTCACCTGCAGCGGTCGGCTCTGCCACCCCGGTCATCCAGGCCGCCTCGTCGTGGCTGGGGAACATGACCGCCGCTCCGCTGAACGCTGCGAGCACGTCACTCGGTTGCTCGGTGTCGTTCAGCATCGCGGCCGACGAGGGATCGATCGACCACGGGATCCCCGCCTCGGCGGCGATCTCGACCAACCGCGTGAACGCCCCACGCGCAGTGGGTTGGAGGTACGTGTAACCGGTCAGGTGCAGCCAGCCGATGTCGTCGAACCAGGTGGGGGCCACATCGGAGGGAGCGAGCACCGTCGCGGGGTCGAGTGACGACACCATCGAGCGGTTGCCGTCGCTCCCGACGATCGCCGCGATCGCCCGACTCGGAGCATCGTCGCGCCGGATCGCGCGAACGTCGACACCGTGCCCCGCCAACTCGTCGGCGAGAAAGTCACCGAGCGCGTCGGCTCCCACCACGCCGACGAATCGGGACGGAGAGCCGCACTCGGCCGCCCACGCCGCAACGTTGGCTGCCGAGCCTCCGCCCGACATCGCGACGGTTCCCGCCGTGTCGGAACCGTCCGCGATCCCGCTCGGTGCTGCGACGGTGATGTCGGCGTTCAGGTCACCGACACACAACAGCCGCGCGGTCACCGAACGCCACGCGACTCAGCGGAGGGTCTCGTCACCTTGCGCGAGTTCGACGGTGTCGATCAGGTCTTCAGGGTCGCCGATCAGGTACCGATGGAGAAGTGCACCGAGCACGCCACCGAGGATCGGGGCGACCCAGAAGAGCCACAGCTGAGCGAGCTGGTCGGCACCGGCGAAGATCGCCTGCGACGTGGAGCGGGCCGGGTTGACGCTGGTGTTCGTGACCGGGATCGAGACGAGGTGGATCAACGTCAGCGTGAGGCCGATCGCGAGTCCGCCCATTGCCGGAGCAGCCTTCTTCGACGTCACGCCCATGATCACGACGAGGAACACGGCGGTGAGCACGACCTCGGCGAGGAACGCCGCGCCGAGCCCATAACCACCGGGTGAGAACTCGTCGTATCCGTTCGCCGCGAACGTCCCCTTCTCCCAGCCGTCCTGTCCGCTGGCGATGCCGAAGAGCACCGCCGCGGCGACGATCCCGCCGACCACCTGGGCGATGACGTAGCCGACTGCCTTGGCGGGTGCGAACCGGCCACCCGCGACGAGGCCGAGCGTGATCGCCGGATTGAAATGGCCGCCGGACACGTGGCCGAGTGCGTACGCACCCGTCACCACGGTGAGACCGAACGCCAGGCTGACGCCGAGGAAACCGATGCCGAGGCTGGTGCCGTTGCCGCCGAGCCCGAAGTCGGAGGCGAGGACGGCGGCTCCACAACCGCCGAGCACGAGCCAGAACGTGCCCACGAGCTCAGCAACCAGTGCTTTGACGTCTTCGGCCTTCACGATGTGTCCTCTTTCGTCGGGTTCCGCGTGCCGAACAGTAGCCCCGGCGACGCGTCGGGTCGCGAACCCGTCACGACTCGGAACCATGCGTGCTCGCTCCATGGACGCGCGGTGATCACACCATCGTGACCGGACGCGATGACGTAGCGTTCGACGGATGACATCGAATGCCGAGCTGCTGGCTCAATACCGCCGCGTCCTGCCATCGTTCCTCTCGCCGTACTACGCCGAGCCGATCTCGATCGAGCGGGGCGACGGCAGTTGGGTCTGGGACGTCGAAGGCGCCAAGTTCCTCGACTTCTTCGGCGGTGTGCTCACCACGATGGTCGGCCACAACAACCCCGCCGTGACCACCGCGATCCAGGAGCAGGCG
>NZ_BAOL01000045.1 GCF_000350145.1 Ilumatobacter nonamiensis YM16-303 | reverse complement strand
GCGGCACGGGTTCGAATCCCGTACGGGCTGCCAAGAACACCAGGTCAGAGCCACTCTTCGGAGTGGCTCTTTCCGTTCCGGGATTCGCTCGCAGTTCGGCCGACCGAGTGGGCGCGGATGGAGGAGAGGTCCGGGGCGATGCTCGCGTGCTCTGCCGAGGGGCCGCTCGCGGGAGACTGGCGGGATGAACGACGGCGTCGGATCGAGTCCTGATCTGCGGATCGTGCGTGGCGCCGAGGTCCGACGGATCGATCTCGGTGTGGAATCGTGGGTCGACCTCGCCGAGGGATTCGTGGCCGAACCCGAGCGGGAGTTCCGCGATCTCAACGAGTCGGTCGACTGGCAGCAAGGTGAGGTACTGCGCTACGACCGCTACGTCGCGGAGAAGCGACTCGGAGCGGGACTGGCGGGAGACCGGCATCCACTGCTCCGTCAGACCGGCCTCCACCTCCAGGCGCGCTACCGGCAACGGTTCGACGGGGTCGGTGCGCTGCTCTACCGCACCGGGGACGACTTCCAGGGCCTGCACTCCGATCGTGAGATGCGTTGGCTGGACGAGACGCTGATCGCGATCGTCGTGTTGGGAGCGCGGCGCCCGTTCGTGTTCCGCGAGCGACGACCGTTGGCCGATGTCACTGAGCGGGCACCGGCGGGATCGCTCGACGGCGACGTCGTGCTGACGCCGGGCCTCGGCGACCTGCTCGTGATGGGTGGGGCGTGCCAGCGCGACTGGCTCCACGGGATCCCCCCAGCGGCAACCGATCGACCGCGGATCTCCCTCACCTGGCGCTGGACCAGCCGACGCGGCCGGCCCGACACCAACCCGTCGTACTACGACGGCCGCCAGTACAGCGACCGCCGCCCGCAGACCGGTCATCAAAGCCCCGCTCGATCGCTGATCGCGTCCCGTCGAGGAATACCTCCTCGAACGCGCCGCACTCGCCCGCGTCGCGGCGAACAACAGGTCGTCGATGCCATCACCGCCGCCTCGCGCATTTTGGTGCAAATGGACGCTCTCCGAGGTGCCGCACCTGGATGGGTCGGCGGTGTCGAGTGCGTTGCGATTATCGCGTGGTGCTCGCCACGCTTCGTCCTACGCACGATGTGGCGCGCAGACGCCAGCGAGTGTCGTGCCGAGCGATGTCAGAGAAGGCCGTGGTCGCGGGCGGCTTGGACGGCGGCTTTGCGGTCGCCGGTGCCGAGTTTGCGGTAGACCGCCTTGCAGTGGGTCTTCACGGTGTTGAGCGAGACGTAGAGCTCGTTGGCGATCTCGCGCTGCGACATCGGGGAGGGGAGATATCGCAGGACGGCGAGCTCTCGGTCGGTCAGGTCTTCGACGAACCCCGGAGAGGCGGGTTGGGGTGTGCTGAGTTGGTGGCGGGCCTCGACCCGGGCGAGGTATCGGCCGGCGATGCCCGGGTCCGGGCACTCGTCGATGATGCGTCTCGCCTCTTCGATGAGATCAGCGCCCTGGTCGTGGCCGTGGTGGCTGAGCACGTCGCCGCCGCTGGCGAACACGTAGGCGCGCAAGATGGGTTCGGGTGAGCGGCTGACGAGCTCCACGCCGTGTGTGGCGGCGGCGACTGCCTCGTCGGGATGCTCGGTGGTGCGGGCGAGGATGCTGTGAGCGAGTGCGGTCTGGGTGAGGTCGCCGAGACCGAGATCGGCGAGGTCGATGGCCCGGGCAGCTTCGGCGTGTGCCGCGGCGGCGTCGTTGCATTCGATGTGGCCGATCGCCGAGAAGATGGGCGCGACGACTTGTACATAGCGGTGCCCCTCGTCGGGCGCCATCCGTTCGGCCTGTTCGAGGAAGGGGCGTGCACCGTCGAAGTCGCCGGCCCAGACGCGTGCCCCGGCGAGTGCCATGGCCTGGGTTGACTCGAAGGGTTCGTCGGCACTGCGAGCTTCGCTGAGGGCGTTGTCGACGTTGCCGGTCGCCAGGTTGGTCATGATCGCGAGTGCGACGCTGAGCGCGGCTTCATCGTTGTTGGGGTTCAGGGTGCGGGCCCGTGCCACGCAGCGGTGTGACTCGGCGTAGTGCCCGGTGAACAGTGCGATCCACCCCTGCACGACGAGTGCGCCGGCGTGCTCTTCTGCGAGCGTCCCGAGCCGGGCGACCTGGTCGGCGACGGTGCTGAGTTGGCCTCGATTCATCAAGTCGGTGGCCTCGTCGTAGATGAGGTCCGCGGCGGCGGTCAGCTCGTTTGCGGCGAGGTAGTGCTCGACGGCGTTGTGGGCGTCGCCCGCCTGGTGATGCCAGCGTGCGGCCTGCCGGTGCGCATCGGTGAGGTCAATGGACGATTGCTCGGCGTCGAGGCGGAGCACGTCGCCGAGGAGGTGGTGATAGCGGAACCAGGTGTTGGTCCGGTCGAGGCTGATGAGCAGTTGATTGGTCGCTGCGGTCTCGTTCAGCCATCTGGCGCCGTCGTTCGTGCCGCAGACGGCGTCGATGAGTGGTCCGCACATGCGATCGAGCACGGCGGTGCGCATCATCCGGCTTTGATCGGCTTCGTCGACCTGCGACAGGTACTCGTCGGTGAGGTAGTCGACCACGAGGCGGTCGTCACCCTGGAACGCCTCCACGAAGGCGTCGTGGTCGTCGCTGCCCCGCAGCGACAGTCCAGCGAGCACCAGGCCGGCGGCCCATCCCTCGGTGCGCTCGCAGAGCGCCTCGGCGTGATCCAACGTGACGGCCGGGTCAGCGTCGCGAAGCAACAGTTGCGCTTCGGTCGCGGCGAAGCTCAGTTCGTCGGCGCGCACCTCGACGAGCTGAGAGCGCACCCGCAGCCTCGACAGTCGGATCGATGGATCGAGGCGGGTCACCAGCACCAGCCTGAACGTCGAAGGAGCCAGTCCGATCAGCGCGTCGATCGCGTCGTCGATCGCCGGGCTCACAACCAGGTGATAGTCGTCGATCACCAAGGTCACCCGCTCTCCGCTCGCGAGCACGTTCGCGAGTCGTTCCAGCAACGGCCCGGCGTCGCCGGCTGCGGAGGAAACGGCGGGTCCGACCGTCTCGACGATGTCGGGGACGAGGCCGGCCAGGGCACCGACCAGATGACCCCAGAAGCGGGCCGGATCCCGGTCTGCGGGATCGGCTTGGAGCCAGGCGCAGTCGTCTCTCGTCGACTGCCACCCGGCGACCAAGGTCGACTTCCCGGAGCCTGCCGGCGCACTCACCAGGATCGCTCGAACCGATGAATCGGCGACCGCAGCATCCAACACGGCGGTCAGACGCGGCCGGTCGATCAGCTGGGGCGGCAGCGTGGGAGCCGTCAGCTTCGTCGCTACGAGAGCGTTGGCGCCGTCGGCATCCACGTTCCGAGCCTATGGGCGCCGACGCAGTGCGGATTGGCTTCGACGCCCGGATCTCACCCGGGTGAGACCACGCGACGAGTGAAGACCGGTCACACGGTCGGTAGCGATGGTGGAGCCATGAACGAGCCGGTCCGCTACGAGATCGTCATCAAGGGCAACGCCAGCACTCGGCTGCTGGGTGCGCTCCGAGACGACTTCGCAATCGAGGCCACTGACGACGGAACGACCCGCATGACCGGGGCGGTCCGTGACGTCGCTCACCTCCATGGCGTCATCACCCACATGACGTCACTGGCGATCGAGATCGTCAGCCTCGCTCGGCTCGAACCGGGCCATCTGCAACCCACCCACCCACCTGAAAGGCAGCCATGACCACGACCATCCACACCCCGACCGACACCCAGCTCGCCCCGTCCCGAGCGGGCGCGATCGGCGCACTCGTCGCCGCGGCCACGTTCGTGTTCGGCATCGTCCTGTTCGTGACGACGCTGAGCGCCTACACCGAGGGCGACCCGACACCGGGTGAGTCCGTCGAGTTCCTCGTCGGCCATCAGACCACGCTCTTCGCCTGGTACCTCGTCATCTTCTTGGTCTTCGGCGTCGCGATCATCCCCCTCGCTCGAGCGCTGCGCCGGCGCCTCGCCGACGTCAGCCCACAACTCGCCGGCGTGGGCGCCGTCCTCGCCTATATCTGGGCCGGCTTGATGTTCGCCACCGGAATGATCTCCAACGTCGGCATCACGGCGGTCGCCGACCTGGAGAAGACCGACCCGACAGCAGCGCAGGCGCTGTGGTCGAGCATCGACACGGTCACCGAGGGTCTCGGAGGCGGTAACGAACTCGTCGGCGGCCTCTGGATCCTCCTGGTCAGCGTCGCCGCTTGGCGCACTCGACGACTCCCGACCGGACTCAACATCCTGGGCGGCATCAGCGCCGTCGCCGCACTCATCACGCTCATCCCGGGCCTGTCAGATGTTGGGATGATCTTCGGCCTCGGGTCCATCGTCTGGTTCGCCTGGACCGGCATCGTCCTGCTCCGCAGTTCCGAGACCGCCGCTTCAGCGGCGGACCTCGCCCGCTGAGCCTCCGCCACTGATCGAAGATCACACCCACCGACCTCAGCACGAAGCCAACGAAAGAGACGAACGATGCCCACTCCAACTGAAGCGCCGAGCCGCCACGATGAATCGCCGGACGAACGAGACGAAGCGGCCAGACGGTACGCCGATCAGCGGCGAGCGTTCCACGGCCACGTCGGCGGGTTTGCGACCGGCATGTTCATCATGTTCGCAGTGAACCTCGTCACCAACATCTCCGCCGGAAGCGCCGACGAATGGGACGCCTGGTGGTCAGTGTGGGCTCTCCTCGGCTGGAGCATCGGCATCGCCGTCCACGGCTTCGTCCTTTGGCTCAACCGACCCTCGGACGCGTCATCGACGCCTGAGGAGATCGCCGCACTGCAGCAACGCCGGACCCGACGAGACGACAGCGGGGAGAACTGACATGAAAGCGATTCGTGCTCGCCGCTACGGCACTCCCCATGTCTTGACGCTGGAAGAGGTTGATCCACCGACGCCGGAAGGCGATCAGGTGCTCGTCGAAGTCCGCTCAGCTGGATTGAACCCCTCCGACTGGCATCGCATGGAAGGCAAGATTCCGATGCTCCGCCAGGCGTACGGTGACCCCGAGCCGACCGATCACACACTCGGCACCGATTGCGCCGGCACTGTCGTGGCCGTCGGGAAGAACGTCGCACGGTTCACCGTCGGTGATGCCGTGTTCGGGGCGGCGAAGGGCGCGCTCGCAGAATACGCGATCGCCACGGAGAGGAATCTGGTCCGCAAGCCCGAGAACGTGCCATTCGTCGACGCTGCCGCCGTCCCGACCGGAGGCCTCACCGCCCTTCAAGGGCTGCGTGACCACGGGCGACTCGTTTCCGGCCAGCGTGTCCTGATCGTCGGTGCATCCGGTGGTGTGGGAGTTGCCGCGGTGCAGATTGCCAAGTCCTTCGATGCTCACGTGACCGCGGCGTGCAGCACAACGAATACCGACATGGTGAGGGGTCTCGGAGCCGACGACGTGATCGACTACACCGCTCAGGACTGGGATGGCACCGGACCGTACGACCTCATCCTGGACATGGTCGGAGATCGCCCATTCGACGTGTACGTGAAGAACCTCACGCCCGCAGGGCGCATGGTCTCCGTCGGAGCACTCGGCACGGACACGACCGAACACCTGGCGAAGCTCGGGGCCTACAAGGCTTCAGCGCACGGCGAGAGAGTCATCAGCTTTGTCGCACAGTTCAACACCGGTGACCTCGAAATGCTCACACAACTCATGTCGTCGGGAGCCCTCACCTCCGTGATCGACCGCACGTTCCCACTCGCTGAGATCGCGTCGGCGATGACGATGCTGGGCAGCAAACGAACGAGCGGAAAGGTCGTCGTCAGAGTCGATCGGTCGCCAACGCGAGCCTGAACGGCCCCTGACCCGGAACCCCACGAAGAACTCGAGCGACAAGCAGCGGCGCACCGCAACGCACGAGCTCAGACGCCGCATCGACGGTGGCCGCGATGGACGCCACGCCACTGACGTGCGACCACCTCGGGGTCGCGATCTGTTGGCGTCCGCTGCGGATCAGGCGTCAAAGCCAGCAGCCGAGGTCTCGGCCGGTCCGAACCGCCGCTTCGCAGTCGCCGACGCCGACGCCGACGCCGAGCTTTGCGGTGGGAGCGACAAGCGACAACCTTGCTTCGCTGAGCCGAGCCGTGTCGCCGTAGTCGATACAGATGGGACTGGCGCCGATCTGCTCGGCACGAGCGTCACTGGGTCGCAGCCGTGTGCGCCTCGAACGAAGCAGGCACTTCGGAGGCAGGCGCTGTGCCTGAACCGGATTGCTCAGTAGGGATCGACGACTGGCTCATCTGCGTCCCTCGCACCGATACGGGCTGCCGCAGAGTTCTTGAGGCGCCCGATCGGCACATGGCCGGCCGCAGCTGCGAGTCCGAACGCAGGCATGTTGCCGTACACAGCTTCGTACTCCCCCGCTCGCACTTTGAAAGTCTCATGCCAGATCCCGACATCACCCGAGTCACGAACCACTTTGTTGAACTGTCGCCACGGCTCCAAGTGGGGCAAGTCGGAATCGCGCGCGAAGTGGTCGAGGTCCTCGAAACTCCGCCAATATTGGACCAGGATCGTCGTCCGCCCGATCCACTGCTGGTACCCGAGGCAGCCGAGCTCCGGGTGTTCGTCGATCACCCGCAACATCCTGGGCATCGCCGTTGCCACCGGCCACCACTTCCGGACCTTCCACGGTTTGTTGAAGCGCATCCCGATCAGGAACACGACGAAGTCGCCCTCGACCTCGGCGGTGAATCGTCCTGCGCGTACACCCATGGGTCATCAACCTGCTCTCTGCCCGTCAGAGGCTCCGCGGACAGAAGGCATCTTTCCGCACTCGCCCCGCTCGCCTCCAACGCCGGCAACGGTCACCGAGAGCTGGTCGACCAGAACGCCGGATCAAGGGCGCGCATACAGGCGCCGGCCGGTCGCCGCCCGACCCGTCCTGGAACCGGCACTACCCGCCCGAGGCGGAGCCCATAATGCTCGGCGCGTTGGCGGCGGCGGGTGTCCTCAGGGTGACGTTGGTGGCACCCATTCCTCACGTTCGAGTGTTCGCCGAGATGAGGAGACGCCCGGATCGAGCGTTGTCGTTGTTGCTACTGGTTGCGGGGGCAGGAGGTGACCTCACGTCGTCCATTGATTCCGTTCGACGTGTACGTCGAACTGGTACAAACATGAACCCGGCGCGATTGAGCACGGGGTTGGACGGGTGCCTGCTTCGGCTCACGAAGCGCCGTGCCACGAGAACGTGGTCTGCCCGGCGATCAGGCGTCCGTGACGAGCGTCGCCCGGTCTCTCTAGTTCAGGGTGTAGTTCAGGGGGAGGGCTTTGTAGCCGCTGACGAATGTGGCCTTGCCGGTGGTGGCTTTCCCCTCGAGTTCGGCGCTGGCGAGTCTGGGCACGAGGTGGCTGAACAGCGACCGCAGCTCTTGGCGCGCGAGTTGGGCTCCGAGGCAGAAGTGGATGCCGAAGCCGAAGGCGATGTGCTTGGATGCGTTCGATCGGGTGACGTCGAATCGTGTGGGGTCCTCGAAGTAGCCGGGATCCATGTTCGCCGCGGCGTAGTTGAGCATCAGCCAGTCGCCCTTCTTGATCGTCTGCCCGCCGACCTCGGTGTCTTCTTGGGCGGTGCGCATGAAGTGGCGGACCGATGACGCCATGCGGATCATCTCCTCGACGGCGTTGCCGATCAACTCGGGCTGTTCCTGCAGGAGCTGCAGCTGGTCGGGGTTGCGGGCGAGCTGGGCCATGCCTTCGGCCATCGACGCGGAGGTGGTGTCGTGGCCGGCGGTCGCGACGATGACGTAGTAGCCCATCTTCTCGAGGTCGGGCATCGGCTCGCCGCGGATCTCGCCGTTCGCGATCAAGGTGGCGAGGTCGTCGGTCGGATTCGCCTGTCGGTCGGCGGTGAGGCCGGTGAAGTACTGGTAGAAGTCCATCAACACGGCTGCGGTTTCCTCCGGCGAGCCGCCTTCGCGCTGGAGGTCGGGGTCTTCGGCACCGAACAGCTCCTGGGTGAGCTGGAGCATTCGTTCGTAGTCGCCTTCGGGCAACCCGAGAATCGACAAGATGACCTGCAACGGGTACGGCACGGCGATCTCGGTGTTGAAGTCGATCGTGCCCGTCCCGTTGCTCGCAGCGGCTTCGAGTTTGGCGACGGCGACTCGGCTCAACTCGTCGAGACGCGCCTGCATCGAGTTGATGTTGGCCGGCTTGAACCAGTCGTTGGTGAGGCGCCGATAGTCGGTGTGATCCGGCTTGTCCATGTGGATCAGCGTGCGGATCTGCGGACCGCCTTCGTCGCGCATCTGGAGCACTGCGTCGGTCGTGAGCACCGGAACCGGTTCGTTGGTGAACAGTGCCGGCTGGCGCTCGACCGCCATGACCTCATCGTGGCCGATCACGGCCCAGAACGGCGGGAACCCGTCGGCTTCGATCCGGTGGACGGGTCCCTGGTGATGGAGCTCGACCGCCTCCTGTCGCCATCCCGTCATGTCGCCGTAGCGGTGGGCGTTGTGGAAGATGTCGGTGGTCATTGCGCGTCCTCGTCAGGTGTGGTGTGCGGTGCTGGCAACGAAGGTAGTTGTTCGAGCCGGATCGACAGCCCGTCGGTGTCGCACTCGACGTCGAGCGTTCGAGCGCCGCGTACTCGCCGCGCCGACGCAACGCGACGCGACAGAATGTGGGGATGGCGACGCATTCCGGTGACCGGGACTTCGAGAACGCGACGTTCGTCAGGACGAACTTCAGGGGCGCCACGCTGAGGTCCTGCGACGTCAGCGGGGTGACGATGCGCAGCGTCGATGTGGGCGGGCTCGACATCGACAGCCATGACCTGTTCTTCGGAACCCTCGTCGTCAACGGCGTCGACGTGGTGCCGCTCGTGAACGCGGAGCTCGACCGGCAGTTCCCCGGCCGCGAGCTGCAGTCGTCGCAGACGCCGGCCGGCCTCCGCGATGGTTGGGTGGCGGCGCAGGCGGCCTGGGACACGACGGTGACGAACACACCACCGGAACTCGTGGATGCCCACGTGGAGCACGAGTGGTCGCTGGCCGAGACGCTTCGTCACCTCGTGCTGGCGACCGACGCCTGGCTCAACGGCGCGATCAAGGGAGTCGAGCAACCCTTCCACGAGATCGGCCAGATCTTCACGGGTGCGGCCGAGATGGGCTTCGACATGTCGATCTTCCGAGCTGACGCTCCGGAGTTCGAGGAGATCCTCGCAGTCCGCGCCGAGCGCCAGCAGCAGGTGACCGAGTTCTTGGCCACCGTCACGCCCGAACAGCTCGCCGAGAAGCGCGACAACCCGTGGGGCGAGGACGACTGGCATCCCACCGTCGGCGACTGCGTGCGCGTGATCCTCGAGGAGGAGTGGGCGCACCTTCGCTACGTCCGACGGGACCTCGCACTCCTGGGGTGAACGGGAGCCACGGGCCCGTCGCGCCGTTCAGTGACGGGCCATCCCTCGTTCGACGGAGGCGATGAGTTCCGGGCGCAGGTCGGCGGCTGCGATGATGCGGTGCACCGAACCCACCTCCCGGGCGCGCTCGACGCTGTGCACCGCGTCGAATTCCGCGGCGACCTCACCCATCTTCTCGGTGCGTACGGCGTCGCGCAGCGTCGACAACTGAGCGCGCAGGCGCTCCGCCTCGCCGGACCCGTCACCGACAGCTGCCGCAATCGACGAGTCGAGTTCGCGGATCCGTTCGTCGTCATCGGTCCGGGTGTCGACCTCGCGGGTGAACACGACCGCAGCGGCCGGAGCGCCGCCGATCACCGACGCGAACGAACCATCGACGGCGAGCACCTCCATGTCGTCGTTGAGGGTGGCGGAGAACACCACGAACGCCCCGCCGTGGTAGCGCGACACCACGCACAGCACGAACGGCCCGTCGAAGTTCACGATCGCCCGCCCGATCTCCGCGCCGTACTCGAGCTGCAACCGGCGCAGTGACTCGGGCGACCCGTCGAAGCCCGACAGGTTGGCGAGCATCACCACGGGGCGCGCGCCGCTCGCAGCGTTGATCGCTCGCGCAACCTTCTTCGAGGACAGTGGGAACAGGGTGCCCGCCGACCACTGCGACGGACCGTCGGCCGGGGTCGCGCCGTGGCGGGGGAGTGGGCGCGACTCCATGCCGATCAGCGTCGTGGCCCGCCCACCCAACCGGCAGTCGTAGACGACGGCCATCTCGGCGTCGGCCATCTCGGGCCACCGTTCGAGCGGGTCGTGGTCGGCGTCGATCACCGCCTGCATCACCGTGCGGATGTCGAACGGCTTCTTGCGGTCGGGATTGGTCTCGTCGGAGAAGATGTCGCCGACCGTGGTGAAGTCGACACCGTCGACCCGGTGGCCCGTCGGCCGGACGTCACGAGTGGTCGGGTCGTCCGTGGAGGCGACGCGGGGCCACCGTTCCCCGCCGGCGCGATAGGTGAGTTCGTAGTGCTGGAACAGCAGATCGCAGGCGTCGGAGAGAGTCGGAGCCCAGTACTGCGCCTCACCGTTGGGACCCATGATCCGCTCGTAGCCGCCGATCCCGAAGTTGTCCTCTGCGGAAACCCCGCCGGAATAGTCGATCGCCTGCTTCCCCGTGAGCACCATCGCGCTGTCGGGGGTCATCACCAGAATGCCCTTGGTGTGCATCAACATCGTCGACTCGGCATTCCAGTACGGCTGCGCCCCGACGTTGATGCCCGCAACGACCACGTTGATCTCGCCACCGGCCTGCGTGTGTTCGACGATCCGGCGCAGGACCCGCGCCACCCAGTCGAGGTTCTCGCTGCCCGAGTCCATCGCGATCTTGGCGCCGGCCGACAACGCGAACCACTCGATCGGAACACGCATCTCCGCCGCAAGGTCGATCGCCGCCAACAGCCGTCGACACTCGGCTTCGGTGATCGAACCCATCGCCTTGGTCGGATCGCCGAAGACGGCCACCCGGGTCATCCCCTCGGGATAGCGGTCGGTGGGGGTGGACACCACGCCGACGATGATGCCCGACGGGTTGGTTCCTCGCGGCCGGTCGGTCGCCACGAGGCGGTCGACGCCGGCGTCGTCGTCTCCGTTCTCGGCTGCGGCGAGTTCGTATTCGGTGAACGTGCCACCCTCGCGCATCACCATCGGAACGATCTCGTAGGGGTAGGTCAGGCCGCGTCGGCGGGTGGCGATCAGCTTGCGGTCGTAGTCGCTCAAGGGCTGCATCGGCTCGGTTGCCGGACCGGTGATCCGTACCGTGACCCCCCGGCCCGGCTCGAACCCGATCCGCATCACGGTCTCCACGGCGTCGCCGGTCGACGGATCCACGACGCGTCCGCTCACGACGACCTGCTCGAGGCCGAGCCCTTCGGTGAGTGGGGTCAGGCGGCGGACGACCTCGTCCAACTCGTCGAGTGGCAGGTCGACGACCGGCCACACGTACAGCATCACGCGGTTCCACTCGAGTCCGTGTGCGCCCGGCAACTCGGTACGGGCGCGACGGATCGCATCCAGGCACCCGATCAGGAGATGCTCGATCTCCGGAAGTGCGACGACCTTGCCGGCGTCGTCGCGGATCGGCGTGATGTCGCGGACCTCGGCAACGGCGACCAGTCGTCGATCCGAGGGGCTGTCACGGGCGACGCAGTCGAACAAGTGGGCATCGCCGGCAGCCGGGAGCGAGCTGATCTCGAAATTGGCCAGCCGCCACATCTGCAACCGGCGCGCGATCATCGGGTGGATCCCCCGGAACTTCACGTCCTCCTCGAACGCCCGCGGGTCGGTCGCCGACGCTCCCTTCGACGACTCCATCCAGTACGGCCGAACCCCGGCGGCGTTCGCGCGACGGAACGTCAGCAGTTCGGTCGCGCCGCTGGGTTGGGCGGGGACGACCGAGACCCGACGGATCTCGTCGGGTAGCGGTGTGGTGGCGAGCAGGTCGAGCATGCTCGTGGCGAGTTCGTCGGTCGTGTCGGCGTCGGAGCCGGTCAACGGAACGAACAGATCGACGACGGCCGTGTCGGGCCCGGTGATCGTCTCGGCCAGACGGGAGATCGCGGCCAACACGTCGGCGGCACCGGCGCGCTCGGTGCGGGCGGCGATGACGTGCACGGTCCGTCCTCGGTGTTCGTAGCTCGCCCGACAGATCTCGTGGTCGGCGATCGACTCGACGCTCACCGACCCGAGGTCGCGGATGCGGTAGAAGCGTTGGAGGAGGATGCCGATGAGCGGCGCCGGGTTGTCGGCGGTGGCGAACACGTCGTCGTCGGCAAGGATCGGCATGAGCGGGAGGGGGCATGCAACCAGGCGCTCGATCTCCGGTGAGCGGGTGGCGTCGGACGCGATGGCGGTGGTGGCGAACTGTTTCATCGTCGCGGACACCGCAGATCGGGATTGCTCGATGAGCGGTCGGTCGAAGAGCCGGTAGCGCACCGCGCGCGACAGGCTGGAGATCGCCGGCGAGCGACGACGTGTCGTGTCGATCACACGATCGAGCGCGTTCCGCAGCGGTGGCGAGACCGCCGGGTCCTCGAGCAGCGTCGTGATGATCGACGACTGCTCCGAGCGTCGTCGTTGCGACACGAAGATCCGGTGCAGCGCTGCTCGGAGCGCATCGGTGGATTCGAGCGAGTCGACCCCGTGGTGCTCGAGTGCCAGCGACAGCCGGTCGACGTACCACGGCGGAATGCCCTCGCGTTCGGCGTCCAGCGAGTGCAGATACGCGTGGAAGTACTCGCGTCCGCCCCGCTCGTCGCTCGACGCATCCAAGCGCTCGGGAGACAGCGCTCCGAGCGAGGCGAAGGTGTCCAGGATCGAGACGAGTTCCTCGGCATCGACCGCACCGGCCGATCCGGCGATCTCCAGGGCCCGCGACGTGGGAACGTCGTAGCCGAGCAGCGACGCACGGACCAACTCGCCACCGGGAACATCGCCGCTCTCAGGAAGCGCGTCGATGGTGATCCGCTCGCGTCCCGCGGGCCGCTCGGCATCATCGACGTCGGGTTCGATGCGGAACAACGCTTCACCGGCGACCACCTGCGCGTTGGCCATCGAGAAGACGTCCTTGATCCTTCCGCCGACGGGCGCGACGATCGCCAACTCCATCTTCATCGCCTCGAGCACCCCGAGGCGATCTCCGGCCGAGACGACGTCGTCGACCGCGACATCGACGCGGACCACCAGCGCTGCCGATGAAGCTCGAACGACGCCCGCGTCGTCACGCGAGAACCGGTGGTCGACTCCGCCGATCTCGATCAGGTGATCGCTGTCGTGGACGGTGGAGACGACGGTGAAGATGCTGCCGCCGATGGTGAGCCGACTCCGAACCCGGTCGAGACGCTCCACCTCGACGCGTCGCGTGTTGGAGTCGACCTCGACCTCGAAAGTGTCGGGCAGAACGTGGCGGACTTCGACGGTGTAGGCATCGCCGTCACGCTGCAGCTCGACCGTTTGACCAACGGCGGTGTCGACGTGCGGCCGGCCACGACTCGCGGTGTTGAAGAACGCCGACCGGTCGAGGGCGGCTTGGATCTCGGCGGCATCGAGTGCGGCAGCGATCAATGCCACGTCTGCGTGACGGGTCGGCACGTGGGCTCCACTGCTCGTGAGACGATCGAGCCACGCCGTGTCGATCTCTCCGGCGCGGACCTCGGGCCGGTCGAGGAGTTCGAGCAGGAACGACTTGTTCGTGGTTCCGCCGCCGATGAGTACGGTCATCTGTGACAGCGCCCGGTGCAAGCGTGACATGGCCTCCTCCCGGTCCGAGCCGACCGCGATGATCTTGGCGATCATCGAATCGAACTCCGGAGGAATCACGTCGCCTTCGGCGACGCCCGTGTCGACCCGGATCCCGGAACCGACCGGAAGCGCGAGCGTCTCGATCGTGCCGGGCGCAGGGGCGAAGCCGCGTTGAGGATCCTCGGCGTTCAGGCGTGCCTCGATCGCGTAGCCGACACTCGGCGGCGGCGACCCGTCGAGACGGCCACCGCCGGCGACATGGATCTGGAGCTTCACGAGGTCGAGTCCCGTGGTCAGCTCCGTCACCGGATGCTCCACCTGGAGCCGAGTGTTCACCTCGAGAAAGGCGAACGTCCGCTCGGTGGGTTGGTACAGGAACTCCACCGTGCCCGCGTTCTCGTATCCGGCCGCCGTCGCCAGACGAACGGCCGACGCGCGCAGGTCCTCGTCCTGCTCCTTCGTCAGCGCGACGCAGTGGGACTCCTCGATCACCTTCTGGTTGCGGCGTTGGAGGCTGCAGTCCCGTACGCCGACTGCCCACACCGTGCCGTGGGTGTCACCGATGATCTGGACCTCGACGTGGCGGGCGTCGGAGACGACTCGCTCCATGAATACCGTGGGATCACCGAACGCCTTCGCTCCCTCTGCGCGGGCGCTGTCGAAGGCTTCGGCGAGGCCAGCATGGTCGTCGACCCGTCGAATGCCGCGGCCGCCCCCGCCCGAGGTCGCCTTGATCATCAACGGAAAGCCGATGCGGTCGGCATGCTCGCGTGCCGCCTCGGTCGAGTCGACCGCGCCCCCGCTCCACGGGGCGACGGGAACATCGGATTCCTCGGCGAGGCGTTTGGCCCCGATCTTGTCCCCGAGGCGTCGCATCACGTCGGGGCGCGGACCGATGAACACGACGCCCAACCGGTCACACAGCTCCGCGAACTCGGGTCGTTCGGCGACGAACCCCCATCCGACCCAGGCGGCGTCGGCGCGCGAGTCCACCAGCGCACGTTCGAGCACGTCGAGGTCGAGGTACGGGCTACCGGCGTCGGCTGGACGGCCCGCATCGATGCAGATCGTCTCGTCGGCTTCGCGCGCGAACATTGCGGTCCGCTCGGCCGTGGTGTGCAGCGCGATGGTGCGCAGGTCGCTGCCATGCTCGAAGCGCAGTTCGCGCACAGCGTTGATCACACGCATTGCCGCCTCCCCCCGATTGACCACGGCGATACGACTGAAGGTTGTCCTCACCTCCGTCACCCTACGAAACGTCAGGGCACGGGGTCGACCGCCGGTCGTCTACTGCGTGACCGGGTCGAGACGCCAGCGGCTGATCTGGGCGCGCACCGCGCCGGCCATCGTGTCGACGGTGTCCGTGCCGAGTCTGCCGCGGGCCGCAGCATTGATCCCGAGCACGACCGCGACGAGGAGTCCGACCCGCTCCGGCACGGTGTCCGAACGAATGATCCCGTCGTTCGCCGCCCGTTCGAGGGCGTCGGTGATCTCGCGACGCACGAGCGCGAGGTAGGCGTCGGTGTGCGCCGTCAGGTCCGGGTCGCGCGCGGCGTTCTCGGTCAACAACGACACGACGAGGCAACCCGACCGATGCTCGCCGTCGATCCCGATCGACACCGAGTGGATGAACTCGTCGAGGCCGTCGAGTGGATCTTCCGCGTTGCGCAGGGGAGCGAGCAGTTCTCGGTCGAGCCGGTCGAGGTACTGACCGATCGCAGCGTCGAGCAGCCCGCGTTTCGAGCCGAACGCGTTGTAGATGCTCGACGCCTTCAACCCCAGCTCGTCCTCGAGTTGACGTGTCGTGGTGTCGGCGAATCCGTGCTCCCAGAAGAGTTCGAGCGCGCGGTTCAACGCGACGTCGGGGTCGAAGGTCTTCTTGCGACCGCCCCCCGGCGCCCTTCGACGCGTGGGGGCGACGGCGTTCGGATCAACGGCGTCGGCATCGTTCTGCATCTCGCGCTCCAATTTAGTCGCCTGCGGTCCGGTTCGGGTTGGTTATTTTGTAGCAAGCGCTACGGTGAGGTCCATCACCCCCTCGACCCCCGAAGGAAACCGATGACCGAATTCACTCAGCACACCATCGAAACGGCTCCGGAAGACTCCAAGCCGCTGTTGGAGAAGTCCTTGGAGACCAACGGCATGATCCCCGGCCTGCATGCCGTCATGGCGGATGCGCCCGGCCTGCTCGCCACCTACGACTTCGCCCATCAGCAGTTCATGGCCACCAGCCTGACCGACGAGGAGAAGACCGTCGTCTGGCAGACGGCCAACGTCGAACAGAACTGCCACTACTGCGTGCCTGCCCACACCGGGATCGCCAAGATGATGAAGGTCGACGATGCGATCACCGACGCGCTGCGCAACGAGACACCGCTGCCGACCGCCAAGCTCGAAGCGCTCCGCGACTTCACGTTGCACGTCATCCGCGACCGCGGCTTCGTCGACGAGACGGACACGCAGGCCTTCCTCGACGCCGGATTCACACAGGCCAACATCCTGGAGGTCATCCTGGGAGCCGCCCAGAAGTTGATGTCGAACTACACCAACCACTTCGCCCGGACCCCGATCGACCCGGCCTTCGAGAAGTACGCCTGGGAGCGGGCGGCCGTCAACGCCAGCTGAGCGGGCCGTCAGCCGCTGCATCCTCCGACCCGCTGAAAGGGAATTCCCCATGACCACGCCACTCCAGATCGACATCGTCTCCGACGTGATGTGCCCGTGGTGCATCATCGGATACCGCCAGTTGGCCCAGGCGCTCGAGGCCACCGGGATCGAGCACGAGATCCACTGGCACCCGTTCGAACTGAACCCCGACATGTCGTCCGCTGGGCAGGACATGCACGAACACATCGCGGAGAAGTACGGCTCGACGGTCGAGCAGTCCGAGCAGAGTCGCCAACAGATGACCGAACTCGGAGCCGAGCTCGGATTCGACTTCCGTTTCGACGACGGCACGCGGATGCACAACACGTTCAACGCCCACCAGTTGCTGTACTGGGCCGACGAACAGGGACGGAAGCACGACATGGAGATGGCGCTGTTCACCGCGCACTTCACCGATGGGCGCGACCTGTCCGACACGGAGGTCCTGGCCGATGTCGCCGGAGAACTCGGCCTCGACCGAGCGGAAGCGCTGGCGGTGCTGGAAGACCAACGCTTCGCGTCCGCGGTCCGCGAACAACAGCGGTTCTGGATCGAGCAGGGCATCAGCGGCGTGCCCGCAGTCGTCTTCGACCGCAAGCATCTCGTCACCGGTGCGCAAGGGGTGGACAACTACACGAACATCCTCACGCAGCTGACTCGACAGCCTGCGTGATCCGCGGGTCGGCCTCCCGGCCGGTGCCCGCGGGATCGAGCGGGTGACGTAGCGTCGTCGCCATGGTCGATGCGGTGCAGACGACGTCCGGTGTGTTCTGCCGGGCGACGTTGAATTTCGCGGCCCGGGGCAGCGAGTTCACTGCGGAGCCCGTGACCCTCGACATCCTCGATGGTCGGAGCGCCGAACTGCCGGGGTGGACCGAGTGCGGCTTCGAGTTGGTGTCCCACCCGTCCTCGACATCGAGCTGGGACGACGATGACCTCGTCGCCGTGCACCATCGAGAAATGGAGGACCTGGCGCGTTCGATGACGGGTTGCGACGTGGCGCTGGTGTCGAACCACATCAAACGGGGACCCGAGCACGCGCAGCGTCACCAGGATCTCGCGCCGATCTCGTTCGTTCATTCCGACTTCGCCGTCGGCTACGACCAGCAGGTCCGTCGGTCCTACGTCGACCCCGGTCCCGATCGTCCCGGTCCGACACGCGCGCTCGAACGCAACGGGATCACCGCCGCCGACGTGCTGAGTGCGCCCCGGCTGGTGATCCTGCAGTTCTGGCGCAACCTCGGCCCGGCGAAGATGGACAACCCGCTCGCGTTCTGCGACGCGCGCACCGTCACGCCGGACGACACCCGTCCGATCCCGGTGTCGGACTACGCCGGCTCGGGCATCGACTTCAACGCCTTGGCCGTGCTCGCTCCGACTGCGGCGTCGCCGTACCGATGGTATGCGTTCCCCGAGTTGCAGGTCGACGAGGTCGTCGCGTTCCGCACGTACGACACCGATCTCGTCGACCGTGGCGAATCCTGGTTCACGCCCCACTCGGCGTTCCGCGACCCCGACGTCGAGGTCGGCCGTCCCGCCCGATCCAGCATCGAGCTCCGGGCCATCTGCCTCTTCACCTGACGCCGACACGCTGGAGGCGGGCGTTTCCGCTGGTGGTGGGCGGGTACGACCCCGGCATGGGACGTATCAGAACGTGGACATCCGCGGGGATTCTCGTTGCCTCGGCAACGGTGGCCGCTTGCAGCTCGGGCGACGACTCCGCAGCGACACCGGCGACGACCGACGGATCGACTCCGGCGACCGAGGCACCGACGACCGAGGCCTCGACGACCGACGCGACGAGAACCGACGCGACCACGGCGGACACCGACGCGAACACGTCGACCGTTGCGCCCACGGATCCGCCCTCGTCGGACACGGCCGTGCCCGCGGCGGTGGAAGGGGCGATCGACAGCGGTGCCGCCACCGTCTTCGGGTTGCACCTCTTCGCCGAGCGGCCCGCCGATGACGTCGTGACCGTGGTGTCCGACCGGCTCGGCGACCCGACGTCGGACACCGGCTTCGTGGACACGCCCGATGATCAGGCGTGTCGCGCTCCGGGTGGCCGCTACCGGGTGGTGCGCTGGGGTGATCTCCGGATGACATTCACGGAGTACGAGAACAGCGACGGTGACGTGGTCCAGAGCCTCGAAGCGTGGGCGGTCGGGGACGAGCGCGCCGAGCAGCTCGCTCCGAACGACGAACCCCCGGCGAACGCCGAACCGACCGGGTTGACCACCACGGAGGGCATCGGCGTGGGATCGACGCGCGATGAGCTGCGGGAGGCGTTCACCGAGGACCAGGCGCTCAACGACTTCGACGAGGACCGGATCTCCGTCGTGCTCGGCTCCGCTCCGACCGGGGTGGTCTCGTTCGTACTCGACGGTGACACGGTGGTCGGGATCGGGAGCGGCCCGCCCGACTGCGCAGCCCCGGAGGACAGCGAGCGCTGAAACGTCGCCGGCGCGACCGACCTCACTCGCGGTCGATGGAGACGTCCATGCCCGGAAGGTCGACCCACGGCTGGCGGTGCTCGCACCAGACTTCGACGTTCGGCTTCACCGCCGACTTGTCGTCGAGGCTTCCGGCCTTGACGGCGATCACGCCGTCGGTGCCCATCAACTCCGACACGATCGGCGATCCGCACGTGCCGCAGAACCGGCGCTCGACGTGGACGGTGTCGCCACCGTCGTCACCGCGGTCGCCGTAGGTGACGAGCGTTCCGGTCACGTTCAGCTGTGATGCGTGGGCGACGATGTTCACGGAGAATGCGCCGCCACTCTGGCGCTGGCAGTGGTCGCAGTGGCACACCGCGGTGGCGACGATGTCGCCCGTCACCTCGTAGGAGACCTCACCGCACAGACAACGACCTGTCACGCTCATGTTCGAAACCTAGCGAGCCCGCTTCCGGCCACCCGAGTCCGACACCGGCAACTCGTGAACAGTTCGCGCACGGAGCG